>CAVFYB010000068.1:0-9568 GCA_963626845.1 Bacteroidaceae bacterium | reverse complement strand
GCGTACAGGGAGGCGGTGTTCTTGCAGCGCAGGGGTATCTGGGTGAGCAGCGTTTCGCGGTCGCCCGGGATCTGGCCGTTCACCACGGCGTTGAAGATCTCGTTCAGGATAAGCCCGACCTGCGGGCCCTCGGGCACGCCGTACTCGATGAGGTCGCGGCCGTTGATGGGCAGGTCCTTCATGGAAAGGGGCTCGTGACGCTCCACCATCTCGTTGAACAGCTGCTCCACCGCATCGATCTTCTTCGTGCGCTTGTGGCTGAACTCGGCCTGGCCCATGGCGTCGCCGCGCATAAGGTCGCACATCACGTGGAACAGGCGCCCGTCGTTGTTCAGCTTGGCGTACAGCTTGCGCACGCTTTTCTCGGTGGGTTCCGGGTGGTCGTCGTGGAAGCGCACCAGCAGTTCCAGGTCGTGCTGCAGCTTGCGGCTGAAGTTCAGCTGCTTCGCCGAGGCCTTCATATGGTGCACGCTCTCTATCTGGTGGTTGGGCATGTGGCCGCGGTCGTCGTCGCCGATGAAGAACGTGTCGGGCTTGCCCGCGTCGTGGAACAGCGCTGCCCAGCGCACCAGCGGGTAGGCGGGCGTTTCGGCGACCACGGTTGCCGTGTGCTCGAACACGTCGTACACGTGCCAGGGGTTGTGCTGGTCGAACCCGATCATGGGCTTGATGCAGGGCACCACCACGGCCAGCTCCTCGGCGAAGCGCAGCAGGGTGGTGCGCACGGCGGGGCCGCACAGCAGCTTGTCCATTTCCTGGAACAGGCGCTCGCCGGCCACTCCCGCAAGGCTTCCGGCATGCTTGCGCACAGCCAGCTCGGTATCGGGCGCCATCCAAAACCCCAGCTGGGAGGCGAAGCGTATGGCGCGCAGCACGCGCAGCGCGTCTTCGGCGAAGCGCTCATCGGCGCTGTTCACGCAGCGGATAACCTTGTTCGCCAAGTCGTTTTGCCCATCGAACGGGTCCACGATGCCGCGCACGGGATGGAAGGCCATGGCGTTGATGGTGAAGTCGCGCCGGGCAAGGTCCTGCTCGATGCTGTTCACGAACTGCACGCTGTCGGGGTGGCGGTGGTCGGAATAGGTGCCCTCGGTGCGGAAGGTGGTTACCTCGATGGGGTAGTCATCGCAGATCACCGTGACGGTGCCGTGCTTGATGCCCGTCTCATGCACTGCCATGCCCGCGGCACGGCACGCTTCGCGCGTTTGCTGCCAGTGCGCATTGGTGGCAACGTCGGCATCGTGCGGGGTGGCGCCGCGCAGGGCATCGCGCACATAACCGCCCACGACCCAGGCCTCGAAGCCGGCGTTTTCCAGAGCGCTCATGACCTTGCTCACGGAAGACGGGAGCTTGCTCAGTGCGCCCCAGGCGCGTATATGCGGTGCATCGCAGTAGTGCATCGGTGCCCTTCGTGGATTTCAGGTTGTGAAAAACTCGGAAATCACAGTATATGCCTGCCTTTGTGCTCTGCGGGGCGGTGTGCCTATAAATCGGCGTGCGATATCTTCGCGACTATTGCATTTTGCAATTCCTTTCGCATTTCTTTCTAAAACCATGTCGTAGAATCGAAGCGAATAACTTGGTTCGCACGCGCCGTTTTCGCAGGCAGGGGTTTCTATGATCGACGAGGTCCATATCAAGAACGTTGCCTTGATTGCCGAGGCCACGTTTGCCCCCGCATCAGGCCTTACCGTTATCACGGGCGAAACGGGCTCGGGCAAAACAGCGCTGTTGAACGCCCTGAAGCTGCTCATCGGCGAACGTGCGGAAGCCGGCTTGGTACGCCAAGGCGCGCCGGAGCTTCAGGTGGAAGGCCGCTTCTTCCTGGAAGGCGCCGATGAAGACGGTGTGGTGGCCGCCCGCCGCATCACCGCCCAGGGCCGTTCGCGCGCCTCGATCGACGGCTCGCTGGCTTCTCTGAAAGAGCTTGCGCAAACGGTGGGGCAGAGCGTGGATTTGTGCGGCCAGCACGAGCATCAGCGTTTGCTTTCCCCGGCATACCAGCGCGCGCTGCTAGACGAATGGGGCAAAGGCGACATTGCCCAGCCTCATCAGGAATACCGCACAGCGCTTGCCGCTGCGAAGGAAGCTCAGGCGGAGCTTGATCGCCTGCAGGCGCTTGACCAGGCCGATGCCGTGGAGCTTGACCGCGCGCGCTTCGCTCTGGAGCAGATACAGAAGGCAAACCCCCAGCCGGGCGAATACGAAGAGCTGATGCAGCGCCTGCCCAAGCTGGAAAACGCCGAACTCTTGGTGGGGGAGGCCCATGCCGCTGAGCGCAGCCTAACCGGCAACGGCGGCGCGGTGGAGAAGCTGGAATCGGCCCTGGCCAGCCTGGACCGCATCGCGGAGGTGGATGCCTCCATCGAACCCACGCGCCAAGTGGTGCGCGAGGCATTCTTCAGCTTGGAAGATTTGGGCCGCGAGCTTTCCGGTTACCGCAACCAGGTGGATTTCCCGCGCGAAGAGCTTGAGCAGACGCAAGACCGCATAGCCGAGCTTCAGGGCCTTATGCGTGGCTATGGCCCGCGTATGGAAGATGTGCTGACGCTGCAAGAGGAATCGGCAGCAAAGATCCGCGAATATGAGGGTCGCGACGAGCTTATTGCCCAGGCAGCCCAGGCGCGCGATGCCGCAGAGGCTGCCCTTGCCGCCGCGGCCGCGGCGTTGGCAGCGGCCCGCGCCAAGGTGATTCCGCAGTTCATCGATGCCGTTCAGGCGCAGATGGCACGGCTGGAAATGAAGGGCGCACGTTTGGAAGCGTGCGTGGAAGACCTGCCGCGTGCCAGCTGGGACGCATGGGGCTCGCAGTCGTTCGAGCTGATGTTCGCGCCCGGCGGCCAGCTGAAGCCCCAGCGCCTCGGCAAGATAGCCAGCGGCGGCGAAACCAGCCGCGTGATGCTGGCGCTGAAGGTGGTGCTGGGTGAATGCGACCAGGTGGATACCCTGGTGTTCGACGAGATCGACGCCGGCGTGGGCGGCGAGACCGCACGTGCCCTGGGCGCCGTTCTGGAAGACTTGGCGCGCACCCACCAGGTTATCGTGGTCACTCACTTGCCGCAGGTGGCGGTGTGCGGCAGCGCCCATTACCTGGTAACCAAAACAGAGGGCGCCCTTCCCGAAACCACGCTGCAGCCCATAGCGGGCGAAGAGCGCACGCGCGAGGTTGCGCGCATGCTTTCCGGCGAGGTGAGCAGCACCGCGCTCGCGCACGCCGCCGAGCTGCTGGCAGAACATCAATAAGAACGCAAGGGTGCAGGTGGGCGCAGTCGGGGTGGGCGCGCGCAGACGACCGGCCGCCCGCATTCCGCACCTGAACCGCGTAAAGTGTTTTTCCTTGCACGGGCGAAACCCTTTGTTTATGATGAACGGGTCTTATCAATTCCCCTTACAACGGCATAGTTGCAGGCTCTCCCTCGGGATCCGTGTGCCTGCATGCAGATATGTTGAGTATCCCTTTCAAAAAGGAGGAATCCAGTGAAGTTCTTTCTGGACACCGCCGATCTCGAAGAGATCGAAGAGGCCGCAAGCTGGGGTGCGCTGGCTGGCGTAACCACCAACCCTTCCCTGTACTCCCGCATCGGCGGCAAGCTTGACGACTTCCACAACCACATCAAGCGCATCTGCGACATCGTGGGCCCGGATTGCCCCGTTTCCGCAGAGTCCGTTGCCATGACGCGCGACGAGCTCATCGCCGACGGCCGCGAGCTTGCCGCAATCGCCCCCAACGTAGTGGTGAAGATCCCCACCATGGTGGAAGGCCTTGCCGCAACGCATGCGCTGGCCGCCGAGGGCATCCCGGTGAACATGACGCTGTGCTTCAGCGTTCCGCAGGCCATCCTTGCCGCCCGCGCCGGCGCCCGCTACATCAGCCCCTTCATCGGCCGTTTCGACGACATCTCGGAAGACGGCCTTGATCAGGTTGCCAACATCGTAACCGCGCTGAACAACTACGACTTCACCGCCAACACCGTCAATGGCGAGCAGGTAGAGGTCATCGCTGCATCCATCCGCAGTGCCAACCACGTAACCCAGGCTGCGCTCATGGGCGCCGACATCGCCACCGTTCCCTTCGGCGTTCTGAAGAAGATGGTGCAGCATCCGCTCACCGACCGCGGCCTTGAGGCATTCCTTAAGGACTGGGAGAAAGTCCAGAACGCATGAGTGAAGAAGAAGTAGCAACCGCGGCTGCTGCCGAAGAGGCGCCCAAGCGTGCCCCTCGAAAGAGGGCGGCAGCCGTGGCTGATGCCGATAGCGCAGCGGGTTCTGCAACGGAACCCGCTGCCTCCAGCGAGCCCAAGCCGCGCAAGACGCGTGCGAAGAAGGCCGCTTCCGCCGAAGGCGCCGAGCCGCAAGGGGCTGCAGCCGAGGCTGCTCCCGAAGCCCCGAAGCGCCGTACTCGCCGCAAGAAGGCCGAAGACGCCGATGCCGCGGCAGAGGCGCCGGCCCCGGCCCCAGCAGAACAGGGCGAAGCACCCAAGGCATCGCGTTCCGCGAAGGCCAAGAAAGAGCAGGACGGCGAAAAGGCCGATGCTCAGGCCGAATCTTCCGCCGCTGAAAAGTCCGTTGACCAGCCCAAGGAAGCCCAGGAGGGCGGCCAGGGCGAGGGAGCCTCCGATTCCAAGGCCGAATCCGACGGCGATCAGGGCGAAGGTCAGCATCAGAAGCGCAACCGCCAGAAGCGCCAACAGCGGCAGCAGAAGAACCAGCAGCAGGGTCATCAGAAGAACAACCGCCAGAAGGACAACTTCCGCAACAACCGCCATCAGCGCAAGCAGAACCGTCGCGAGCCGGTAGTTCCGCAGACTTCCAAGGAAGACTTGGCCAAGCTGAAAGTTGCCGAGCTTCGCGAGAAGGCCGCTGAGCTGGAACTGGACGTAAAGGGCCTGAAGAAGGCCGAGCTGGTAGAGGCCGTGTTCGCCGCTAGCGTGAAGGCCGAGGGCTTTATCGAGGTTTCAGGCATCCTGGACGTGCTCTCCGACGGCTACGGCTTCCTGCGCACGCGCGGCTACCTGCCCAGCGAAAACGACGTGTACGTGGGCACCAGCACCATCCGCCGCAACAGCCTGCGCAAGGGTGACTACCTTACCGGTCAAACGCGCCCGGCCCGCCCGAACGAGAAGTTCGCGGCGCTGCAACGCATCGATACCGTCAACGGAAAGAAGCTTGACGAGCTGGGCAAACGTGTTCGCTTCGCCGACCTTACGCCGGTGTTCCCCGACGAGCGCCTGGTGCTGGAGCACGGCCGCAGCGGCATCACTTCCCGCGTCATCGACCTGTGCGCGCCCATCGGCAAGGGCCAGCGCGGCCTTATCGTCTCGCCGCCGAAGGCCGGCAAGACCACCATCTTGAAGGACATCGCCGCCTCCATCACCGCCAACAACCCCGAGGTGCACCTGATGTGCCTGCTGGTTGACGAGCGCCCCGAGGAAGTTACCGACATGCAGCGCTCCATCCACGGCGAGGTGATCTCTTCCACCTTCGACATGCCGTGCGAAAACCACGTGGCTGTTTCGGAGATGGTCATCGAGCGCGCAAAGCGCCTGGTGGAAGAGGGGAAAGACGTCGTTATCCTGCTGGATTCGCTTACCCGTTTGGCGCGCGCCTACAACCTGGCGCAGCCGGCTTCGGGCCGCATCCTTTCCGGCGGCGTTGATTCCACCGCGCTGTACCCGCCCAAGAAGTTCCTGGGCGCTGCCCGCAACATCGAGGGCGGCGGCAGCCTTACCATCCTGGCTTCCGCGCTTATCGAGACCGGCTCGAAGATGGACGAGGTCATCTTCGAGGAGTTCAAGGGCACGGGCAACATGGAAGTGAAGCTGGACCGCTCGCTGGCGGAGCACCGCGTGTTCCCGGCTATCGACCCGGTTGCTTCCGGCACCCGCCGCGAAGACCTGCTGCTTGACCCGCAGGAAGCGCCCCTTATCTGGGCGGTTCGCCGCGTGCTTTCCAACCGCAACAACGTGGAGCGCGCCATGGATTCGCTGATCAAGGCGCTGAAGCAGACCAACGACAACCAGGAGTTCCTGATCCGCGCCGCCAAGAAGGCGCAGGGCAGGCACTTCGACGACAACTCCACCATCGAGTTCTAGCGCTGGCGGTTCCGCGGTGCCCGTGCGGGCGTGGCGGGGCTGCCGGGAGCGAGCTCTGCTGCTGCGAGCCAGCGGCCTGATGCGACGGGAAGCCGCCATTCGCTGTCCTTCGCAGCCGCTTTGATGGGTTCATTCTGGACGCGTGCCGTATGGCGGTGCGCGTCCTTTTTTCTGTCCTATAATGCTTGAATTGCACAGGCCCGCTGCGCGGGCATCGATTCCTACCAGTTCTGCAGGGAGGCCCTATGCCTGAAGATACCCATCCGCACCCTGCCGGCCCCATGCCGCCTAGCGGTTACGACTCGGCGTCAGGTCAGGGCGGAAGCACTCAGCCCCAGGTAGTGCCTGCTTCTGCAGAGTGTTTTGCCGGCCACGCTGCGCCTGCTGCGTCGGCTGCTGGTACGTCTGCAGTGGGCGATGGCGCAGCAACCCCCGGCTTCGGTGCGGCTCCTTCGCCGGCTGAACCCGCCTATGCGCCTGGCGCCGCAGCCCAGCCCTGGCCTCCTGCCGCCGTACCAGCCGCTCCTGCTCCCCAGCCGGACAAGAAGGGCAACCGCCTGGCAAAGCCCCTTATCATCTGCGCCATGGTGGTGCTCGTGGTGGCCATTATGGCAAGCTGCACGGTTTCGGTGGTGGGCACCGTTTCCGGGCAAAGCGTTTCGTCCGGCACCGAGATAACCTCCGATTCAGTGGCGGTAATCGACATCGACAGCACCATCCAGTACGACGGCACCGCCTGTAGCCCCGACGGCCTGAAGACGCTGTTGGATGAAGCGGCCTCGAACAGCCACATCAAGGCTGTGGTGCTGCGCGTGAACTCCGGCGGCGGCGTTGCCACCGCGGGCGAGGAAATGGCAACTTACGTGAAGGAGTTCCGCCAGGAAACGGGCAAGCCCGTGGTGGTTTCCAGCGCTTCCACCAACGCCAGTGCTGCCTACGAGATTTCCAGCCAGGCCAGCTACATCTACGTGGCGCGCACCACTTCCATCGGCGCCATCGGCACTGCGCTGCAGCTGGTAGACTACTCGGAGCTGCTGCAGATGCTGGGAATCTCGGTAGAGAACATCACCTCTTCTTCCAGCAAGGATTCCACCTACGGCACGCGCAAGCTCACCGATGAAGAACGCGAGCACTACCAAGACCAGGTGAACCAGATAAACGAGACGTTCATCCAGAACGTGTCCGCCGGGCGCAACATGGCGGAAGATTCCGTGCGCGCCCTGGCCACGGGCCTTACGTTCACCGGCGTAGAGGCCGTGCAAAACGGCCTGGCCGACGAGATAGGCACCAAGGAAGACGCCGTGCAGAAGGCGGCTGAGCTGGCCGGATATTCGAACTGCGAAACCGTGACGCTGCGGCAAAGCTCTTCCAGCGACCTTTCCGCGCTCATGGATCTTCTTTCCGAAAGCAAAACCACCGTTACCGCCGACCAGCTTGCGGCGGCCCTGAAGGAGTTGGAGAGCAATGGCTCCATCGCAAAATAAAGAGCACATCGTTTGGCCTAAGCGCGCGGTGGTTACCGCCGGCATGCCCTACGGCAACAAGTCGCTGCACTTCGGCCACGTGGGCGGCGTGTTCGTGCCCGCCGACTGCTATGCCCGCTTCCTGCGCGACCGCATCGGCGCGGAAAACGTGGTGTTCGTTTCCGGCACCGATTGCTTCGGCTCGCCCATAGAAGAGGGCTTTCGCAAGGAAGTGGAAGCTGGCGAGTTCTCTGGCACGCTGCAAGACTACGTGCAGCGCAACCACGACCGGCAGAAGGCCACGCTGGATGCGTACAACATCAGCCTTGACGTGTACGAGGGCAGCGGCATCGGCCACTGCGGGGAAGTGCATGGCACCACTTCTGCCGCGTTCGTGAAGCGCCTGCACGAAAAGGGCTTCCTGCACCTGGAAAGCACGCTGCAGTTCTACGACGCGCAGGAGAACATGTTCCTGAACGGCCGCCAGGTGGTGGGCCATTGCCCCGTGCAGGGCTGCAAGAGCGAAAAGGCCTATGCCGACGAGTGCGACCTGGGGCATCAGTATGACCCGGTAGACCTCATCAAGCCTGTTTCCTCGGTTTCCGGCACGGTGCCCGAGATGCGCAAGGTGAACAACTGGTATTTCGACCTGCCCGGTTTGGCGCCTGTGGTGCGCGACTATGTGAACTCCATCGCCGACGACCCGTGCACGCGCCCGGTGGTTACCAAGACCATCAAGGAATTTTTGGTGCCGCCCATCATCTACATCAAGGTGGAGCTTCACGACGAGTACCTGAAGGTGGCCGACCAGCTGCCGGTACACACCTACCGCGATGCGGAAAAGGGCAAGCAGAGCTTCGAGATCGAGTTCAACAACATCTACGACCGCGACCAGGCGCGCACCGTGCTCTCCGATGCGAACATCCGCTTCCGCACGGGCAAGGCGCTGGTGCCGTTCCGCATTTCCGGCAACGTTACGTGGGGTGTTCCCGTGCCCGAGATGGACGGCGTGGACGGCCTTACCGTGTGGTGCTGGCCGGAAAGCCTGTGGGCGCCGCTTTCGTTCACCATGGCGCGCAACGACGAGCGCGGCCTGCCGCGCGATGCCTGGCGCTCGTTCTGGTGCGATAAGAACGCCACGGTGTATCAGTTCATCGGGCAGGACAACCTATACTTCTACGGCGTGGCCCAGCCGGCGCTGTTCGCCGCGATGCAGGAAAACCAGCCTGTGGTGGCCGATGCCCCCGAAGGCGAGCTGCAGCAGACGAAGCTCATCGCCAATCATCACATCCTGTTCGGCGACAAGAAGGCGTCTTCTTCCGGTGCGGTGAAGCCTCCCACGGCCGACGAGCTGTTGGATCACTACACCGCCGAGCAGCTGCGTGCGCACTTCCTGGCGCTGGCGCTTGACCAGAAGTCGGTTGGCTTCAAGCCCAAGATCTTCGAGGCCGACCCCGAAAAGCGCGAGGACCCGCGTGTGGCCGACCCGGTGCTGAAGGAAGGTGCGCTGCTTACCAAGGTGTTCAACCGCCTGGCGCGCAGCTGCTTCTACGAGGCGACGAAGAGCTTCGAGGGCTATATGCCCTTGGGTGCGGTGAGCCCCGAAGTGCTCAGCCGCGTGTACAAGACCATGTGCAAGTACGAGAGCCTGATGTACCACGTGGATCTGCACTCCATCATGCCGCTGATGGACGAGTTCATCCGCTACGCCAACAAGCATTGGTCCAGCGGCATCCGCGACGCCGAGGCCAGCGGGGACGAAGAGGCACGCCGTCAGGTGCTGGTGGATTCGTTCTACCTGCTGCGCATCGCCACGCTGCTGATGCACCCGGTGGTACCGGCCGGTACGGAGCGCATCTGCGACTACATGAACTTCGACTTCGGCGAGTTCTTCAGCTGGAACTACGACTTCGACAGCATGGAAGAGCTGTGCAGCGCCAATGAGCTGGACGAGCGCCGCCACCGCGTGCGCGACCTGCCGCCCCGCACCGACTTCTTCAAGTTCCACCCCAG
>CAVFYB010000067.1:0-9629 GCA_963626845.1 Bacteroidaceae bacterium | reverse complement strand
CCCCGCCCGAGCCGACCGCGTACACCAACTTCATACGATAAGTCCGGCTTCGGTTCTTATAGAACACGTTCACATCCTTGACCTGCTTTTATAATGTCCATGAATGACAATAGGCTCATTAGGAATTAGAAGTCTGCCCCGCAAAGAGCAAAAATAGAGCCAAAGGGAGGCCCGGGCCGCAGCATTCGACGCTCGGCCTGCAGCTAGGGGACGCTGGGACCTCCCCTTGCCATCAACTCAATAGGAGGGGTAACAATGGAAACGTACAATCCGGACTTCGTGCTGCTCGAGAACCAGAACGAGTTCTTCGCAGAGGAAAACTACCATGTGTCCGACACCGCCTGGGAGCTGCTGCACGGAGCCATAGACACCCACGTTCACGCTAATCCGACGCGCGACGACGAATTCGTGCTGGACGATTTCGAGCTGGTGCGCGAATACGAGGATGCGGGGCTCGACGGCGTGGTGATCAAGTGCCACCAGTTCGGCACGTTCTACCGCTCGAAGATCGCGCAGAAATACGCCGTCAAAAGCAACAAATTCAAGGTCTACGGGTCCATCTGCCTGAACTACGAGGTAGGCGGGCTGAACCCGGTAGCCGTGGAAGCCGCCATCATGGCCGGTGCGAAAATCGTGTTCCTGCCAACAATGGAATCGCGCAACGGGTTCCAGATCTGGGACAGCTCCATCCCCTACCCCCATTACGCAACCGAGATCGCCGGCCAGCCCATGAAGACGCTCGAGGGCAAGCAGGGCATCTTCCTGTTCGATGAAGAGGGCAACCTGAAGCCCGAGGTGTACGACATCCTTGAGCTGGTGCGCGATGCGAACGTCACCATTTCCTCGGGCCACGTCTGCAACAAGGAAGGCCTGGCGCTCTACCGCGCCGCACACGACATGGGCGTGAAGAAGATGGTGTACCAGCACATCGACTGGCGCACCTCCGAGATGAGCATCGCCATGCAGCGCGAGATGGCGCGCCTTGGCGTGAAGATGGAGAAATCGTTCTACGAGTTCGACCGCGACCGCTCCATGCGCTCGTTCATGGAGCATGCCGGCACCAAGCCCTCCGACTATCTGATGAGCTCCGACCAGGGAATGTTCCCCGCACTGCGCGCCGCCCGCGGCTTCGCCTGCAACGTGCAGGAGCACCTGAACGGCGGCGTGCCCGCAGCCGACCTGAAGGTCATGCTGCAGGATGTGCCGCACTTCCTGGTTGAAGGTTAAGGACAAGCCAACCTCAACCAACGTACGGGATGCGCTCGGCCAGCCACAGCAAGCCAAGCGCATCCCGTAAAACAAAACCGCCTCGGAAGACGAGCAGCTTCCGGGGCGGTCGCATATCGGGCGGGTTCCGCCTGCAGCAGAGCGAACGCGCACCTCTATCAGGCTATATCGGTTTTGCAGTGAACCTGATTGGCGCTGCTTTCGCTGGCGGGCGTGCCCATCATCTTGCGCAGCAGCAGGTACAGCTGCATCTTCTCGCCTTCGGTCAGGCGCTCGAACATCTCCCCCGCATGCTCGTTCAGGCGGTCTTCCTGCTGGGCGAACAGCTCCTTGCCCGCATCGGTGAGCATGAGCACGTCGCGCTGCTCCCCTTCCGAAGAATCGGCAACGCGGCGCACCAACCCCTCGTCCACCAGGCCATCGATGAGTTCGGGGAATGCCACGTACTCGCTTTCGCGATGCAGCACCTCGTAGCTCATTATCTCCCAGATGCCCAGCTGGCGGATAACGTACATGCGGCCCAGGTCGAATGCGCGCTTGTCGAACGCCGCCTCTGAAAGCACGCGCTGCTCGATGGGAAGCGTGCGCATGCCGCGCTCCATAATGGCGCGCATGACATGGACATCACGGCTGCTCAGGGCGCGAGAGCTGTCGCCGCCGCGCATATCGTCGACGCCTTCCACAACAACATCCTTGGCGAAGCGGAGCATCTGATCCATCAGTTTCTTGTCTACTGTGCTCATGGGAAACCCCTCCTTCTGCGCCTGCTGCGGCAACCCCTCGCTACCGCGCTCCAGGCGCTTAGGCACAGTTCAAGTATCACGTAAAATGAACATGTTCAAGACGAGATGCGAACACGGTTACCCAGACGGGCGCCTTTCGTTACCTTCAAAGGGCGAAAACCCAACATTCTGTTCGAAAAGACCAAAAGGCGCGCCAAGGGATGGACGCAGAAGCCAAGCATCAACACGACGGAGAGCAGCTGCAAACGAAGATTGGAGCAGGCCGCAATGGAATGCCAACAAGGCTCTAAGCGACCATGCCCATGACCGGATGACCTGGGGCGCAGTTGCCTACAGGAAGGTAACCTTCTGACCCTTGTCCATGTAGTGGGGATTGTTCTTCACGAAGCGCCAACGGCAGATGCGCGTGATGGCCAGTGCGAGCAATGCAACCACCAAGAACGATGCCGTAAGCTCCAGCACAGGCTGGTTATGCTCGAACAGGGCATAAGCAGAAGCAAGCAGAAAGAACGCGGAAAGCGCGATGTTCAGCACCGTAAACACCTGGATAAGGATCTCTTTCGCGCGTTGGGGCGAACGGAGCCACGAGACGAAGAAATAGATGACCACGGCCAGCACGGCCAGGAAAATAACCAATGGTAGCGATTGGAGCAACCGAGCAATAAGCGCCATGAGCACACCTTCCCCTCTCGCCTTCAATCATACCCTTTGAACGGCATAGACCGTCTTAGGGAACGCGAAAACCATTCATATCTGCACCTCGATGCAGCACGGACTCACCCCCCTGCCAGCAAGCCCGCATCAGTGGCATACTTGCACGCAGGGGAAAGAGGGAAACCATGGAACGAAACCAGGCAGAAGTCCTGCAAAACGAGAAGGGCCTTGCGCCCGAGCGGCAGGGAACGGCGGCGCCCAAGCCGAAGAAGGGCTACAGCTACCTGCTGATGACAGCTCACCTATGCGACGACCTGAACCAGGGAGCGCTTGTTGCCGTGATGCCGTTCCTGGTACTGCACAACGGATATTCCTACGTGGAGGTTACCGCGCTGCTGCTGGTAGCCAATGCCGCTTCGGCCATCATCCAGCCCCTGTTCGGGTGGCTGGGCGACAGAACGGCGCGCCCGTGGCTCATGGCCCTGGGCATCATCTTGGCGGGCGTCGGCGTGGCCGGCATCGGCGTGCTGCCCAGCTATCCCCTTATCTTGGCTTCCGCTGTGGTAAGCGGCATCGGCGTGGCCATGTTCCACCCCGAAGGCGGGCGCCTGGCGAACCTGGTTGCCGGCCAGCAGAAGGGAACGGGCATCAGCATCTTCGCCGTAGGGGGCAAGCTCGGCTTCACCTTCGGGCCACTGGTTGCCGCCGCATCGCTCGGAGCCTTCGGCATGACCGGAACGCTCGTGTTCATCGTCCCCTCCGTTGCCTGCGCGCTGGTGCTGCTGGGCTTCAACCGCACATTCCTTGCATTCGGCGAGGCGCACAAGGCGCAGGATTCCGACGCGGCCGACAACTGGAAGGGTTTCGCCGTCGTGATGGGGGCCATCTCGGTCCGCTCCATCATCTACTACGCCCTGCTCTCGTTCATCCCGCTGTTCCTGGTTTCGAACCTGGGCCAAAGCGAGCAGTTCAGCACCTCGATGCTCTCGGTATTCGCCATAATCTGCGCGGTTGCCACCATTTCCTCGGGCTGGTTGGGTGCGCGGACGGGAGCGAAGGCCCTTATCATCGGCTCCTACGCGCTGGTTGCCCTGGAGGTGCTCGCCTTCGCGTTCAACGGCTCGCTGCCCGTTGCGCTGGCTCTTATCGTGCTGCTGGCGCTCTGCTGCGACATCTCCTACCCTTCTGCGGTGGCGCTGGGCCAGAGCTTCGTGCCCCACCACCTGGGAATGGCCTCGGGCATATCGTTCGGGGTGATGGTGTGCATCGGCGGCATGATGTCGCCCGTGCTGGGAGCGCTGGGCGATGCCTGCGGCCTGCAGGCGGTTATGGTGGCCGTGGCCGGTATCGCCCTGGTGGGCATCGGCATCGCGCTCGCCATCCCGAAGAACCGCCCCATGCGCTAGCGTCCCTGCCGGCCTAGTTGCCGGTTGTGCTGCTGCCCGAGGCTCCGCTTGAGCTGCCCGATGTGGACGACCCGGACCCGGAAGAGCTACCGCTGGAGCTGGAGCCGGAAGACGAATCAGAGCTTCCGCTCGAGCTTCCCGAGGAATCAGAGCCAGACCCGGAGCCACCGGAAGAGGAGCTTTCGCTCGACCCGGAGCCAGCAGAGGACGAATCCGAACCGCTGGAAGACGAGCCGCTGCTCGACCCCGAAGTTGAGGAGCCGCTGGTAGAACCCGAGTTGCCCGAGGAAGAATCCGAGCTGGAGCTTGACTGGTTGTCGGACGTGCCGCCCGAAGAGGAGTTCGAGCTCGACTGCTTGGATTCGCTCGAATTCGAAGAGCCGGAGTTGCCCGAGGCCGAGGACTGCTGGTGGGCGGTCTCGGCGGTGTCCACGATTGCAGGGCCGGCCTTTTCGCCGATGCCCTGACCCGCCGTGAACACATGGATCAGCCCGGCGGCAACCACCACGGCGATGAGGGCGGAGACCACCGAGACGATAAGGACGTTGCGCTGGACGCGTGCCTTGCGCTGACGCCGCACATGGGCACGCTGCACCGCAGGGTCGGTGGAGCCCGCCCCTGCAGTGTGGGCATAACGAACGTCATCGGCGCCCATGACCTTGGTAACGCCGGCGTCGACCTTGGAAACGCTGATCGCATGGGTCTTATCGGAGGGAAGCGGATCCATGATGCGCGTTGCCTGCGGGTCCGCTTCCTTGGGAGAAGCATCGCCAGGAGCGGCATCACGGATCTTGTCAGCAGAAGCCGAGAGCATCTTCTTGTAAACCTGGGAAGAGACAGCGGAAACCACCGAGCCGATGGCCGCACCGATAAGGGACCCGGCAACGCCGATGACCGATGAGAGCAAGAACACCGTAGCTGCCGCCAAAGCGCCGGCGATCACCTGAGCGATGGAAAGATCCTCGAACAGGGCTGCCAGCTTCCCCTTCTTCGAATCCTGTTGCGTAGTCATGACCCAATTCCCCCTTCGTCACCTTCAAGCTAGCAGCAAAGGGCTGGCACGACAGGCCATCCATGCGCTCTTCACGCATTCTTGACCGTGCCGTCACTTTGCTTTCAGGCGGCTTTCAGGAACAGGCGAAACGGCGCTCCGGAGTTGCTGCGAGCGAAGCGCACCCATGCCCCTTCGGGCCGAAATCGCCGGCACACCACGCGCAAACGCAAGGAAGCCGCCCCCGTTGGGACGGCTTCCCGATAGCAGCATCAACCCGGGCCGCCCAAATGCCGAGCGGCGAAGAAAGAGCCGGGCAAAAACCTAGGCGCGGATAGTCTCAACCATCTTGCGGGCGAACTCGCCGACTGCCGGAGCGGCGTTCTCGCCTTCGGCGGCCACGATCTTGACGATGGCAGAGCCTACGATGGCGCCATCGCTCTTCGCCGCCATCTCCGCCGCCTGCTCGGGGTTGGAGATGCCGAAGCCGATGGCCACGGGCGTGTCGGTTGCCTTGCGGATATGGGCAACGATGGAATCGAGGTCGGTGGTGATCTTCGAGCGCGTGCCGGTGACGCCCAGCGAGCTCACGCAGTACACGAAGCCCTGCGCCTCACGGGCGATCATGTCGATACGCTCCTCGGAGGTGGGGGCGATCATGCTGATCAGGTCCATGCCCTTGGCGGCGAACGCCTCGGCGAACTCGGCCTTTTCCTCGAAGGGGACGTCCGGAAGGATAAGCCCGTCCATGCCCGCCTCGGCCGCGCGCTCGGCGAAGCGCTCGATGCCGTAGTGGAACACCACGTTGGCGTACGTCATGAACACCAGCGGCGTGTCGACGGTCTTGCGCACCTCGGCCACCATGTCGAACACCTTGTCGGTGGTGGTGCCGGCCGAAAGCGCGCGCATGTTGGCCGCCTGGATAACCGGGCCTTCCGCGGTGGGGTCGGAGAACGGAATGCCCAACTCGATCACGGCAGCACCCGCATCGGCAAGCTCGGCGATGATCTTCTTCGTGGTTTCTAAGTTAGGATCGCCGCAGGTGACGAAGGGGATGAAGGCCTTCCCGTTCTGGAAGGCGGCTTTAAGGCGGGGGTTACTCATTGATCTCTTCTCCTCGGTAACGGGCGATGGCGGCGCAGTCCTTGTCGCCACGGCCGGAAAGCGTGATTACCATGATCTGGTCTTTGCTCATCGTAGGCGCGATCTTGCAGGCGTAGGCCACGGCATGCGCGCTCTCGATTGCGGGGATAATGCCCTCCAAGCGGCTCAGGTACTCGAAGGCGTCCACCGCCTCGTCGTCGGTGACGGGCACGTACTGGGCCCTGCCGGTGTCGTGCAGCCACGCATGCTCGGGCCCGATGCCCGGGTAGTCAAGGCCGGCGCTGATGGAGTACACCGGGGCGATCTGGCCGTACTCGTCCTGGCAGAAGTACGACTTCATGCCGTGGAACACGCCCAGGCTGCCGGTGTTGATGGTGGCTGCCGTCTCGAACGTGTCGATACCGCGGCCGGCCGCCTCACAGCCGATAAGCTGCACTTCCGGATGCTCGATGAAGTGGTAGAACGTGCCCATGGCGTTCGATCCGCCGCCGACGCAGGCCAGCACGCAGTCGGGAAGGCGGCCTTCCTTTTCCTTGCACTGGTCGATGATCTCCTGCGAGATCACCGCCTGGAAATCGCGCACGATGGTGGGGAACGGGTGCGGGCCCATGGTGGAGCCCAGCACGTAGTGTGTGTCGGCGATACGGTTGGTCCACTCGCGCATGGTCTCGGAAACGGCGTCCTTCAGCGTTGCGGTGCCGCTTTCCACGGCATGCACCTTCGCGCCCAGCAGGCGCATCTTGTACACGTTGAGCGCCTGGCGCTCCGTGTCTTCCTTGCCCATGAACACTTCGCATTCCATGTCCATCAGCGCTGCCGCCGTTGCCGTTGCCACGCCATGCTGCCCGGCGCCGGTCTCGGCAATAACGCGGGTCTTGCCCATCTTCTTGGCAAGCAGCACCTGGCCGAGCACGTTGTTGATCTTATGGGCGCCTGTGTGGTTCAGGTCTTCGCGCTTCAGGTAGATCTTCGCGCCGCCCAGATCCTTGGTAAGGCGCTCGGCGTAGTACAGCAGCGAGGGACGGTTGGCGTACTCGTTCAGCAGCGTGTTCAGCTCCGCCTTGAAGTCCGGGTCGTCCTTGTAGTGGTTGTAGGCTTCCTCAAGTTCGATGACGGCATTCATGAGCGTTTCGGGCATGTACTGCCCGCCATGGATACCGAATCTTCCCTTCGACATAGTGTTTCCTTTCGTAATCAGGCAAAATGCCTGGGGTTACCTTTACAGTGAGCAGGTACGGCACTTCGGGAGGGCAGGGGGCAGCGAGGCTCTCTGAACGCCTTTCCTGAAGGTTCGCGAAGCGAACATATCCAAAAGCATGAAGCAGTGCAGCGCATGAGGTTTTTTGGAAGCATTTCCAAAAAACCGAACAGCGGAACGGGAGCCTCGCTGGCCCCTGCCCTCCCGAAGCGCCTTGCGGTTACCGTCAAGCCGCGCCATCGCTTGCCGGGGAGCATCATGGGCGCCTCACCCCTCGTACCGCGGCAACGGCAGCTACCATCTTCGCGGGGTCCTTGAGCTTGGCTGCTTCCACGCCCGAGCTCATGTCCACACCCCACGGGCGAACCTCGGCGATAGCCCGCGCCACATTTTCCGGCCCAAGGCCGCCGGCGAGCATGAACGGCCGCTGCACCGGGGCTGCCAAGCTCCAATCGAAGCCTGCGCCCGTACCCTGCCCGTTGTCGAGCAAGACCAGGTCGGCAGCGCTGCCCTCGGCAGCAGCCGCATCGCTGGCGCTGCGGATGCGGAACGCCTGGATGATGCCGATGCCCGTGCGGCGCCTGAGCTCTTCCACGTAGGCGGAATCCTCGGAGCCGTGCAACTGCACCAGGTCGATGCAGCCCGACTCCACGATGCCCACCAAACGATCAAGCGGCATATCCACGAACACGCCCACGCGCCATATCGGGGCGCCGTCGGGCTCAACGTCCAACAGCTGCGTGCACAGATCGTTCAGCTGGTCGGGCTCAACGCTGCGATGCGACTTCGGGAAGCCCACAATGAAGCCGCACATATCGGGACGGGCATCCGCCACGGCCTGTATGTCGACATCGCGGAACATCCCGCACAGCTTCACGCGCGGCTGGGAAGCCGCTTCTTCGGAAAGCAACCATTCGCGTGCCTGCGTCTGTCTGCCTGCGGTGCTCACTTCGCGCCTTCCTCGGCAGCAGCGCGGAACTCGGCCAGCTTCGCCGCCTTGCTTTCCGCACGCATCAGGGCCTCGCCGATGAGCGCCGCATCGGCACCGAGCGCCGCCATCGCCGCAACGTCTTCAGCGCACTTCACGCCCGATTCCGCAACGTAGAGCACCCCTTCGGGGATGGCGTCGCGCAAACGGCGCGCGTTGTCGAAGTCCACGGTGAAGTCCTTCAGGTTGCGGTTGTTCACGCCGATGATCTGGGCACCCGACGCAACCGCACGCTCGATCTCCTGAGCATCATGGGCCTCCACCAGGGCGGAAAGCCCGAGTTCCGCAGCCAGCTGCCCGTACGAGCGCAGCTGCTCATCATCCAAGATCGCGCAGATGAGCAGCACCGCGGAAGCACCCAGGACCTTCGCCTGGTAGATCATCCGCTCGCACACCACGAAGTCCTTGCGAAGCACCGGGATGGAAACCTGCTCGGCAATCTGGCGCAGGTACTCGTCGTGGCCCATGAACCACTTCGGCTCGGTAAGGCACGATATGGCGCTGGCCCCGGCCGCGTCGTAGTCCTTCGCTATCTGCAGGTACGGGAAATCCTCGGTGATCACGCCCTTCGAAGGCGATGCCTTCTTCACCTCGCAGATGAAGGAAAGGCCGGGTGCCGCCAGCGCCGCTTTGAAGGGAAACGCGAACTGCCCGTCGCACTCCAATTCGGCCGCAGCCAGGGCGCGCGCCTGCCGCTCCAGCTGGGCCGTCGTAACCTCGCGCTCCTCGATGTCCATGCGCTGGCGCGTGTAGGCGGCTATCTCGTCCAGGATGGTCACTTATGCCTCCTCGTTGGAAACCTTGACGTAGGCCTCCAGGGTCTCGAGCGCCTTGCCGGAATCGATGAGCTCCGCCGCCAGGGCAACGCCGTCCTTCAACGAGGGGACCTTGCCGGTGATGTACAGGCCGGCCGCAGCGTTCAGCAGAACCGTATCGCGCTTGCAGCCCTGCTCCTTGCCGGAAAGGATGTCACGCGTGATCTGGGCGTTCTCTTCCGGGGTGCCGCCCTGCAGGTCTTCGCGGGTGCACTGCTCCATCCCGAAGTCGGCCGGGGTGAGCACATAGCTGGTGTACTCGCCGTCGTGGAACTCGCACACGCTGGTGGGGCACGCGGTGGAAAGCTCGTCCAGGCAGGCCTGGCCGTACACCACCATGCCGTCGGTCACCCCAAGGCTCGTGAGCACACGCGCCAGGGGCTGCACCAGCGATTCGTCGTATACGCCCAGGATCATCTTCTGAGGCGAAGCCGGGTTGGTCAGCGGGCCCAGGATGTTGAACACCGTGCGGATGCCCAGCTCCTTGCGGATGGGGCCCACGT
>CAVFYB010000066.1:5720-9803 GCA_963626845.1 Bacteroidaceae bacterium | reverse complement strand
GGTGCGTTTCGATATACTTGTTCCTGTAACAACGAGGGGGATCTATGGCTAAGAAGAAGCAAAGCTCTGCAGCTAAGCAAGAGGCTAAGGACGCAGAAGAGAAAGCTCAGCTGTACACGGGCCAGCCCGAAGTGGCGATCAGCGTTCTTGTGCCTATCTACAATACGGAGAAGTACCTTCGCCAGGCTTTGGATTCCCTGGTTGGGCAGTCTTTCAGCAATTTCGAGGTCATCTGCATCAACGACGGATCCACCGATTCATCGCGCGAGATTATCCAGGAGTATTTGGATATTGATAGCCGTTTCCGCGTTATCGACAAGGAGAACTCCGGTTACGGCGCCTCTATGAATAGGGGCATTCGCGAGGCTAGGGGTGAGTTCATAGCCATCTTGGAGCCGGACGATTTCTTTGAGCCTGGGGCTCTTGGGCTTTTGTATGGCATGGTTTCTAGCGATAACGTGGATGTTGCTAAGGCGAACTATTGGTTCTACTGGTCTCAGGGCGAGAAGAATCAGCTTATCGAGGCGTGCAAAGCTCCTGCTTTTGACGAGCCGTTCAATCCTCGTGGCTATCGTGAAGTGTTCTTTACTATTCCTTCTATTTGGTCGGCGATATATCGTAGATCGATGTTGCTACAAAACCGTGTTTCATTTTTGGAGACGCCTGGGGCGAGCTACCAGGATATGGGGTTTCAGTTCAAGGTTTGGTGCGCAGCCCGTAAGGTCGTTATGTCTCAGACGCCCATTCTGCATTATCGGCAGGACAATGAGGCTTCTTCGGTGAATGACTCGAAGAAGGCGCTTTGCGTTGTGAAGGAGCTGAACTCCTGCGAGCAGTTCATCCAGGACGATCCGGACAAGGAAGATATCGCTAAGGTTCTGTATCGACTTCGCTACGACAGCTATATGTGGAACTTTGCGCGTTTGGGCGCCGAAGGCAGGGAAGAGTTCTTCCCCCGCATGCATAAGGATTTGCAGCGCGGCATGAGGGAGCGTGCCTTCGACAAAACCCTTTTCGGGAAGTGGCAGGAGGACAACCTGCGCTTTCTTTTAGGCCATCCTAAGAAGTTCCAACAGTTGTTTCCCAACAAGCCCAACAAGGCGAACAAGACAGCCTATTATCTGGCTATCAGCGGCCCGAAGGGCGTTCTGCAGGCGCTGAAGCATTAGACGGGTTCTGTGCGTGTTGGGTTCTGCTTGGGCAGGTCTCTGCCCGAGCGGGATTGCTGGGTGGCGCCCTTTCCCGGGAAGTCAGGTTGCGGGTCATTCTGGTCTAGGGAGAACCCTGGCCTCATTGCGTACGTAGTGCGAAAAAGGCTAGAGTCCGATGATCTTTTTGCGCGTATGTCACGATCGTGCTAAAGGTTCTGGTTTCGCGGAAGCGCTTTCCTACGGCTGCTATTCTTGTTCAATGCTATTGACCCTGACTTCTAGGAGCAGCGCATGAAGCCGTTGAGCATCCGCGACATTGTCGGACCCATTATGGTTGGTCCCTCTTCTTCCCATACGGCTGGTGCGTTGCGCATTGCCAGTATGGTCCGCAATCTTCTTGAGGCTGAGCCCGTTGAGGCCACCTTTACGCTGTACGGGTCGTTCGCTCATACCTACCACGGGCATGGCACGGATAGGGCGCTTGTTGCGGGGTTGCTGGGACTTCATACCGACGATCTGGAGATCCGCAATTCATTCGATTTGGCGCGAAACAACGGGTTGGATTTTGTTTTTGAACCGGATCCGGTAACCAAGGTGAGCCATCCCAACACCGTGGAAGTGCGGGTTTTGGACGCCGATGGGAACGAAGTGGTGGCGCGCGGTGTTTCCATCGGTGGCGGTGCTGCGGAATTGGTGCGCATTGACGGCATCGACGTCCATATCACTGGTGAGTTCAACAGCATGATCGTCCGTCAGCAGGACTTGCCAGGAACGCTCGCGCATATCGCCAGCACGCTTGGCGATGCTGGGATCAATATCGGAACCTCTGCGATGCATCGCACGCGTCAGGGAGGGGATGCGTTTACCGTCATGGATGTCGACGACCCGGTTCCACCCAAGGTTATTGCGAAGATCCTGGAATTCCCCTCGGTTAAGTCGGTCCGCTTCATCCCAGCAGATGGCCTTCACCGCAGCTTGAGCGACGAGCCATCAACGGTGGACCCCGAGGTGGCTTTGGCTGAATTCCGACGGCTTGATTTCGCCAATGCCGCAGAGCTGCTCTCGTTCTGTGAAGAAAACAATGTGTCGCTCAGTTATGCGGCCGATGTGCGCGAGCGTGCGCTGTTGGCCAGCCGCGGGTCTTCGGCCGATACCATCCGCGAATACCTCGACCGGGTGATCGAGGTGATGCGCGCCTCGGCCCAGGCGCCTGTTGCTTCTCCGCGGCGCTCGATGGGTGGACTCATTGGCGGCGAGGCAGCCAAGCTGCATGAGTTGGAAGACCTGGGTGCAGGCGTTCGCGGTTCCATGATTGCCTCGGCGACGCGCAATGCGGTTGCGGTTTTGGAGACCAATGCAGCAATGGGCCTGATCGTTGCTGCGCCAACGGCCGGCTCGGCAGGTGTTATCCCTGCTGTTCTGCTGACGTTGCAGGAGCTACACGGCTTCACTGACGCCGACTTGGTGAAGGCGCTGAAGAACGCTTCCATTGTGGGGTCGATTATCGCCAGGAACGCAACGGTGGCTGGTGCTGAAGGCGGGTGCCAGGCCGAGATCGGCTCTGCGGCTGCGATGGCCGCCAGTGCTGCGGTGGAGCTGTTGGGCGGAACGCCGCGCATGTGCCTAACTGCGGCGAGCTATGCCTTGGCGAACATGCTGGGCTTGGTGTGCGACCCCATCGGCGGCTTGGTGGAAGCGCCGTGTCAGAAGCGCAATGCCTCCGCGGCGGTGAACGCCCTTTCTTCGGCCCAGCTGGCGCTTGCCGGCATCGAGGGGAAGATCCCCTTCGACGAAGTGGTAGATGCCATGTACAAGGTTGGTCGCAGCCTTCCCTATGAACTGCGAGAGACCGCGCTTGGCGGCATGGCGGCGTGTCCTTCCTGCTCGAAATACTGCCATTGAGCCTGAGGCGTTCGGGGCGGATGTGCGCCTGAGCGGAGCTTCGATCAAGATCGCATCCAGGCGTTGACCGCTTGAAGGACGAGTGCGCGCTTGCGCGTGCCCACGTTCGTTTTCGGCTGGAAATCAGCAAACCGTTCAGTGTTCGCGAGCGGAAGAATGATTATCTAAGAACAGATAGAAACGCCGTTAACCGAGTCGCAAATACCGGTAAAGCCCAGTAATCGCTCCAAAGCGAAGGACAATTCCTAGCATTGTGTTGCACAGAACACCTGTTGCAACGAAAGGGGACCGTTATGGGACTTCTTGAAGGAAATGTTTCGATCGTTACGGGCGGCGGCAAGGGTATCGGCTTCGGCATTGCCAGCGCGTTCGCTGAAGAGGGCTCGAACCTGTGCATCACCGGCCGCAACGAGCAGCGCCTTATCGATGCGGAGACCCGTCTGAAGGAACAGTACGGCGTTGATGTTATGCATGTAGTTGCAGAAGGTTCCGACGAAGAGGCCGTTAAGCAGGTAATCGCGGCCACGGTAGAGCATTTCGGCAAGATCGACACGGTAGTGAACAACGCTCAGGCATCCAAGTCGGGCGTTAACCTGGTGGACCATTCGAAGGAGGACTTCGACCTGGCCATCAATTCTGGTTTATATGCTGCGTTCTTTTACATGAAGCATGCGTTCCCCGAGCTGAAGAAGACTAAAGGTTCGGTCGTGAATCTTTCTTCGGGCGCTGGCCTGTTCGGCAAGCCCGGCCAGTCCAGCTACGCAGCGGCAAAGGAGGGCATCCGCGGCATGACGCGCGTTGCGGCAACCGAGTGGGGCCCCGACGGCGTTCGTGCCAACGTGATCTGTCCGCTGGCCATGACCGAGCAGCTGGCGGCCTGGAAGGAAGAGTACCCCGACACCTTCGCCGCAACCATCAAGGGTATTCCGCTGGGACGTTTCGGTGATCCTAAGACCGACATTGCCCCAGTTGCCGTGTTCTTGGCAAGCGATATGGCCTCGTACGTTTCCGGTGAGACCATCACGATCCA
>CAVFYB010000066.1:4402-5550 GCA_963626845.1 Bacteroidaceae bacterium | reverse complement strand
GATGAGTGCGGGGGAAGCGAAAAGGGGAGGATGCTGGCCTTCGTGCCGCATCCTCCCCTTTGGGGTTTCCCTGTGCCATCAGAGCCACGCGCAGCGTCGTCACGCCTCATGCGGGGCAGCGCCGTTCGTCAGAACGGCGCAATGACTAGTTCTGGCCAGGCTCGACGACGAGGGTGTTCTCGTATTCGGCACCGTAGGTGCTAAGGAGCGTCTTCTCGTAGTCGGCATGGAAGAAGTTCTCGGCGCCAAGGGCCTTCAGATCCTCGTTGATCCAGTTGAGCAGGGTTTCGTTACCCTTGGTGACAGCAGGAGCGATGGTGTCGGAGTCGCCAAGCTTCTCGATGCCGACGACGTACTCGGAGCCGCCCTGGTTGGCAAAGGCGATAACCTCGGTGTTGTCATTCGCCCACACGGCGTTGGCGTTGTTCTCGAACGCGGTCTTAGCGGCGGCATAGGTGTCGTACTTTTCCAGCGTGAGATCCTTGTTGTGCTCGGTGAGGTAGGTCTCGGCGGTGGTGCCGGAGATCACGATTACTGGGCGGTCGCCGATCTGGCTGAGGTCGGTAACCACGTTGTCCTTATGAGAAACAACACCCAGGGCAACGTTCATGTACGGATCGGCGAAGTCTACGGCCTCGGCGCGCTCGGCGGTGACGGTGAAGTTAGCCAGGATGACGTCTACCTTGCCGGTCTGCAGGTACTCGACGCGGTTGGCGGCTTCGGTGGAAACCAGCTCAACCTCTACGCCCAGGTCCTGACCCAAGCGGTTAGCGAGCTCGATGTCGTAGCCCTGGTAAGTGCCGTTCTCGTCGACATAGCCGAAGGGGCTCTTGTCGCTGAAGACGCCGATGGTGATCTTGCCGCTGTCCTTGATCTCGTCCAAGGTACGGTAGCCTGCATTCGAGCTGGAGGATCCGCTGGAGCAGCCGGCGAGCAGTACTCCGGCAAGGGCGAGGGCCGCGACGAGCACAGCCGCAAGCTTCCAAGTGCGTTTTGTCTGGGTCATGTTGTGTCCTTCCTTTCGCGCCCCGAACATCGGGGTGCTTTTTTCGATTGATGGAAGTAAACCGCTTAATTCCTATAGAGTCAATAGGAATAAGGGAATTAACCCGTACGCGTCTTGAATAGCTGGTTATTGGGGGTCGAGG
>CAVFYB010000066.1:2030-3710 GCA_963626845.1 Bacteroidaceae bacterium | reverse complement strand
CCGCCTTGGATGGGTTCGAGCGCGTTGAGGCAACGCAGGAAGGTGGATTTGCCGCAGCCGGAAGGGCCGATAACCACGATCACCTCGCCGCGCTTTACAGTAAGGCTGATGTCTTTCAGCACGACGTTTTCGCCGTAGGCTTTCTTAAGGTGCTCGATGGAGAGCAGGGCGGTATCGCTCATTGCCTAGTTCCATTTCTTCTCGAGGTGGCTTGCCAGCATGCTGATGGGCCAGCAGATGATGAAGTACAGCAACATGATGGTGCCGTAGATGCCGAAAACGGCGTTTGGCGAGGTCATGCGGTTGGCCTCGATGATCTGCTGGCCAACCTTCATCATCTCGATGACGCCTATCATCAGAAGCAGGCTTGTGGTTTTGATCATGCGGGTGATGAGGTTGATCGACGACGGCACCAGGCGACGGATGGCCTGCGGGATGATGACTGAGCGGTAGATCTGCGCCTTCGATAGCCCTAGCGCCTCGGCGCTTTCGTACTGCTGCTTGGGGATGCTGGTAAGGGCGCCGCGAACCAGGTCGCCCATCTCTCCGGTTCCCCAGAACACGAACACGATGACCGAGGAAAGCTCGGCCGAGATGTTGATGCCCATGACGCGCGTGGCGCCGAAGAACACGATGTAGAGCAGTACCAGCTGCGGCATGATGCGCACGATTTCCAGGTACAGGCGCGAGATGACGCGGGCAACGGGGTTCTTCCACGTCATGAAGATGCCGAAGAGCATGCCCAGGATAATGCTGAGCACGACCGAAATGGCGCTGATCTGCACCGCAACCCAAAGGCCCTGCAGAAGGCGTGCAGCGTTCGAGCCCATGAAAAGGACGTCAAGCCCCAAAGCTTCCATGGCGCAACCTCCTTTCAATCAGGGTTCCGGCGACGGAGACCGGCACCAGGATGATGAGGTAGAACAGCACCAGCATCACCAGGCATTCGGTGGTTTTGTAGTACAGGCCCATGAGGTCCTTCGTGACGAACATGAGGTCCATCAGGCTGATGGCGGAAAACACGCTGGTTTCCTTCAGCAGGAAGATGACGTTGGCCACGAACGACGGGAAGCTGAGCGAAACCGCTTGGGGCAGCACCACGTAGCGCATGGCCTGCAGTTTGGAGAGGCCCAGGCTGATGGCGCTTTCGCGCTGGATTGGCTCGACGTTCTCCAGGCCGGCGCGGAAGGACTCGGCCATGTAGGCGCCGCCATGCAGGGCAAGGCCCAGCATGCCGCAGAGCTCGGGCGTGATGGAGAGCCCCATGCGCGGCAGCCCGAAGTAGAAGAAGAACAGCTGGATGAGCAACGGGGTGTTGCGGAACAGCTCGATGTACACGCGGCAGAGTTGGCGGAGCACCGGTATGCGGAAGTGCACGATCATGGCCACGATAAGGCCGATGACGATGGATCCGGCGATGCCGATCCACCCGATGCTCAACGTCAGCAGCGCCGCATCCTCGTACAGAGGAAGGTATTGCGCCATGGCGTCGAAGTTCAACGCAAGTCCTTTCTATAAAACCTATCTGTTTAGTAGGATTAAGGCGGATTTTAAAACGTTGGCGAGGTAAGTCAAGCGTTTCACAAATCCTGTCTATTCTATAGGTTCCCTGGTGTCGCAGGCGTGGGCATTCGATACTGCGTGCGCAAGCCGGTGCAACAAGCTGGCAACTGGCAGGTG
>CAVFYB010000066.1:0-1763 GCA_963626845.1 Bacteroidaceae bacterium | reverse complement strand
CCCTAGGAGGATGCGTTGAGCAAGGCGAAGGATAGCGAAAAGCAGGAAGTGCCCTTCAAGGAGGTGGCGCGCAAGTTCGTTGGCTACTACAAGCCCTTCACGTTCCTGTTCGTGGCCGACTTGGTGGCGGCAACCATCTTGGCGGCGGTTGACTTGGCCTTCCCTCAGATACTGAACTTCTTCGTGCGCGACTTCTTCGTGAACGCGCAGGACGCAATCATGGGCGTGCTGCCTTGGGTGGCGGCGGGTCTGGTGCTGATGTACGTGGTGCGCAGCGCGTGCCAGTACTTCATCTCGTGTTGGGGGCACATCATGGGCGCCCGCATGGAGGCGCGCATGCGCATGGATCTGTTCAAACAGTACCAGCGCCTAAGCTTTTCGTACTACGACCGAAACAATACCGGTGAGATGATGTCGAAGCTGGTCACCGACCTGTTCGATATCTCCGAGGTGGCTCACCACGGCCCCGAGAACCTCTTCATCGCCACGCTGAAGATCGTGGGCTCGTTTGTTCTGCTGATGTTCATCAACGTGCCGCTTACGCTGGTGATGCTGGCGGTGACGCTGATCATGGCCACGTACTCCTTCGTGCAGAACTACCGCAAGCGCATCATCTTCCGGCAGAACCGCGTGAAGATGGCGGGCATCAATTCGCGCTTGCAGGATTCGCTGGGCGGCATCCGCGTGGTGAAGGGCTTCGGCAACGAGGACATCGAGATAACGAAGTTCGGCCAGGCCAACGACGAGTTCATCGAGACGAAGGAGCTTTCGTACCGCTTCATGGGGCAGTTCCAGATGGCCTCGAGTTTCTTCACGGGTGCGCTGTACACGGCCACCATCGTGGGCGGCGGGCTGTTCGTGGCGCAGGGAATCCTGGACCCGGCTGACATGGTTATGTATGCCCTGTACATCGGTATATTCATTGCGCCGGTGGAGCTGCTGATCAACTTCACCGAGACATTCCAGAAAGGGTATGCGGGCTTCCGCCGGTTCGTGGAAACGTTGGCTGAGCAGCCGGGAGTGGAGAACAAGCCGAACGCGGTGGACTTGGCGCCAATCGTTGGCGAGCAGGGCGCGCCGGCCATCAGCTACAAGGACGTGCATTTCTCCTATGTTGACGGCAAGGAAGTGCTGCGTGGGCTGAACCTGGAGGTGCCGGCGGGCAGCACGGTGGCGCTGGTGGGGCCTTCGGGTGGCGGCAAGACCACCACGTGCTCGCTGCTGCCGCGCTTCTATGACGTGGATGCGGGCAGCATCTGCATCGACGGCGTTGACGTGCGCGATGCCAGCATCGAATCGCTGCGTGCGCAGGTGGGCATCGTGCAGCAGGACGTGTACCTGTTCGAGGGCACCATCCGCGAGAACATCCTGTACGGCGACCCAGGCGCCAGCCAAGAACGTATCGAGTGGGCGGCGAAGCAGGCGAACATCCACGAGTTCGTTCAGGGGCTGGAAGACGGCTACGACACGTTCGTGGGCGAGCGCGGCACGCGCCTTTCGGGCGGGCAGAAACAGCGCATCGCCATCGCCCGCGTGTTCCTGCGCGACCCGCATGTGCTGATATTGGACGAGGCTACCAGCGCCTTGGACAACGAGAGCGAAGAGCGCGTGCAGGAATCGCTCGAGCAGCTGAGCCAGAACCGCACCACGTTGGTGATCGCTCATAGGCTTTCCACCATCCGCAACGCCGATTTCATCGCTGTGGTGGACGATGGCCAGGTGGTGGAAGTGGGTACCCACGAAGAGTTGCGCGCGAAGGGCGG
>CAVFYB010000065.1:0-9904 GCA_963626845.1 Bacteroidaceae bacterium | reverse complement strand
ATCGTCTTCGGTAAGCGAAAGCTCGTATTCGAAATACCCCGCATGGATGGATGCGAGCTTCTCGATAAGCACAAGCAGCTCTTCGTACGTAAGAGGATTCAAACGAATTACCGGCGCAAGCATGTCGGTAAGGCCGTCTTTCGAGAAACGCCCCTGGGCCAGCCTACTCCGCAATGCTTCGTAGCTGTACACGCCACGGCGCCTGTCCTCGATGGACTGCGGGGTGCCGCCCATGATGATGCCCAAGTGATGCGCCTTGCCCTGAAGCGTATCGTTGTACATAGTAAGGATCTTCTCGTAATTGTTCTGACGGGTGATGGCGTTGGGGATCTTGTACAGATTGACCAGCTCATCGATCATCACCAACAGGCCTTTATACCCAGCGCCGGTGAGGAACTCGGCAAAGAGCTTCAGGTAGTCGTACCACGAATCGTCGGTTATGCAGGCGTTGACGCCAAGCTCATTGCGCGATTCGGTCTTAGTTCGATACTCGCCGCGAAGCCACTTGGAAACGTACGATTTAGCCTCGTCGTCTTCGTCGAGATATGCCTGGGCGTACCGCACAATCACTTGGGCAAAATCGTACCCATGGACCAGCTCCTTTATGGGATCAAGGAAACGCTGCACTTCGCGGATAATGACGTCGCTAGAAGCGGGCGCGTCTGACGCATCCGACAACCCTTTCTGAAGATTGCGCATCCAGCGCTCCAGTACCAGCGACAGAGCACCGCCCTCAGGACGTGTTTTGGTGGAAAGGTTGCGGATGAGCTCCCGGTATGTCGCCAAACCCTGACCTTGACCACCTTGCAGCCTTCGCTCGGGTGAAAGGTCAGCATCGGCAACAACGAAACCCTCACCCATAGCATGCGTGCGGATGGTCTGGATCAGGAAGCTCTTGCCGGCGCCGTACCTGCCCACCAGGAACCTGAACGATGCCCCGCCATCGGCGATAAGGGAAAGATCGTGCAAAAGCGCCTTGATCTCGACCTCGCGGCCAACCGTGATGTAGGGAAGCCCGATTCGGGGGACAACGCCGCCCTTCAGCGAGTTGATGACAACGGCAGCAATCCTGCGCGGTACTTTTACTTGCTCAGGCATGAATCCACAACCTTTTCCAAATCTTCCCGATACTCATCGACAACCTGCAACCCTTCGGCCCCGAACTCCAAAGCCGTGTCTCCAAACAGGTCGAACAGCTTTTCATTGATCTGATCGGCAAGGAGGTCTTCATCCGCAGCAGCCCCCTGTTCGCCTGCAATAAGCGCCCTCAGAAGAGTCAGCTCATCGGCCGTCAGCGCGTAGGGCATTGATCCAGATGGCGTCGCGGTTGGCTCAACGGCAGAAGCGTCATCGAACTCGACCACCTGCAGCTTTGTCGAAACCAACGGGGTTGTCTGGGTGCTACGGGTTTGAGCAGAGCCGGCTTCAGGGAGCAAAGCAGGTTCGCTAACACCGCTCGATGCAGGTTCGGCTTCGCCTGCCGGTAGAGGCTCGACCTTATCGGCCGGTTCCGGAGCAACATTGCCGAGGTCATCCGGCTCGTCCGAAACCGAGGCTTCCGTACGCTCCTCTTCTGTAAGAAGCTGCTCGCGGGTGCCGGCCGCGCGCTGACGGATTCCCGCCAGCGACGAGCGGTCTATCCGTACCCGCCTGCGCTCCTTTTCCACTTCAGCCTTCCGCACGGCTCTAACCGCATCGCAAACCATAACCGCCTGATACTTCGGCAATCCCACCTCAAGCAGAGCGGTCTCATTCGGATCGCCGGCACGCATCGCAAGCTCAACGGCCTTCAAGATAGCGCCAAGGTCTTCGCTGGGCAGAGCCTTCTTGTAGCGACGGAGCGCAAACCATCTTCCCCCATTGCAGGTATAGGAGTGGACGGCATTAACGTCGTAACGGCAGTCAGGGTGCTTAGGGCTGTCCAGGAACACCGCAGAAGGGAACATGGCATGTTCGGAGACCTGAGGCTGCCCGAACCAAGATTCCGTCAGCCCGTTTTTCCTCTTGGTGGCGTAATGCCGAGCAAGGGATACAAGGACGCGCGCAACAACCTGCGAAGACACAGCCTTGTTATCCAGCAGGAACGAAGGACGCTGCACGCCGTAGGGAGCCAAAACGCAGACAGCTTCCCAAACACTGGCAACCGCATTCGCGGCCGGCGGCACATCACTGCCCTTAACGGCAGCCTGCTCGAACTGCCGAAGGGCAATCAACGCATTCTCGAACGAAAGATCGACGAGCTTCTCGAACAAGCTGGAAGGAAGCCCGTGGTAAATGGCAAGATCGCGCAGCCAGTTGGGAACATAGGTATCTAGCCCGCTGAACAGCGAACGAGATGTCTGCCAGAAATCGTAGAGCTTGTCGAACGAGTCCTGGGGGCTTTCCGCCCCGATCCCGTTCAACAGCTCATACACGTACACATACGCAAAGGAAAGCGAAGTCTCTTCGGTAAGCCCCTTACGTACTTTCGTGCGCCAGGCAAAATAACCGCGAAGCTGCTGGTCGTTCATCATGGCGTAGGTTGGGAAGTAACGCTTGAAGGCGCCCTTGAAGGGAAAGTCATCTTCCCAGTGCTCCATGAATCGAGCTTGCCTAACGAAAAGCTCGGTTCCGGTAATACGGCGATAATCCCCGTCGCGGAATTCGGGCCTGGCGAGCTCCTTCATTTGCCGGTACTTGTCTGGCAGGAAATTGCGCATCTGGGAGCCGGTGAACAAGATGGGCTCGTCTTCGTACACCCGATCGGAAAAGGCGCGGCTCTGCGCAAGACGCGGGTTTGAAAGGATACCGCCTATCAACTCCTTTGCGTCTGGCACAGCTTTCCTCCTCCGTAATGATGGTCACCATTCTAACACTATTTACAAACATATGTTCGTACTCATATAAGATACGTTTGTAACCACAATCCAGCCGTATGACCAGCCCAAACGCAACTGCAAACGCTAGCGCACGCCCATCACGAAGAACTCAAAAAGGAACACCACGATCAAGAATGCGAAGTTGTATCCCTCGAACCTAAGGATGAATTTAGCGTTGTCCCCGGTTTTAAGGTTCTGATACTGACGCAAGGTGATCAGCGTTGCTAACGAGGATATCGGCGTTCCCACAGCTCCGATGTTTGTTCCCAGGGCAATTCCCGCCCAGTCGTCAGAGAAATGCGAAAGCAGGATGGCGGTTGGGACGTTGCTGATAACTTGACTGCTAACAAGTGACGTTACGAAGGCACCACATTGAGAAAGCAGCCCACCGATGAACTCGGAGATCTGGGGAATCTGCGCAATGTTCCCGCTGAAGATGAAGAAGCAGACGAAAGTCATCACCAGGGCGTAGTCGGTTTTGGCGAATGCGCTTCTGTCAGCAAGGGCAAGAACAACAACTACAACGATCAGACCGATCAGGTAAGGAACCGCCTGAACCGTCATGGCTATGCAGAGCGCGAACAGCAACGTATAGATTGCAACATGGGGCTTGGATAGGATGACATCGTTGGGCTTCTGATAGCGGAAGTCCGCTTTGCCAACGAAAAAGCTCCTGGCGAATATGAGGACCATAGAGAATACAAGCGGTGGCGCCATGGTAAGCACGAAATCGCCGAAATCAACTCCGAAGGTAGTGTACAGAAACAGGTTGTGAGGGTTTCCGAACGGAAGGAGCATGCCACCAAGGTTCGCTGTTAGCGTAACCAGAATGAAAACGAGCGGGATATCTGCTTCCCTGTTGATAGATCTGAGCAGCATAACCGTCAAGGGCAGAATCGTGACTAACGTCATGTCGTTGGAAAGCACCATCGAGCAACCTAGGGTAACCACCACAAGCGCGAAAACCAGGGTGCGCAAACTGCATACGCGCTCGACGATGGAATGGGCGATGAACTCAAGAAACCCCGAGGAATCTATGGCCGAGATGACCATAAGGATGCAAAGCAAGCAACTTAAGGTGTGCCAATTGAAGTAATCGAGATACGCTGTCGACGGCGGCACGAGCACCATGGTAACCAAGGCTGCAATGGCCGAGATCACAAGCAAGGGGTTATGAGCAATCGCACGCTCCGCCGATCGCTCCGCCGAACGTGCGCGCGCAGAAAGCAGCTTCTGCCCATGCAGCTTCAAGCCCAGATCATCGATTTGTTCGCTCAGCAGCTTCATGGGAAATATTGTACTCCCCCATGCGAACCACGGATCGTCGTACGTCAGCTGGGCTACCTCAGGGTGCTATCGAGCAGTTCCACCAGGCTCTCTAGGTTATTCGGCCCCACGGAAGAACCGGAAGATTCGAAGCTGCCGCAATCGCCGTTCACGCAAACACGCCACTGAAACGAGGTCTTATCTGGCTTGAAGGAAACGTACTCGTCGTTCCAGAAGACGATGCCAAGATCGCAGATCTTCGACCAAAGCAGCCGAGCTTCAGATTGCCCGATCTCGCACTCGGCAGATCCATTTTCATTATCAACGAACAGCCAGGATCGGACCTCAGCCCCCTCGATAGCGAAGGCCCCATCGTGAGAACCGTGCTTGAAATCGACGATGAAATCGCGCGAGGAATCCGTTTCAGCCCCGCCAGACAGCGATACGTAGATCGAAAGCGGAGAAGCAGCCACCGTGCGTCTGAACTCTATTCGGGCACGTTCGCGGGCAAACTTCTTCCGAGCCAGGAATATGGTTCCCCTGGCATCGCAGTAGAACCCTGCCTCAAGTGGCACGCCAAACGAATCGAGCAGGTCCCCATCCCAGTTGAAAGAAGCGCCCGAAGGGAGCGGAAACTCTGGCACTCGAACCCCGTTGCCATGCAGGCGATCGACACCCGCTTCAGCTTCCTGAAGTCGTTTTTGATAGTGAGAGTCCCCGTTGTCGACGCACCGCTGGTAGCGCTGAACGGCCTGCTGGTAAAAACCAAGCGAATCGATGCGGTTGGTTTCGACCCCACGCCCCAGCTCGTAGCACGCAGCAAGCCGAAAGGCCAAGCCCGCGATCCAATCGTCCTCATCTACCGACTGTGCAAGGTCGTAGGCCATGTCGTACAGCTTGAACGCAAGATTGTCGGTTGCGGGTGAAGGAGCAACTTTCTGCAGATAGTCGCCGTACTTCATGGCGCCTTCAGGATTGCCCATCTTCATGCCCTGGTAGAAGTAATCGCCCGCTTTTTCCTCGTCAACAATGCCAAGCCTTCCGTAGGCATACACATATCCAAGGTTCACGGCCGCTTGGTCGTTTCCGAAGAAGAGACTCTGTTCATAGAAGATACGCGCAAGCTCGAAACCCTCCCGGGAATGTCCGGGAAGGGCTTCGAGGTAGTAACGCGCGCCGATGCGAAGCGAGAGCGCGCCTTCGGAAAGCCGGTCTTTCGCTTCTTCGTATTCGGGACAAACCCGCAAGATGGCCTCGGTATGAGGAGCGGTTTCGATACGATCTTCTTCAGCCATACCGCCCCCCTTACTAACGTTGTGGTCAAATCAGGCCCATGGCCAGCGGGCGGCAGCGGCAAAGCCAAAGGCCTTTACCCTGCGTAGCCGTAGGTTTTCCGAAATCCTACCACGAAAGAAACGGTGATGATAAGCGACATGACTTCTGCAACAAGGATTGCCGACCACAGGCCCATCTCCCCAAAGAACGTCGGGAGAATCAGGATAGACGCCACCTCAAACACCAACGTACGCAAGAACGAGATGATGGCCGATATGATTCCGTTGTTAAGCGCCGTGAAGAAAGCCGAGCCGAACAAGCTGAAGCCGCAGATCAGGAACACCCATGAGTAGATGCTCAGCGCATGGGTTGTGAGTTCGGTTACCCCCTCGTCATAACCGACGAACAGCAATGCAATAGGTCGCGCTACGAGCAGTGCCAACACAGTAAGAAGAGCACCCATCGCTGCGATGATGGTGAAACACTTCCGGAACAGGTTGCGCAGTTCTGCCGTGTTCTTTGCGCCGTATTGGAAGCTGATAATCGGGGCGCAGCCAATGCCGAAGCCCAAGAACAGCGAGGCGAAGATCCACATGAGGTACTGCATAACGCCGTATGCGGCCACGCCGTCGGCCCCGAGGTAATTCATAAGCTGGACATTGTACAGCATACCCACAAGCGACATGGAAATATTCGAGACAAGCTCGGAAGAACCGTTGGAACACGCTTTGCCTAATGCCTTGAGGTCGAAAAGCGGCTTGCCTAAACGCAAGGCGCCTGCACGTTTGCCCATAAAGAAGAACACAGGCGCCAAACCGCCCACGATTTCGCTTGCGGCAGTGGCGATTGCCGCTCCGGCAAGCCCCCAGCCGAACCCAACGATGAAGAGTGCATCGAGTACGATATTGGTAACGCCGGCAGTAACGATTATCGCCAGCCCCACCTTCGGCTTGCCGGCGGCTGCCAGATAACTTTGGAACGATTCCTGCAGCATGAAGAATGGGAGCGATATGGCGCAGATGCTGCCATACAGGACCGCTGAATCGAGCAAGTTTCCCGTGGCTCCCATGAACGAGCCAACGCTACGCACACCAAGCAGCACAACCACACAGCACACAAGGCCAACACCGAACGTTACATACACCAACATGGAGAACAGGCCGTTTGCGCGTTCTTGGTTGCCCTCGCCCATGGTCTTCGCCACAAGAGCGGTTCCGCCGGTACCGAACATGAAGCCCAAAGCGCCCAGGAGCATGATGAAGGGGTAGATGAGATTCAGCGCAGCGAAAGGCTCCTTGCCCACGAAATTGGAAACGAACAAGCCATCGATAACGCCGTACACAGAGGTGCATACCATCATAAGAGCCGTAGGCGCGGTATAACGGATCAGCCTTCCGTAGCTGAAATGATCGGAGATCTTGATTTCCATTATTCGACGCCCTCCGAGTCGTGGTTGCCGGGAATGGTAACCTTCGTTAGCTCTTCATCGAAGCCCGTCAAGTACTTCTCACTTATTTGCACCAGCAAACGAGCCTTCTCCAAGCCAACCGAGGTTAGTGCATTGATGTCAGCCTCGATCACGGGAGCCACACGGACAGCAACCTCTTCGCGGCCCTTCGCGGTAAGGAAGATCCCCAAACCACGAACATGGTCCCTTCGCTCAAGGGTGATAAGACCGGCATCCTGAAGTTTACGAACCGAGCTGCTGATGGTCTGCTTCCCCAAGCAGCAATAGCCGCAAACCTCCGATTGGGTACACCCTTCCCCTAAATCGTAAATGGCCATAAGGATCTGGAACGCACTGTCAGACATACCCATCTTCACGGCAATAGAACGATAGAGCTGATCGAATTCGCACCATATTCGGTTGAACTCTTGATAAAGGTCGCGGATCTCGATGGCGTTCCGGTCAGAGCCCGCCATAAATGCCTCCTTTGTTCAGTACGATTTCGTACTTCATAGTAGGTACGAAATCGTACTTTTACAAGGGTACGGAATCCCCTTCACAAAGTTGACGAAATCGCCCCCGCAGGCGATACAATCCCAAGAAAAGGAAGGTGTTGAATGAATATCTGCGTTTTCTGCTCGTCTGCCAGCGATCTTGCCGAGTGCTACGTCCAAGCAGCCCAAAAGCTGGGCAAAGCCATTGCCGAACGAGGTCATACGCTTGTTTTCGGCGGCTACGATATGGGGCTCATGGGCGCTGCGGCGAAATCGGCACTTACTGCCGGCGGGAAGGCGATCGGCATAACCACCAAAGGGCTCTCCCGCAAAGATCGGAGCATCGTCCCCAGCATTACCGTGATGGAGGCAGCCGACCTCGCCGAGCGGAAAAGCGAGATGGTTCGCCTGTCCGATGCGTTCGTAACCCTGCCGGGCGGCTTGGGCACGCTCGATGAGTTCTTCAGCGTGATCTCGAGTGCAAAGGCAGGCGAAACAACAGGCAAGATCGCCTTGCTCAATGTGAACGGCTACTTCGACCCTCTTATCCAAATGCTCGATGAATCATGCGCCAAGGGCTTGAACAAGGGCGATTGGCGAAGCTTAGGCAACGCATTCAGCGATTCCGATGAGCTACTGAGCTGGCTCGAGCAGCAGTAAGGCGCCGAAGGGCGTTGAACCCCTCCCCTATGCCTTGCGGTGGTAGGCAACCCAGTATGCCATGCCAACGAACAAGGCACCGCCGACGATGTTGCCAGGCACCGTAGCGCTCCAGTTCCACAGCGCACCGCCCCAGTTCACGACAGATGCATCGCCCAGGCCCAGAGAGGCCAGCAGAATGCCGAACGGCAGGAAGAACATGTTGGCAACGCAGTGTTCAAAGCCGCAGGCAACGAATGCGGCAATGGGCAGCATGATGCCCAGCATCTTATCGACCACGCTCTTGGCGCCATAAGAGATCCACACCGCAAGGCATACCAAGAAGTTGCACATGATGCCCTTGGCGAAAAGGGTAAGCCAATCGGGCGTCATCTTCCCGACGGCAACGCTGACGATGGTGCTGCCCACAGCTCCGTTGTTCATACCCTGGAAATTGGCCAGGTACACCACGCCCACCATAATCAACGCGCCGACAAAGTTACCGAAGAACACCACGACCCAGTTCTTCAACACCGCCGGCCAGGTAATGCGCTTGCTGGCAGCAGTCATCACGATCATCGTGTTGCCGGTGAACAGCTCGGAGCCGCAAACCACAACCAGCAGAAGGCCCAGCGAGAACAGGCAACCGCCCAGCACGCGCTGCACCGCAAAGGGCAGCCCCGTATCGCCGACCACCAAGAGGAAGAACATGGCACCCATGGAGATGAACGCACCCGCCATGATGGCGAGCATGAAGGACTGGCGGAAGCTCATGCTGGTCTTCGTTACACCCAGGTCCTCCGCCTTCTGCTCAATCTGCGCAGGGGTAAGTTGATCGGGCTTCGGCAGGATGGCTTTCAGTTCCTCCAATTGCATGGATCGCACCTCTTCTAAGTGGGACAAATGAATCAAATACGTAGACTTTAGAGCGAGGGCATTGCCAAGAACGCGTTCAGCATGCCCGTAGTTTGCGAACAGCCCGATTTACCTGTAAGCGGAAAACCGGGCTGTTTTATTCTTTCTGAAGATGAATTGCGCAGGCTGGCCTAAGGGCGGAACCTCTTCATAAGCCCCTGGGTGCCAAGGTCGCCGTAGCCCTTCTGCAGAAGCTCTTCGTACTCGGAAAGCACGGTGCTGAGCATCTCAAGATCCAGCCCCACAGCCATACCCTCGTCCTTAGCCAGGCGAAGATCCTTCACCAAATGCTTCAGGTAGAAGCCAGGATTGTAGTCGTCGGCGATGATCTTGGGGCCGAACGCGTCGAGCTGCTTGCTGCCAGCAGCGCCGGTGGCAAGCGCCTTCATTACCAGAGGCAGGCTGAGCCCTTGCTTCTCTGCGTAAGCGAAGGCCTCCACAACGCCCGAAAGGGAGCCGGCGATCATGATCTGGTTGGCGAGCTTGCAATGCTGGCCCGCGCCAGCCGCACCGAAGCGGTTGATGTTGGTGCCCATGGCCTTGAACAGGGGAAGGCACTCGTTGAAGTCGGCCTCTTCCCCGCCGACCAGGATGGAAAGCGTGGCGTCGCGCGCCCCCGTGTCGCCGCCGGTTACCGGCGCATCGAGGACGCGGAATCCACGAGCAGCGCCCTCTGCGGCAATGCGTTGCGCCAGCTTAGGGCTGGTAGTGGTCATATCGATGAGATAGGTGCCGGCGTCGGCAGAATCAAGGATATTGCCTTCGGAAAAGTAAACCTCTTCCACATCCTTAGGGAAGCCGACGATGGTGATTACCGCATCGCGGCCGCGAGCGCACTCGTCGATCGAGTCGTGGAAGGTGGCGCCTTCAGAGATCACGTCCTCGACCTTCGATTTGGTTCGCGCATAGATATGCAGCTCGAACCCGGACTTCATCAGGTTCCGAACCATCGATTTGCCCATAATGCCTACGCCAATGAACCCGATTGATTTCATGTGTCTCCCGTTCGT
>CAVFYB010000064.1:0-9938 GCA_963626845.1 Bacteroidaceae bacterium | reverse complement strand
ACCACGCCAAACTTCATGAACTGCGCAATAAGCTTCTTCAAACCAGCTCCTGTCTCGTCAAGAAAAAAGGCCCTGCCGAAGCAGAGCCTGTTCATTCATGGTGCCCCCAACGGGACTCGAACCCGTGTTTCAGCCTTGAAAGGGCCGCGTCCTAACCGCTAGACGATGGGGACATGCTGCTCGGAAGCAACAGCCTGGTTATTATTGCAGAGCTTCCCGGCTTTGGCAAGAGATACCTTGAAAGATATTGTGGGGTTCCTGTCGCACCCTAGATGGCACCCTTGAACGAAACTTTGCCGTCTGGCGAAACGAAATGCGTATCGTGTTTTGTGGAGTCTACCCCCATCGAGTTTAGGAAGCCATGAGAATCGCCGTAGCAAGTGAAGGTTTGGATGTGAGCAGCCAGTTCGGCTGTTGCACCAACTTCAACTTCTATTCGGTGGAAAACGGGCAGCTGGCGGATTCGCGTAACCTGCCCAGCCAGGGCCACCTCTGCGGCTCGCAGGCAAACTTCCTGAGGCAGATCGAGGTGAAGGTGCTGCTGTGCGGCACCATTTCCGAGAAAGATGCCGAGAGCATGCGCAATGCCGGCATCACCGTGGTACCCGGGGCTTCGGGGCGTGCCATCGTGGCGGCAACCGACTACTTGAAGAACGCTTCCACCGAAGAGCTGCTGGTATTCGCGTAGCGCATTTTGCGCTCAATGTCCTTTTCGGTAACCACTTCCATTCCCGCATCGAGCATCATCTGCGCGGCGGTGCCGTTGCCGGGCACCAAGGTGTCGGTGAACGTGCCGTCGTAGACCTGCCCCACCCCGCACGATGGGCTCTTCGCCTTCAGGATGGCATGGGTGCAGCCCTTCGCACAGGCGGTATCGCACGCCTTGCGGGAACCTGTCAGGAACATATCGGTATGGTCGTTTCCCTGAGAGTCCACCACGCAGATATGGCCATCGACCAGCTTCTGCTCGTGCGGCGGATGGGGGATGGAAAGGCCACCCATCACCTCAGGGCAGACGCGGACCACCTGGCAATCGAAGCGGGCAATGAATTCGCGCACTGCGGCAGAGGGCTTGGAGCGCCCATCGAAGCGGCAGGGAACCCCCAGCAGACACGCGCTTACCGCGATGTTCATATGCGCTCCTTTCCGTGGTCGGCCCGGGCTCGCCAGCGGGCGGCAGGCCGCCAATGCCTAGGAATACAAAAGCAGGCCAGAACAATTCTGTTCTGGCCTGCTAGTACCTTTGGTGGAGCATAGGGGGATCGAACCCCTGACCTCATGGCTGCCAGCCATGCGCTCTCCCAGCTGAGCTAATGCCCCGTAAGTGCGTTGACTATATTAACCAAGCCGACCAGTCAGATCAAGAAGAAATTTCGCCGATTCGAAAAAACTTCCTTTCAGCGCTGTTCAGGCGGCAATTTCGTGTCAGAATCCGACACGCCCACCGGCTAGCGCCGCATTTCCACGTCACAACAAAACCGCCCGGCACCCCTTGGGCGCACGGACGGCGAAAGCTACAGCACACGCTCGCACGACCAATCGGCCGACAAGCTACACGCTACACCATGGGAACCGGGGAGCCCTGGCCCTCGATCTTGCGGGAAGCGTAGAACGTGCACTCGGCGAACACGTCGCGGATGGATTCCTTGCCGTCGATGAACGGCAGGTCGATGAACTCGCGAACCGAGGCAACCAGTTCGCTGCAATCGGGGAAATGGCCCTTTTCGTTCAGCGCGTTGGTGTCCTGCGCGCGCCAGTAGATATCGTTGGCGTCGGTAAGGTAGTACGTGAGCTCACGGCACTGCATGTAGGCGTTGTGCTCCTTCACCAGGTACAGCGTAAGCTCATCGACGTTCTTCAGCTCCAGAGCCTCGGTGGACATCCTTCCCATGTTTCCTCCCTTTCTTGGGGACGCGATTTCCGTACCCCCGATGATAGTCAAATGCGCCCTACCCGCCCAAGCGGTTACCGCCCAGTTATCCGCTGCTGCGGCAAACGCACAGGCGAAGGCGCGGTGTTGCATTAGTTCTTCTTCGTTGGGTCCTTGCGGCGCACGCGAAGGATATCGCGCGGGTGCAATTCGAACGGCACCGTGAACGCATAGGGCGCCATGGCCTTGCAGGCCACTTCAGCCGGCACCTCGTCGGCACCGTATACCTCGGCGAGTTGTGCAACCTGCAGCGTGCGGATGGGCATGTGGGGGCTCAGCACCTCCAAGGTGTCGCCCTGGTAAAAGCGGTTGCGGCACTTCGCCCGCACGCGCCATTGGCCACTGCCCGCGGGCGCGCAGGAAACCACTTCCCCCACCCAGTCGCACAGCTGCACGTACACGTCGTTTCCGGTGGTCTGCTCGGCGCTGCCGAAGTAGAAGCCGGTAGAGTACGGACGGTGCGAGATTATGCCCAGCTCAGGCTCCCAGCTTTCGGCCGGCTCGCCATCGAGCACATGGCGGTAGGCGTTCACCACCGTGGCAACGTAGAAGGCCTTCTTCACGCGGCCCTCGATCTTCACCGAGCTTACCCCCGCTGCGGCAAGCTGATCCAGGTGGGCCAGCATGCTCAGGTCCTTGGAGTTCATGAGGTAGGTGCCCTGCTCGTCTTCGGCGATGCCGAAATCCTCGTTGGGGCGCGACGTTTCCTTCAGCTGGTACTCCCAGCGGCACGGCTGCGTGCACTGGCCCTTGTTGGCATGGCGGCCGGTAAGGTAGTCGCTGATAAGGCAGCGGCCGGAAATGGCCATGCACATGGCGCCGTGCACGAACACCTCTATCTCCATGTCAGCGGGGATGGCCTGGCGGAGCTGGGCGATTTCCGCCAGCGACATCTCGCGGGCGCACACCACGCGCCGGGCGCCCAGCCGGTACCACATGCGCGCCGCTTCGGCATTCGAAACCGAGGCCTGGGTGGACACGTGGATGGCAAGCGAGGGCGCATGCTGCTGCAGCACCGCCATTACGCCCAGGTCGCTTACGATGGCGGCATCGGCGCCAGCGGCCTCCATGGCGCGCGCATAGGCGGGCAACGCCTCCAGATCTTCGTCGTGGGCGTAGGCGTTGCAGGTGACGTACACCCGCGCGCCGGCCTCGTGCGCCAGGGCAACCGCGCGGGGCAGGTCTTCCAAGGAGAAGTTGGCGGCCCGGGCGCGCAGGCCGAAGCGGTCGCACGAAAGGTACACCGCGTCGGCGCCGAAATGCAGCGCATAGCGAAGCTGCTCCCACCCACCGGCGGGTGCGAGCAGCTCCGGCTTGTTGTTCGGTTCGGTTACGGCCATGCCTAGAACGGGCGCGCGAACTTGTTCTTCTTGGCGATGCGGTTCATAAAGGAAAGCGCCTCGCTCAGGGCGGCGAAGGCGACTTCCGTCTTCTCGGACTCGCCGCGGCGCTTCACTTCCACCACGCCGTTCTTCACGCCGCGCTTGCCCACGACGACCTGCACGGGCCAGCCGATGAGGTCGGCGTCGGCGAACTTGACGCCGGCGCGCTCGTCGCGATCATCCAGGACCACTTCCAGGCCCTGTTCGGCCAGCTCCTGGGCGATGCGCTCGGCCACGGGGAACACCTCTTCGTCACCCACGGTAAGGGGCACCACGCAGACGTGCGCCGGGGCGATGGAGAGCGGCCAGATGATGCCGTCCTCGTCGTTATGCTGCTCGACAACGGCGGCCAGCGTGCGGGAAACGCCCACGCCGTAGCAGCCCATGAGGAAGTTCTGGTCCACGCCGTTCTCGTCGGAGTACACCGCGCCCATGGTGCGGGAGTACTTGTCGCCGAGCTGGAACACCTGGGAAACCTCGATGCCACGCGCGCCCTGCAGGGCGGAGCCGCACTTGGGGCAGGAATCGCCGGGCTGCACCAGGGAAAGGTCGGCCCATTCGTCGACCTGGAAGTCTTCGCCGTGCTTGGCGCCCACGAAATGGAAGCCGTGCTCGTTGGCGCCCACCACCCAGCGCTCGATGCCCTTCAGGTTCTGGTCGGCGATGACCTTGATGCCCGCGGGCAGGCCCTTCGGGCCGATGGAGCCCTTGCACAGGCCGGCCTTCTGAAGCTCCTCGTCGGTGCACAGCTCGAAGTGCTCGCCGCCCTCGAAGCCCAACACGCGCTCAGCCTTGATCTCGTTGAGCTCATGGCAACCGGGAACGAAGAAGGCCACCACGTTGCCCTCCGGGTCCTTGCCCACCATGGCCTTCACCGTTGCGGCTTCCTCGACGCCCAGGAACTTCGCCAGGCTCTCGATGGAATCCACGCCGGGGGTCTCTATCTTCTTGCACTCGGCGGCTTCATACTGCACGGCATGCGCGTGGCAGGCGCCGGCCTCGGTGTTGGCCGCGTAGTCGCAATCGGGGCAGTACACCAAATCGTCTTCGCCGGCATCGGCCAAGGCATGGAACTCGCAGGTCACGCTGCCGCCGATCTGGCCGCCGTCGGCCTCGACCGGGCGGTAGTCGAGCCCGCAGCGCTCGCAGATGCGCCCGTAGGCGGCGTACATGCTGTCGTAGGTTTCCTGCAGGGATTCCTGGCTGGAATGGAAGCTGTAGGCGTCCTTCATCACGAACTCGCGGCTGCGCAGCAGGCCGAAGCGCGGGCGGATCTCGTCGCGGAACTTGGTCTGGATCTGGTACAGCGTCATGGGCAGCTGGCGGTAGGAGCGAAGCTCGCTGCGCACGATGGAGGTGACCAGCTCTTCGTGCGTGGGGCCAAGGCAGAACCCGCGGCCGTGGCGGTCTTCCAAGCGCATGAGCTCGGGGCCGTAGTCGTTCCAACGGCCGGATTCATGCCACAGCTCGCCCGGCTGCAGGGCCGGCATGAGGATCTCGTGGGCGCCGATGGCGTCCATTTCCTCGCGCACGATGTTCTCTATCTTGGTGAGCACGCGCATGCCCAGCGGCAGGAACGTGTACACGCCGCCGGCAACCTTGCGGATCATGCCGGCGCGCACCAGAAGGCGGTGGCTGGCGATCTCGGCATCGGCCGGATCTTCCTTCAACGTGGGAGCATACTGCTTGCTCAAACGCATAATTTCCATTACAGGTTTCCTATCTCTTCCATAAGCACATCAACGATAGCGGCCTCATCAACCTTGCGCAAGGTTTTGCCGTGCGCGAACACCACGCCCGATCCCTTGCCGCACGCCACGCCGATGTCGGCGTCGGCGGCTTCGCCCGGGCCGTTCACCACGCAGCCCATCACCGCCACCTGGATGGGGCGATGCACCTGGCGAAGGCGCTCTTCCACTTCCTGGGCGATGGGGATCATGTCCACCTGGCAGCGCCCGCAAGTGGGGCAGCTTACCAGTTCCGGGTCGCGGCGGCGAAGGCCCAGCGCAGAGAGAAGCGTCCAGCAGGCGCGCACTTCTTCCACCGGGTCGTCGGTAAGCGAGATGCGCATGGTGTCGCCGATGCCCTGTTCCAGCAATATGCCCAGGCCACTGGCAGATTTCACCAGGCCTTGGAACAGGGTTCCCGCCTCGGTGACGCCGATGTGCAGCGGGATATGGGGCAGTGCCGCGGAAAGCAGGCGGTAGGTTTCCACCGTGGTGGGCACGTCATGCGCCTTGGCGGAAACCACCAGGTCGGCGAACCCTTGGGCTTCGCAGAACTCAACGTACGAGCGCGCCGATTCCACCAGCTTCTGAGGCAGGGAAAGGTCGGTTCGCGCGGCGAGGTCGGAATCGAGCGAGCCGGCGTTCACGCCGATGCGGATGGGGATGCCGGCGGCTTTGGCGGCTTCCAGCACCGGCACCGTGGCCTGGAGCCCACCGATGTTGCCGGGGTTGATGCGCAGCTTGGCGGCGCCGCGGCGCGCAGCTTCGATGGCCAGCTCGGCGCTGAAGTGGATGTCGGCGATTACCGGCAAGGGCGACTTCGCGCATATCTGCTCGAAGAAGCCCAGGTCGGCCTTGCGCGGCACGGCAATGCGGATAAGCTCGCAGCCGGCGTCTTGCAGGCGCGCGATTTGCCGCAGGTTGCCTTCCACATCCTCCAACGGCAGGTTCAGCATGGACTGCACCACGCACGGGGCGCCACCGCCAAGGGGCACGCCGCCCACCGTAACCTGCCGGGTTTTCCTGTTAGGAGCGCAGTCGTTCACAGCTAACCCCAATTCCCGAATACGAAACGTTGCACATCTTGGTTGAGCATCACCAGGAAGAAGCCGGTGAACAGCACGATCCCTGCCGTGGACATGTAGCCCAGCGCGCGCATGGAAACCACCTTGCGCGTGATTTTCTGGAACACCTCCACCACGAAGCGGCCGCCGTCGAGCGGCGGGATGGGCAGCATGTTCATAAGGCCCAGCGATGCCGAGATCACGGCGGTGAAGAACAGGAATTCCATGAAGCCCGCGTCGAGCGCGCTCTTCGACATGACGGCGATGCCCACCACCGATGTTGAGTTGGAAACGGTTTCCGCAGCCGTGACCGGATTGAACAGGCCTATGATGGCGCTGACCACCATGCCTAGGTACTTGAAGCCCAAGATGATGGACTCCCACGGCGCCCAGGTGCGATGGAAGGTTTCGCCCGTCTGGGTGTTCTGCAGATCCAACCCCATGATGGAGTAGATGATGATGAACGCGAGGAACACCCACAGCAGGTTCATGGCCGGACCGGCCAGCAGGATGGTGCAGCGCTTCCAGAACGGCAGCGAGCAGTACTGCTGCGACTTCTCGGACGCGAAGAACGCTTCCAGGTTTTCCTGCGGGCGCGGGCTGCCCTCGGGCTGGCCGGCCGCAGCGGGCGTGCGGTAGACGTTCGCCTTGTCCTTGCGGTGCGGGCGCTTGAGCGAGCCCCAGTCGGAGAGCTCTTCCAGCAGCTCGTAGGCTTCCTCTTCGGTGAGGAACAGGTCGTGGGCGGCGTCTTCCATGTACACCGTGCCCTTGCGGTAGGCATAGCCCAACACGCGTTTGAGCTGGGGATTGTTGCTTGCTGGAGCCATGCCGCAGATGCTGGCGTAGCCGCCGAGCGGGACGGCGGTGATGCCGAAGCGCGTTTCCCCGCGCGTGAAGCCGATGGAGGGGCCGGGCAGGCCGATCATGAACTCGCTCACACGGACCTTGAACGCGCGTGCGGCCAGGTAGTGGCCGCCTTCGTGGATGAACACGAGGAAGCCGAGGAGCAGCGTGACCGTTATGAGCGTGACGATAATATCCATGGCGCCATTCTACTTGAGGGGCTTTTGCCGCCATGGGCAATCCATGCGAAACACAGGACGGCAGAGCCCGCGCTCAACCCAGGCCCCCAACCCTGTTAACGGTACTGCTGAAGCGTCGGCACCGTAGTAAGCTGCAGTTCGCCCGAGACGTCGGCGGGAAGCACTACATCGTAGGAAATGGCGACCTCTTCCCCTGCACCCAAGGGGAAATCTGGGTACGGGGCATTGAAATCACTGCCCGCATTAGCCGAATAGAATACCTGGAGGCCCTTGTATTCTGTTTGCGCGAGCTGTGCGCCATTGCTCGCCTTGATGTTCTCTATCGTGCCACCCGCGGGCGCATAGAAATACACGAACGGATCGATTTGCCCAGAAGAGTCAAGGCTGCTCATGATATAGCTTCCGCCCTTTGCTATTTCGTCAGGCGTAAGGTAGTTCGTAAACGTTGTTACCACATGATAGGTACGCGTACCGTCTGCGGAGGTCTGAGCCGAGCCTATCTTGGTGTCGATGCCAAGCCACCAGCCCAACTTCGAAGCGAGCCAGATATTTGAGAAAACGCCCAGGGTAGGTTCCTGCTGAGCCGCACCATCAAGCGAGCCCGTGGCGCCAATGCTCTCCATCGCGGCCTGCTCCGCCCCATCGGGCATCCACGCCATGACCTCACGATCGCCAATACCTTCCACAAGAACGCTGGAAAGTGCTGTAAGGGTGCTTGAATCGAAATTGTTAAGGACCTTATCGAATGTCAAGCCAGCAGCCTCCGAAAAGAGAACGTCGGTGATAGTCGCACCAGCAGAGCTGCTGACCGCAGCCTCTTCAGAAAGGTACTTCCAGTACAAGTCGTGCTCGAGGACCTTGGTAGCGTTCGAGCCATTGAGCTCGGTGCCGTCGGAAAGCGTAACAGACGTCTGCAAGGAGGAAAGGAGCTTCTGCACGATGCTCGGGGATATAGAGATCACCCCATCTATATGCGCGTTGTTCCTTTCGTTGTACGAGGTAGCCCAAATCTGCCCCACACGAGAGAAATCAGGGTTATAGCTGTTGTCCCAACTGTAGCGCGTGCAGCCATAGAAGAGCGCCTTCTCTTCGTCGGTGATGGCTATAGTGGAAGACGTATCCTCGTTCAGCCTGTCGTAAACCGTTGCGAAATCGCCCAACGATATACGCCCATTGCTGATAGTGAGCGTTCCCACGGATCCAGGGAAGCCGCCGGAAGCACGCAATTCAGCTGAGTTCTGCGCGGCCAAGAGATAGGTACGATCTCCGTTTGCCCCAAGAAGATCGGCGGCGACGGGGGCGATGCCAGCTGCAGCCTGAAAGGCATCGTTCACCCCATCAAGCTTTTCCTTTGCGGGGCCAACCATGGATTGCAGCTGAGCGATGTTCATATCAGGCAGCGCATCGAGCCTTTCGGTGCAGCTCTGCATAGCTGGCGCCGCATCCTCGATGGCGGAAAGAAGAGCAGAGAGCGATGCAATATCGATTGTGTCATCGGTAACAAGGTCATCCATCGGAGTCTGCTGGAGTGCAGCAGTCAGGGGAATCAACGCATCAGCAGAAGCCTCGTCCAAAACCGAGACGATGGTGCGGATACCCTGAATGTCACTGCCGACCACCGGCAACGTTGAAGCAACTGCCCACAAGGGAGAGCTGAGCTCCTCGTTCATCTGCGACGCAACCGACTGCAGCTGGCGCGCCGATGAGTTCGCAGAAGCGAAATCGTGCGATTCGATGGACGACTGAACGGCGTTTACCTGGGAGAGTGCAGTGCTGGCCTGGGACTTGAGGTTGGTAGCGGAGTCGAACAGGACAATGCCATAGACTGCGCAGGCAACGACAAGGGCAATGATCGCCGAAACAACGATCATCGGAGCACGCTTTTTTCGGCGGCGATGTTTGCGGCGAATAATCATTTCGCCATCGCCGGTATACCGTTCTGACCGAAATGCACCAGAGCCATCCGCATAGGGCAACTGCTCGTTGGCGGAACGAAACCCCTGATTGCTTTGAGGCGGCAAATCGGAAAAGCCCGCATGCCCCCGGCAATTACCTGACTGGCCAGAGCCGACGAAATCCGAATAGCCCTGAGGGCAACTCGAATGATCTTGCTCCTGGGAGCTTTGCTTGCCCGAATCGGAATAATGCCCTTTGGCGTGCTTTGCCACTATAGCTCCTCGCAATAAGAATGGTAACCGTTGGAGAGGTCAAGACTCTTTTCACTATAGGAAGGAAACGTTTCGGGGCGGCTCTCCGGAAATACACCTCAAACAATCGCCACGAATGAAACGAAGGCAAAAGTGCAGCCAATCAGACCCTCAAGGCAGCTGGCGCAGAACGCAGATCCGCACCCGGACTATTACCGCACCCAAGAGCCGCCCCCAGCAGGACAGCACTACGCTATGCCCCCTGCCAACTATCGAAGATGCGCTACTGCCCCTGGGCCTTGTAGCGGGCCTCGGTCGCGGCCTTGGCGGGGCGCCACCAGGCCTCGTTGGCCACGTACCAGTCGATGGTGGCCTTGAGCCCCTCGGCGAAGTCGGTGTGGGCCGGCTCCCAGCCCAGCTCGGTGCGGAGCTTGGTGGAGTCGATCGCGTAGCGGCGGTCGTGGCCGGGGCGGTCGCGCACCCAGTCGAAGTCGTCGGCGTCCCTGCCCATGGCCTCCAGGATCATGCGCAGCACGGTGATGTTGTTCTTTTCGCCGTCCGCGCCGATGAGGTAGGTCTCGCCCATGCGACCCTTCGTGAGAATGGTCCAGACCGCGCTGGAGTGGTCCTCGGTGTGGATCCAGT
>CAVFYB010000063.1:0-9980 GCA_963626845.1 Bacteroidaceae bacterium | reverse complement strand
AGGAGGCCGTTATGGTTCCCCACATCACGCAAAGCGAATTCGCAGAAAAGGTAGAGAACGTTCCGTATCCCGTGCTGGTAGATTTCTTCGCCACTTGGTGCGGCCCCTGCAAGATGATGGCTCCGGTGCTTGAAGAAGTGGCCGTTGCCAAGCAGGGCAAGGCAGCTGTTTACAAGGTGGACGTCGACCAAGAGCCCCAGCTGGCGCAGCGCTTCGGCGTTATGAGCGTACCCACCCTCATCGTGTTCAAGGGCGGCCAGCCCGCCCAGCAGTTCGTTGGAGTCCAGCCGAAGCAGGCGCTGGAGGAAGCCCTTTCCTAAGGGGGTGCCCGTCATGATAGACGTGCTTATCGTTGGTGCCGGCCCAGCCGGGCTTTCGGCGGGCATCTACGCTGCACGAGCCGGGCTTTCCACCGTCTTGCTGGAAGAGCTTTCCGCCGGCGGCCAGCTTGCGTCCATCGACAAGCTGGAAAATTACCCGGGCTTTGCGGAGGGAATCAGCGGTTTCGATGCCGCGCTTGCCCTTCGCTCGCAGGCGGAACGCTTTGGCGCCCGGATTCTGTCCGACAAGGCGGTTGGGATCGAGGCGCCCGCTGCTGGCCGGCCTTTTAAGGTGCGCGGCCTCCAGGAAGCCTACCAGGCTAAAACGGTTGTCGTTGCCACCGGCGCCAAGCCTACGCAGTTGTCGGTGGGAGGTGCGGAAGGTTTGGTGGGCAAGGGCGTTTCCTACTGCGCAACCTGCGACGGCAACTTCTTCCGCGGCAAGGCTGTTGCCGTGGTGGGCGGTGGCGACAGCGCCTGCGCCGACGCCGTGTACCTTTCGCGAGTGGCCAGCCAGGTACACCTTATCCACCGGCGTGATGTCTTGCGCGCAAACCCTTGGTATGCTCAGCAGCTGCAGCAGCTACCCAACCTTTCCATTCATTGGGATTCCGTTGTTACCGGCATTTCCCAAACAGAGGGGCGCCTTTCCGGGCTGGTTCTGGAAGACGTGCGGTCCCATGCGGCAACGAACTTGCCGGTCGATGGGCTGTTCGTGGCCATCGGCACACGCCCCGAAACGGGTTGGCTTGAAGGTTTCGTCGAGTTGGATGCGAACGGCTACATTGTGGCCCGGCAGGGCGGGGCAACCTCGCAGCCGGGCATTTTCGCCGCAGGTGATGTTCGCACCACGCCCTTGCGCCAGGTGGTTACCGCGGCGGCGGACGGTGCCTTGGCCGCCGAATCGGCTGCGGCGTTTCTGGCGGCTCGGTAGGGCGCTCCGATAGAACCATCGTTTTCGCGTGCGTCGGGGTTTGCCGGGGCTCCGTAGGGGACGCCAAGGTTCACGTACTGGCGCTTGCGATGCTCTTCGTTCGCCGTCGCTGCCATCTTCCTGCCAACATGCTAAGATATGATGCTATGAATTTTCCGGGGCATCCGCCCCGTTCAGTTTGCCCGCGTATGACGGGCGCGTGAGGTTTAAGAAGGAATAACATGCGCGAAAAGCTTGAGAAGATCATCAGCGCCTACGAAGAGCTTGAGCAGAAGCTCGGCGACCCGGCGGTGCTTTCCAACCAGGGCGAGTACAACAAGCTGGCGAAAAGCTATGCCGATCAGGGCCCGCTGGTAACCAAGGCGCGCGAGTACATCCGCGACTTGGACGACCTGGCGGAAGCCAAGGAGCTTCTGGGCGACCCCGACATGAAGGAGTTCGGCCAGGAAGAGATCTCTCGCATCGAAGGCGAGCTTCCGCAGCTTGAAGAAGACATCAAATTCATGCTCATTCCTTCCGACCCGGCCGACGAAAAGGACATCATCGTAGAGATCCGCGCCGCTGCCGGCGGCGACGAGGCTGCCATCTTCGCGGGCGACCTGTACAAGATGTACCAGCGCTTCTGCGACCATCAGGGCTGGAAGGTCGAAACCATGGACGTTTCGCCTTCCGAGGCCGGCGGCTACAAGGAAATCCAGTTCAAGGTCAAGGGCAACAAGGTGTTCTCGGTGATGAAGTTCGAAAGCGGCGTTCACCGCGTGCAGCGCATTCCCAAGACGGAAAGCCAGGGCCGCATCCATACCTCCACAGCAACCGTTGCCGTGCTCCCCGAGGCCGACGAAGTGGAAATCGACATCAAGGAAAACGACCTGCGCATCGATGTGTTCCGCGCCGGCGGCCCGGGCGGCCAGTGCGTTAACACCACCGACTCCGCCGTGCGCATCACGCACCTTCCTTCGGGTCTGGTGGTTCAGTCGCAGGACCAGAAAAGCCAGTTGCAGAACAAGATCGCTGCTATGGCCGTTCTCCGTGCACGCTTGTACGAGAAGATGCTGGCCGAACAGCAGGCCGCTGAAGGCGCCAAGCGTCTGGCGCAGATCGGCTCGGGCGACCGCGCCGAGAAGATCCGCACCTACAATGCGCCGCAGGACCGCGTTACCGACCACCGCATCGGCTTCAACTCCACCTACAACGGTGTGCTGATGGGCGACTTGCTGGGCGATGTCATCACCGCGCTGCAGGCCGCCGATCGAGCCCAGAAGCTCGAGGAAGCGGTATAGCCCTTCGCTCTTTCCGGGCGGCAGCCAGCCCTTTAGGGTTCGGTTGCCGCCCGTTTTCATGTACAGGATCAGTGAAGTGGGCTGCGCTGTGGCGAGCTTGTGCCCCTACTCCTGTTGCCCCGCTTCTCCCGCATCCTCTTAATCCACTCTTACCCTGAAACGACTACCATGACTAACGACATCTGGACCATAAAGGCCGCCTTGGATTGGACGGTTGGCTACCTGGAGCGCAAGGGAGATGCCAACCCGCGTCTTTCTGCCGAATGGCTGATGTCCGAAGCTACGGGCCTTTCGCGTATCGACCTGTACGTGAACTTCGAGAAGCCCCTTTCCACCGATGAGCGCGCTGTGCTGCGCGATTTTGTTTCCCGCCGTGGCAAGGGCGAGCCGCTGCAGCTCATCAGCGGCAAGGCTCCGTTTCGCTACCTAACCCTGTTCGTTGCCCCTGGGGTGCTTATCCCGCGCCCCGAAACCGAGGTACTGGTGAGCGAGGCGTTCGCTGAGCTCGATCTGCCGCGCCCGACCAGCCACGTCCAGCAGGGTGAAGAGGGCGAGCAGATCGTGGACGCGAACCTTCCCGAGCTGAAGGCCATCGACTTGTGTACCGGCTCGGGCTGCATCGCCTGCGCGCTTGCCTCCGAGTACCCCGCCGCGAAGGTGCTGGCGCTCGATATTGCTCCCGATGCTCTGGCGCTGGCCAGGAAGAACGTCGAGCACTTGTGTTTGGACGAACGGGTGCGGGTGGTTGAAAGCGACTTGCTCTCTGCCGTGCCCCAGGAGGAGCGGGGTACGTTTGACCTGCTTATCTCGAACCCGCCCTATGTTCCCACGGAGGTATGCGATTCCCTTCCTGCCGAGGTAAGCGATTGGGACCCGCGCCTTGCGCTCGACGGTGGTGAAGACGGGCTTGCCCTGTTCCGCCGTTTCCTGCCCGATACCTTTGCCTGTTTGAAGCCGGGCGGCGTGCTTGCGGTGGAACTCTACGAAGGCCATCTTGAGCAGGCTGCGGAACTTGCGGCGCTGCAAGGCTTCGACCGCATTCGCATCGTGAACGACCTTGCCGGCCGTCCCCGTGTCCTGATGGCGCGCAAGCCTGAATAGCATTCGTGCGTACTCGCATGGTGCGAGCCGGCAATTTGCGGTACCCCTCGTATAATGGAAGCGGTCATGCCAAAGGAAGGGGATTGCCATGGCAGCGCAGCACACCTCAGCTGAATTCGTAGATTACGCTTCCGGATTCGTGGGCTCTTCGGCGGGCGAGCTTGACTCGAGCCTTGCTGAATCGCTGGAAACCATCGAGGAATATCTGGAAGGCCGTAGGCCTGTGCTGGGCGTGGTGTTGGGGATGGGCCTGGGCTCGGTGGCGGACAGCCTGGAAAAACCGGTTCGCATCCCATTTTCCGACATCCCGCACATGAAGCGCTGCTCGGTAATCGGACATGCGGGTCAGTTCGTATGCGGTTACCTGGAAGGCGTGTGCGTGTTTGCGATGCAGGGCCGCCTTCACGGATACGAAGGATATTCTGCCCCTGAGGTTGCCTATCCTATTTGGCTGATGGGGCGTTTGGGCATTCGCGTGCTGGTAACAACCTATTCGGTTCGGCCGCTGGGCGAAGGCCTTTCCCTGGGCGACTTCTGCCTTACCACCGACCACATAAACCTCACCGGTAGGAACCCCCTTGTAGGGCACGACCCCAACCGTTTCGCGCGCCGGTTCGTTTCCTTGAACGACGCCTATAGCCCACGCCTTCGTTGTATTGCCCAGGAAGCGGCGGCCGGCCAAGGCTATTCGCTGAAAGAGGGCGTCTACCTTGCGGTTCCCGGCCCCAGCTTGGAAACTCCGGCGGAAATGCGCGCGTTTTCCCTGATGGGCGCAAGCACGGTGGGCGTAAGCTCCATCGAAGAGGTTATCGCCGCCCGTCATGTAGGTATGGAGCTGCTGGGCATATCGCTGGTTTCCGGTGCGGCGGGGTCTTTCGCCACCGCCGAAGAGGTGTCTGCGGTGGGAAAGTCGCGCTATCTGGCGTTATTGGATTTGCTTAAAAGCATTGCCATTCATTGTTTGCAGTAATCAAACGCGATCTAAAAGAATTGAAAGAAAGCATTGCTTCCCGTTTGAACACGTGTTTTAATTGGTTTTGTTCGATTGGAACACGTTCAAGTTCTCTGGTCCTTCGTCTTGGGGGAGTTCAGTAGGGCTTCGGGGCTTGAAGGTGATCTATAAGCGAGCGAGTTCCGCAATAGCGGGAGGGGTAATTCGCTAAGAGCACAAACTCGGCGTGAAATCAGCCCGTTGTAGTTTTCAGGGGATGGAAGCTACAGCGGGCTGTTTTCGTGTATGCGCTTTCTTTATTTGCTACTATTGAAAAATTGCATCCGGCGCTTATGCTGCCGACAATGCCAAACATCAAGAAGCCAACGGCGAAGGTGAGACATGCCTATAGGTAACCATAAGGGTTCGCACGTGCAAGGCCGCCATGCCTCGGGGCGGAATGTGTCCTCGGCATCGTCATCGTATAGAAGCGCCGCTGCGCAGCAAGGCGCATTCGCGAAGCCCGCACGGGCCCGGCAGTCTCAGTATCAGCACCAGGCTCGCCAAGCATCACAGGCGGAACGCCCCGGCGGCACCACAGCGTTTCCTTCCGCAGATGCCAAAAGCGGCTACGTTTCCGGTAGCTACCATGTTCCTACGGGTGAAGGTCGCCGGGCCGCAATCGGCTCACGCTCGGCTCAGGCTCCGATTGCGGGCGGGGCTGGGCAGTTCGCTGCCGCCGGAGTCGTGGGTGGCTCGGGCAGTGTCGGCCAGTACTCCCGCAATTCCTACGGATCCGCGGCTCGCCATAACGGCGGCAACGGCGGAAAGGGCGGCGGCCCTTGGCGCGTTGTGTTCATCGTCGCCATCATCGTTCTTGTTGCGTCGCTTTGCGCACTTGGCGCCATTGGTTACCAGTACTTCGCGCAGCAGCGTGCCTACGGCGACTTGGAGCAGTATGCCGAGGTTTCGGATGTTCAGGGCTCTGGCGGTAACGTAACGCTCAGCAGCCTTTCGGTAGACTGGGATTCCCTGCGCGCCATCAATCCCGACATCGTTGCCTGGATATACGTCCCTGACACGCCCATCAACTACCCGGTGGTGCAGGGTGTGGACAACGAGGAATACCTGCACAAGGCCTTCGATGGCTCTACCGGGTGGCTTGCCAGCGCCGGTACCATCTTCCTGGATTCCAACAACAAGTCCGACCTAACCGACCGCAACAGTGGGCTGTATGGCCATCACATGAACGATGGCTCGATGTTCGCCTCGTTGGCCGATTTCGTTGACCAGTCCACGTTCGACAGCCATCGCGACATCTATGTTCTTACGCCGAGTGGCAATTACCGCCTTACCACGTTCGCCGTGGTGAAAACCGTGGGCAGCGACGCCATCGTTCAGACGTCGTTCGCCGACGATGCCAGCTACCAAGCTTATGTGCAGGACAAGCTGGACCGCAGCTCGGTAAGTCAGAGCGGCACGGTGCTCACGGCTTCAGACGTCAAGCAGTCCATGCTATTCTCCACCTGTGAGTACACGCAAAACGATGGACGTTCGGTTCTGTTTGCCGCTGTAGTTGAGACCACCGCTGCCAACGACCCGTACCTAACCGGTACCCAACAGGGCACCACCAACCTTTCTTCCAACACGAACACGGTCATGGACCGCGATTACTAGGAGGCAATACACATGAGCACGTCGGTGTTTCCCGGAGAGCGCCCCGACAGGATGGAAGAGGAGTGCGGTGTTTTCGGCATCTACGCTCCTGGTGAAGACGTTGCGCGCATGACCTGCTTCGGTCTTCAGGCCCTGCAGCATCGCGGGCAGGAGTCTGCGGGCATTGCTGTTGGCGATGGCGCAACCATCATGGCCTACAAGGACCTGGGTCTGGTTACCCAGGCGTTCAACGAGAGCGCGCTTTCGGCCCTGAAAGGCAACCTGGCCATCGGGCACGTGCGCTATTCCACCAGCGGCAGCGTAGATGCATGGGAGGCCGCGCAGCCCCACATTTCCGCCATCGATGACGTGCTCATAGCGCTGGCTCACAACGGCACGTTGGTGAACACCAACTACCTGAAGGCGAAGATCATCGACTACGGCGTGCATCTGCGCGCGGGCACCGATTCCGAGGCTGCCGCGAAGATTATCGGCGAGGTTACCAAGGCCACTAATTCTTTGCGCAGCGGCATCCGTAAGGCCATGAAGATGATCGAGGGGGCCTATGCCATGCTGCTGGCCAGCCCTGATGCGCTCTATGCCTTCCGCGACCCCAATGGTATCCGCCCGTTGGTTATCGGCGAGCTGCCGAATGGCCGCGGCTGGGTGGTTTCGTCGGAGACTTGCGGCCTGGACATCGTGGGCGCAACGTTCTTGCGCGAGGTTGCCCCGGGAGAGATTGTGCGCTTCTCCGAAGAGGGCATGGTGTCCGAGATGGGCGTGGAGCCCGGCCCGCGCGCCAGCTGCATCTTCGAGTGGGTGTACTTTGCCCGCCCTGACTCCGTGATGGACGGTCAGAGCGTCTACGTTTCACGCCGCCAGATGGGCCGCATCCTTGCGCGCGAGGCGCCGGTGGAGGCCGACCTTGTGGTGGGCGTTCCGGACTCCGGCCTGCCTTCGGCCATGGGCTATGCCCTTGAAAGCGGCATCCCGTACGCTAACGGCATCGTGAAGAACCGGTATGTGGGCCGTACGTTCATCCAGCCTACCGACGAGATGCGCCAGCTGGGCATTCGTCTGAAGCTGAACCCGCTCCCCTCCGTTATCAAGGGGCAGCGCCTGGTGGTCATCGACGATTCCATTGTACGCGGCAACACCTCGAAGAAGCTGGTGGACATGCTGCGTGATGCTGGGGCGTCGGAGGTGCACCTGCGTATCGTTTCGCCGGAAACGCGTTGGCCTTGCTTTTACGGTATCGATACCGACACGCAGGACCAGCTCATCGCCGCCAACATGACCAATGCCCAGATGTGCGAGTTCATCGGCTGCGATTCGCTCGCCTTCATTTCCGTCGAGGGCCTGCACGAGGCAGTGAAGTGCGACCACCCTGGTTTCTGCGACGCCTGCTTCACGGGCCGCTACCCGGTGGACATTCCTGATACCATGAAGGCGAAGAGCTTCCTTCCCGAAGGCAAGGCGGTTCTGGACTAACCAGCATACGGGCCGAAGTGCCCGCACCATTGTAGGAAAGCAAACGCCCCGCCGGGGCACCGATTCCAGGAGATGCTATGACTGATCGCGTTAAGGTCAACGCTTTGGACAACGACAACACCAAATGGCCCAGCTGGACCACCCAGGGTGCGGCTACCACCTATGCCCAGGCGGGTGTGGACACGGCCGAAGGTGCCCGTGCGGTAGACGCCATCAAGGACGCGGTGCATCGCACGTACCGTGACGAGGTCCGTGGCGATATCGGCGGCTTCGGCGGTCTGTTCAGCATCGGTGTGGCCAAGAACATGGCCGATCCCATCCTGGTTTCCGGTACCGACGGCGTGGGCACCAAGATCCAGCTGGCCAAGCTTGCCGGCAAGCACGACACCGTGGGCATCGACCTTGTCGCCATGTGTGTGAACGACATCCTGGCAACGGGCGCCGAGCCCCTGTTCTTCCTGGACTACATCGCCATCGGCAAGCTGAAGAGCGAAGCGGTGGCCGAAATCGTCTCCGGCATCGCCGACGGCTGCCAGATGAGCGGCGCTGCCCTTATCGGCGGCGAGATGGCCGAGCATCCCGGCGTCATGGATCCACATGAGTACGACCTTTCCGGCTTCTGCGTGGGTGTGGTAGACCGCCCCGAGATGCTCGATCCGAACAAGGTGCAGGAAGGCGACGTTCTTATCGGCCTGGCTTCTTCCGGCATCCATTCCAATGGCTACTCGCTGGTGCGCAAGGTGGTTACCGACGGCAAAACGCTCTACGAGCTGCGCATGCCGCAGGAATCGCTGGGCGGCAAGAGCGTACTCGATGCGCTGTTGGAGCCCACCCGCATCTACGTGAAACCCGTGCGCAAGGTGTTGCGCCAGCTTCCCGGCGCTGTTCGCTCTCTGGCTCACATCACCGGTGGCGGCATTACCGAGAACCTGAACCGCGCCCTGCCTGAGAACATGGACGCTGAGGTGCATGTGGGTACCTGGGGCATGCCTCCCATCATCCCGTTCGTGTGCCGCGCCGCCCACTTGGACGAGCACGAGGCGCTGAAGACCTTCAACATGGGCCTTGGCATGGTGCTGGTGGTTGCCCCCAACAAGGTGGACGAGGTCATGGACATCCTCGAAGCCGAGGGCGAAACGCCTGCTGTGGTGGGTCGTATCGTCTCCGGCTCCGGCGAAGTTGCCTATGTTGATCAGGACAAGCTCTTCGCTTCCCCTGAAGACGCTGAGGCTGCAGAGGAGTAGCGCACATATGGGTAACCCATTGAACATCGGTGTCCTTATCAGCGGCAGCGGCTCCAACCTGCAGTCGCTCATTGACCATATCCAGGAAGGCACGCTTGATGCGCACGTCAGCCTGGTAGTTTCTTCGCGCCCCGATGCGTACGGCATTGAGCGCGCCAAGAAGGCTGGCATCCCGGTGCTGGTGCTGAACCGTGAGGCGTATGCCGATGCTGCGGCTGCCAACAAGCGTATCGCTGACGCGCTGAAGGAAGCTGGTGTTGAGTACGTGGTTATGGCGGGCTATATGCGCATGGTCACCGCCGAAGTGTTGGACGCATTCCCTGACAGGGTAGTGAACCTGCATCCGGCGCTTCTGCCTTCCTTTAAGGGCGCCCATGCCATCCAAGATGCTTTCGACTTCGGCGTGAAGGTAACCGGCGTTACCGTTCACTTCGCCAACGCCGACTACGACAAGGGCCCTATCATCGCCCAGCGCGCGGTAGAGGTGTACGAGGGCGAAACGGTGGAAGCGCTCGAGGCGCGAATCCACGCGGTGGAACACGAGCTGTATCCCCATGTTGTGCAGCTGCTTGCTGAGGGGCGCGTTTCGGTGGACGAAGCCACGCGCACGGTGCGTATCGCAGAATAGCGCTTTGCAGCTTTTCCAGCCATTCAGAGCCAAGGGCTTCGCGTCCTTGGCTTTTTTCTTTTTTTGAACGCGGTCGCTTCTTCGCGCGCTGCTATATTTGAAGCATCAGATAAAGCAGGCAACGTGGAAAGGCGGTACCAGGTGGCAGACCCCAAGGTAAAGCGTGTTCTCATGTCGGTAACGGATAAGACGGGCGTTGTTGAATTCGCCCGTGCACTGTCCGAGGAATTCGGTGCGCAGATAATCTCTACGGGCGGCACGGCCCGCGTTATCGCAGAGGCTGGAGTGCCCGTTACCCCTATCGATGAGGTTACCCAGTTCCCCGAGATGATGGACGGCCGCGTGAAGACGCTGCACCCCGCTGTGCACGGCGGCCTTCTTGCCAAGCGCGACAA
>CAVFYB010000062.1:0-10027 GCA_963626845.1 Bacteroidaceae bacterium | reverse complement strand
TGAAGGTGTACCTGTGGGAAAGCCTGCCTTCGCTGATCAGGGGCTTTTCCATCGTTCTCATCACCTTGCTGGGCTACTCGGCAATGGCGGGCACGGTTGGTGCCGGCGGTTTGGGCGACATCGCCATCCGTTACGGCTACCAGCGCTACATGGGCGATGTGATGGCTGCCACCATCATCATCCTCATCATCCTGGTGCAGATCGTCCAAAGCGGCTGCGATTTCACCGCTCGCAAGATCGACCGCAAGAAGTAAACGCCTCGTTTTCGGGTAACGTGCTCTGCGGCGAACCCTTCAACTGTTGGCGACTCCAGGTTGGCGCTGCGTGTGTCGGCCTGGGGTCGCTTGCTGTTTCGGGGGGGGTACTGAACTACAGCCTGATGGGCAGGCTTTGGGATACGCGGATACTTTTCTTGCCCAAAGCGCTGGTTTCTCTGAATTAGCGCCAAACCGTTTGTGAGGGCCGGAAAGGCCTTGCTTGGTGTGCTTGTGCGAGCGTGCGTGGGTGCCTGCATGGTAAAAAGCCGGTAACCCGCACGAAACACCCCGCTCGCTATAATGAAACAAACAAGCAAAGCCAAGGAAGGACAAGCTATGGCCAGTAGCCCTGATCAGGATTATGTTCTTAGGACCATCAAGAGCCGCGATGTCCACTTCGTGCGCTTCTGGTTCTGCGATGTGCTCGGGCACATGAAGTCGTTCGCGGTTATCCCCAGCGAACTCGAAAATGCCTTCGAAGAGGGCATGGGCTTCGATGGAAGCTGCGTGCGCGGTTTCGCTCCCACCAGAGAGTCCGACATGCTTGCCTGTCCCGAGGCGTCTACCTTCCAGATTTTGCCGTGGCGCCCCGAGCGCAATGCGGTTGCCCGCATGTTCTGCTCGATCAAAACGCCCGAAGGCGAATTTTTTGATGGCGATTCCCGCAACGTTCTGAAGCGCCAAGCCGCCAAGGCTGAAGAACTGGGCTACATCATGAATGTCGGCCCGGAGCTGGAGTACTACTACTTCAAGGACCACACGGGAACGGAGGTGCTCGACAACGGCGGCTACTTCGACCTTACCTCGCTCGACATGGCAAGCGACCTTCGCCGCGACACCATCCTCACCTTGGAGAAGATGGGTATCCCCGTAGAGTACTCCCATCACGAAAGCGGCCCTTCCCAGCAGGAGATCGACCTGCGCTTCGACGATGCGCTCAGCATGGCCGACAACGTCATGACCTACAAGATGGTGGTCAAGGAAATTGCCAACAAGTACGGGGTGTACGCCTCGTTCATGCCCAAGCCCATAGCCGACGCGCCGGGCTCTGGCATGCATATCCACCAGAGCCTGTTCGACGTGGAGGGCAACAACGCCTTTTTCGACGCGTCCGACCCCGAAGGTTATAACCTTTCCAAAACGGCCAAGCACTATATTGCCGGCCTTCTGAAGTACGTTCCCGAGTTCAGCCTTCTTACCAACCCCAGCGTGAACTCCTACAAGCGCCTGGTTCCCGGTGGCGAGGCTCCGGTGTGCATCTCCTGGGCGCGCAACAACCGCTCCGCCCTGGTGCGCATCCCGGGCTACAAGCCCAACAAGGAAGAGGCCTGCCGCGTGGAGCTGCGCAGCCCCGACCCGGCGGCCAATCCCTACTTGGCGTTCTCGGCTGTTCTTGCGGCCGGCCTGAAGGGCATCGAAGAAGAGCTGGAGCTTTGCCCGCCGATGGAGGAATCCGTCGAAGGCGCCACTTCCCGCCAAGAACTCATCGATGCCGGTTATCGCGTTCTGCCCGACACCTTGGGCGAAGCGGTGGAGTTGTTTGCCAAGTCGGAACTTATGAAGGAAGTCCTGGGCGAGCATATCCATTCCTTCCTGGTAGACGCCAAGCGCGAGGAATGGAACGAGTACCAAAAGCAGGTATCCGGCTGGGAGCTCGATCGATATCTGGGTGTGCTGTAGGAGGACGTCATGCAACAGAGGAAGAACGTCATATTCATTGCCGACAGCCTCGACAATGCCCATAAGTTCCAGGCGGTGCTTTCCAGCCTCGATGTGGACGTGGCTGCCGGTTCTTCGCTTCAGTTCAAGAAGCTGCTTTCCGACAATCCCTCCTACGATTTGGTTATCTACGAGGCAACCGCCGAAGCTGTGCAGACGCTGGCTGCCGTTGAACAGGCGCTCATCGATGATGGGGGAGTGCCTATCCTTATCATCGTGAAAGAGGAAATGCTCTCGGGCTTCCGCCTTCCCGTGCAGATCAACTGCGACTTCGTGGTCCATGGCGCCAGTTCCGAGGAATGCTCGCTGCGTATCCGCCAGCTGCTGTGGCCGGGCAACGAAAGCTCCACGAACGACTTTATCAGCATCGATGGCATGACCATCAACCTGGCAACCTACCAGGTAACGGTAGGCGGCGAGCCGGTCGACTTCACGTATCTGGAATATGCTCTGCTGGCGTTCCTGGTAACGCATCCCGGTCGCACCTATTCGCGCGATGCGCTGCTGCGCCGCGTTTGGGGCTTCGACTACTTCGGCGGCTCCCGCACGGTCGATGTGCATGTAAGGCGTGTTCGCGCGAAGCTCGGCCCCGAGCTTTCCCAGCATCTGGAAACCGTCCGCGGCGTGGGGTACCTCTGGAGCTAGCGGCTCGTTTCGGCGCGATGGGCGTCAGCCTTGCCATTGCCGCTGCCCTTCCGCAAAAGCTCGATCTTGCTGCATGTAATAGCTGCGCACGGCCTGTGCGGCGGGTGAGCCGGTTTGCAACGAGCGGCTATAATCGTAGGGTTCGAACACGAGAGGAACCCTCATGACCAAAACCGTTGCCGTTATCGATGGAAACTCGCTTATGCATCGCGCCTACCATGCGGTACCGCCCGCCATGACGGCGCCCGACGGCACGCCCACCAACGCGGCGTTCGGGTTCTTCTCCATGCTGCTCAAGTTCATCGAAACCGAGCACCCCGATGCGCTGGTGTGCGCCTTCGACAAGGGGCGCCCGCAGTTCCGCATCGATGCCCTGGAGCAGTACAAGGCCCAGCGCCCGCCCATGGACCAGGACCTGAAGGCCCAGTTCCCGGTGGTTGAGAGCCTGCTGGCTGCTATGAATGTGCCCGTGGTTGCCCTTCCCGGTTGGGAAGGCGACGATATCCTGGGCACCGTTGCCGCGCGCAACGAGCAGCTGGGCTACAAAACGCTCCTGGTCACCGGCGACAAAGACGCCTACCAGCTGGCAAGCGACCTTACTAAAATCGTCACCACCAAGCGCGGCATCACCGATGTGGTCGTGTACGGCCCTGCCGAAGTGGAGGAGCGCTACGGTGTGAAATCCAGCCAGTTCATCGATTTCTTGGGCTTGAAGGGCGATAAAGCCGACAACATCCCCGGTGTTCCCGGTATCGGCGACAAGAAGGCCGCATCTATGTTGCAGGCCTATGGCAACCTCGAGGGCATCTACGAGAATCTCGATAAGTTCAAGGGCAAGCAGCTGGAAAACCTTACCAACCATAAAGACGACGCCTTCCTTTCGCGTCAGGTTGCCACCATCGTGCGCGATGCCGATTTCGAGTTGGACGTCGAATCTCTGACGTTCCCCGATTTCGATCCTGCTAAAGTCACCGATGCGTTCACCGAGGTGCGCATGATGGCCCATCTGCAAAAGGTGCTGGCCCTGCAGGGCGGCAAGGTGGAAACGGCCGACTTGGGGCCGTGGGACACCATCATTGAAGGTGAGCAGGCCAAGGCTGCTTTGGAGGCGCATCTTGCCAGCGAAGGCCTGGCGGTTGCCTGGAGCCGCAACGCTCAGGCCTCGCTCTTCGACGAGGGGCTTTCCCTTGCGGTGAACCTGGGGCCAGATGGCACCGCGCTGCTGCGCGATGCCCAGGCCGAGGACGCCCTTGCGCTCCTGATCCGCGAATCCAGTTTTGCTGTCGCCGATGCCAAGGCCCTGTTCGCCCTGGTGCTCCCGCCCGATACTTCCAAGCCCGCGAAGATTTCCGCCGGAGAAGTGCTCGATGCGCGCTTCTTCGACGTGACCCTTGCCGCCTACGTGGTGGACTCCAACAACGGTGCAGCCCAGGTGCCTGCCCTTATGGAGCGCTATGCCGGTGCCGTCATGCCCAACGAGGAAGACCCCGACCGGCTCTTGGCCCTCAACGCCGCCGCCGTTGCCGCATTGGTCGAGCCCTTGTCACAGGCGCTCGACGAGGGCGAGGCCCGCAAGGTCTACGACGTCATCGACCTGCCGCTGGTGGGCGCCCTTTCCTGTATGGAGCGCACTGGTGCCGCCTTGGACGTTTCCCATCTGGCAAACCTTGCCAAAAGCACGGCCGCGGAAGTGGATCGCCTGAAGCAGGCCATCTATGAAAGCGCGGGGCACGAATTCAACGTCGATTCCCCCAAGCAGCTTTCCGAGGTGTTGTTCGACGAGCTGGGTCTTACCCCGGGCAAGAAGAACCGCAACGGCTACTCAACCGACGCTCGCGTGCTGAAGGATCTTACGGCCGAGCACGAGCTGCCGGGCCTGATGCTGGAATACCGCGAATACGCCAAGATCAAGTCCACCTACATCGATGCCCTGCCTTCCATGCGCGCAGGCGACGGGCGCATCCACTCCTCGTTCAACGAGATGGTGACCACCACCGGGCGTCTTTCCTCTTCGAATCCGAACCTGCAGAACATCCCGGTGCGCACCGATTTCGGCCGTCAGATCCGAACCTGCTTCGTGCCCTTGGCCGAAGGGGAGGTATTCCTTTCGGCAGACTACTCGCAGATCGAGCTTCGCTTGCTGGCCCATCTTTCCGGCGACGAGCACCTTATCGCCTCGTTCAATTCCGGTGAGGACTTCCATGCCAGCACCGCCTCGCGCGTGTTCGGCGTGCCTATGGAGGAAGTTACCCCTCAGATGCGTAGCCGCGCCAAGGCCGTGAACTTCGGCATCGTGTACGGGCAGCAGGCCTACGGCCTCTCGCAGTCGCTGAAGATCCCCTTCTACGAGGCGAAGGAGATGATCGACCGCTACTTCGAGGTCCATCCTGGCGTGCGTGCCTACCTTGATGGGGTGGTGGCGCAGGCCCACGAAGACGGGTATGCCTCAACGCTCTTCGGACGCCGCCGTTACATTCCCGAATTGAAGGCGAAGAACGCCGCCCAGCGTGGTTTCGGCGAGCGCACCGCCATGAACCACCCCATGCAGGGAACGGCGGCCGACATCATCAAGATGGCCATGCGCCAAGTGCAGGAGGAATTGCTGAATCGTGGCCTTGGTGCCCGCCTGATGCTGCAGGTGCACGACGAACTGGACCTTTCGGTTCCCGAGTCTGAGGTGGAAGAGGTTTCGCAGCTGGTTCAGCAAATCATGGAATCGGTGGCAGACCTCTCCGTTCCGCTGCTAGCCGATGTCCAGTGCGGCCCGAATTGGGCTGAAGCCCACTAGCGCGTGCTCTCCGAACCGGCCGGGTGCCTTGCCCCAGCCTCGCTCGATACCCGATTCGCGAGGGGGATGGCAGCTCACACTCCCATGAATTTGCTGCCGTGATCGGCTCGAAAAGTGCTCTCGCAGGGATGTTTCAGTGAGCCTTACCATTTTAACGGGTAAAATCGCCGATGCCGATGGCCTTACCGTTTACTTTGCTAGCATGATCTCCGTTAGGACGAAAGGGAGACCGTGTCTACGTTCATCGGCAACAACATTCATTCCATCAGGGTGGATTACGGCTTGACCCAGGCGCAGTTCGCCGAGGCTACCGATCTCAGCCAAACGTCCATCTCGTCTTGGGAATGCGGCAAGAGCATCCCGCGCCTTGGCAGCGCGCAGCTCATCATGGACGCGTTTCCCGACTTGAGGATGGACGACATCTACAGTCAGACGCTGGGATATGCCCGCCGTGTCCTTCGCACCATCAACGATACCCCTGACTCCCGGCTGCTTCCTGTGCCGCTCTTCGGGTCTATTGCGGCAGGCAAGCCCATCGACATGCTGGAGTCCGATGCTCTCTATCCGGTTCCCGCCGTTTTGGCGAATCGCTATCCGCGCTCTTTTTTCCTGAAAGTCCAGGGCGAATCGATGAACCGCAAGCTGCCTAACGGCTGCTACGTGCTGGTGGATCCCGATGTAACCGAGGCGATAGATGGCAAGGTCTACGCCGTTTGCGTGGGAACGTCGGAAGCTACCGTGAAGCGTGTGCGCAAGCAGGAAGATGGCATCGTGCTGGAGCCCGATTCCTTCGATCCCTCGTATGAGCCTCGGGTGTTCAGCGACGCCGAAAGCAATCAAACGCTTTCCATCATCGGCCGCGTGGTTTGGTTCTGCGTGCCCTACGATTTCGATATCTAGCAGCTCCCGTTTGCGGCTTCCCTTCCACATCGGCGCGTCAACTGCATGCGTGCGCCGGTGCGTTCTTCGGGCTATCTGGTTGGTTTTCGCGGTTTGCCCTCCGGGTAAACCGATCGCTTACCGTAAACCCCCAGGTAGTATGATTGACCGCGGGGCAATACCCGATAAACTGGTAAGACCTTACATGGAAGGGGTCTGATGGAAAGTTGGCTTTTCCGGGCGCGCAGGGCATCCGGTTTATCGGTTGACGAATGCGCGCAGCATCTGTGCTTAACGCGGGACGGCTACCTTGAGCGAGAATCAACCCCTGGCAGGCTGTGCCTGAACGAGGTGTTCGCCCTGCAATCGCTCTTCAACGAAGAAGGGAACGGCATCCTTTGGGAAGCCTTGCTCGACCTGAAGCCCTTGAATATCTAATTCCCACTTTCCCTTCCTCCGACTTCCACATTGCAACCCGGTCCGATTCCGCTGCAGCTGCCAATCGGCGGGAAGGGCTTCGTTCTCGGGGCGTTTGTTGTGCCCTCGGGGCCACCCTCAGAGCCCCCGCAGTACTTTGATAGACTGATCTTCGTTTAAGAAATGCTGCTGCCCAGTTCGGGCGCCGTTGTTAGGAGCTGCCATGCCGAAGTTGCTGCAGTCTTTGCCCGTTGGTTCCCTTACCTTGCGAAACCGCCTGGTTATGCCGCCTATGGCCACCGAGAAATCGGAAGGGGAGGGGCAGGTAAGCCAGGCGCTGCTCAGCTACTACGACGAGAAGACCAAGGGCGGCTACTTCGGCTTGGTGGTAACCGAGCACAGCTATATCTGCGAAGAGGGAAAGGCCAGCGTGCATCAGGTCTCCTTCGCGCACGATGAAGACGTTCCTGGGCTGGCGAAGCTCGCCGAGGCTGTTCATCGCAACGGTTCCAAGGTGATCGCCCAGGTGAACCATGCGGGCGGCAAGGCTATCTGCGCCCTGAACGGCGCGGCCCTCGCCCCGGCCCCTTCGGCCATGCCCTACACCACCACCCGTGGCGAAGCGGTGCAGGCGCGTACCATGACCCAGGAAGAGATCGACCAGGTAATCGCCCGATTCGCGGCTGCCGCCCGCCGCGCCAAGGAAGCCGGCTTCGACGGGGTGGAAATCCATTCGGCCCACGGCTACCTGCTTAGCCAGTTCTACTCGCCGCTCACCAACAAGCGCATCGACCAGTATTCCGGCGCAACCATCGAAGGTCGCATGCGCCTGCACCGCCAGGTTATCGCTGCGGTTCGCAAGGAGGTTGGGCCCGATTATCCCATCGCCGTTCGTCTGGGCGCCTGTGATTACCGAGAGGGTGGCTCTACTGTGGAAGACGCCGTTGCTGCGGCGAAGATCCTGGAAACTGCCGGGGTGGACCTGTTGGATATCTCGGGTGGCATCTGCGGTTATCGTGGCTCCGGTTCCAAGGAAGAGGGCTACTTCGGCGAAGAGGCGGCGGCGATCCGTAATGCGGTTGGCATCCCGGTTATCCTCACCGGCGGCGTCCGTACTCCGGAAGGTGCCGAGCGCCTGCTTGAAGAGGGCAAGGCCGACCTGGTAGGCGTGGCGCGCGCGGTGCTCAAAGATTCGCTGTGGGCCAAGCGCGCCATTGAGAAAATGGGCGGCATCCCCGTACGCGGCACCGTGTTCTTCGACTACGACGGCACCTTGCACAACAGCATGGCAATCTACGGCCCGGCATTCCGCGCTGCGTATGCGTGGCTGGTGGAAGAGGGCCATATGCCGCCGCAGGAGTTCACCGACAAATGGATAAGCCAATGGCTCGGCTGGACTACCGAGAACATGTGGACCACCTTCGCGCCCGGCTTGCCGGAGCCGGTTTGGCGGCATGCGGCAGAGATCGTCGGCCACGAGATGGACCGCCTTACCGAGGAAGGCACGGCGCGCTTGTTCGACGGCGTGCCGGAAATGCTGGATCAGCTGAAGGCCGAAGGGTACCAGCTGGCGTTCCTCAGCAACTGCCGCACCGACTACATGAACGTGCACCGCAAGGTGTTCGGGCTGGACAGGTACTTCGATGCCTATTACTGGGCGGAGGGGTACAACGAGATCCCCAAATGGCAGATCTACCAGCAGGTTTGCGGCCGACATGCGTTTCCCCAGGCAATGGTGGGCGACCGCTTCCACGATATGGAGGTTGCCACGAAGTCGGGCATTCCCTTCGTCGGCTGCACTTACGGCTTCGGCCTGGAAGGCGAACTCGAAGGCGCCACATCTTCCGTTGCCTCGCCCAGCGAGATCCCAGCTGTGATCAAGGAGCTGCTTCAGTAGGCCGCATCAGCGCGAAGCCCGCGCAACGCGCTGTGTCGAGTTTTTGCGGCTGAAACCTTCAACGCCTATACTTGATTCGTTTATACGAGAAGCATGCACGTGCATGCTTTTAGGCAGACGGAAGGAAGCACGATGCCCACTTACGCGGAAATGGGAAAAGAAGAGCTCACCACGCTCAAGACCGCACTGACCGAGGAATACGAGACGTTCAAGGCGCAGGGGCTTTCCCTGAACATGGCGCGCGGCAAGCCGGGTTCCGACCAGCTTGACCTGAGCATGCCCATGCTCGACATCTTGCCTTCCACCGACGACTGCAAGGCGGCTTCCGGCACCGACATCCGCAACTACGGCGTGGTGGACGGCCTTCCCGAGGCCAAGGAGCTCATGGCTGCCATGCTCGACGATTCCGCCGAGAACACCATCGTGTTCGGCAACTCCAGCCTGAACATCATGTACGACACCGTTATGCGCTGCTGGGTGTTCGGCACCCTGGGCTCCACCCCTTGGAGCCAGCTGGACAAGGTGAAGTTCGTCTGCCCCGTTCCCGGCTACGACCGCCACTTTGGCGTAACCGAGGCCTTCGGCATCGAGATGGTAACCGTCCCCATGACCGAAGACGGCCCCGACATGGACGCGGTTGAGGAACTGGTTGCCAACGATTCCGCTTTCAAGGGTATTTGGTGCGTACCCAAGTACTCCAACCCCGGCGGCGTTACCTATTCTGGCGAGGTTGTCCGTCGCCTGGCTTCCATGAAGTGCGCGGCTGAAGACTTCCGCATCTTCTGGGACAACGCCTACGCGGTGCATCATCTCTACAACGACGTTGCCGATCAGGATCAGCTGCTCGACATCGCCAAGGCCTGCGCTGAGGCCGGCAACCCCAACCGCTGCTTCAAATTTGCTTCCACTTCCAAGGTAACCTTCCCCGGTGCCGGCGTTGCCGCTATGGCTGCCAGCTCCGAGAACATCGCCGAGATCAAGAAGCGCATGGGCGTTCAGACCATCGGCCATGACAAGCTGAACCAGCTGCGTCACGTTCGCTTCCTGAAGGACGCCGACGGCATCGCCGCCCATATGGCCAAGCATGCCGCCATCATCCGCCCGAAGTTCGAGCTGGTGCTGAAGATGCTGGAAGAGGGCTTGGCTGAAACCGGCAGCTGCTCTTGGAGCAACCCGCGCGGCGGCTACTTCGTTTCCTTCAACGGCCCCGAGGGCACCGCGAAGCGCATCGTTGCCCTGGCCAAGGAGGCCGGCGTCACCATGACCGGCGCTGGTGCCACCTACCCCTACAAGAACGATCCCACGGACTCCAATATCCGCATCGCTCCCACCCTGCCTCCGCTGGAAGAGCTGGAAAGCGCCCTGAAGGTGTTCGTCTGCTGCGTGAAGCTCGCAACCGTGGAAAAGCTGCTCGAGGCATAAGCC
>CAVFYB010000061.1:0-10080 GCA_963626845.1 Bacteroidaceae bacterium | reverse complement strand
CCACGGGAGAACCTGCCTGCAACGCAAAGGAGCGCAGCGCCTTGTGGGCACTGCGCTCCTTTCAGTAGCTGACGGATATGGCGAAACTAGCAGCGCTGGCGGCGGCGGGCAACCGCGGCGGCAGCGCCGGCGATCGCCACGATGCAGGCAAGCGTGCCGGTAGCCGCGGCGGCGGCATCGTCCGTCTTGGCGGAATGGGTCTTTTCGCCGTCGGTGGACTTGTGCTGCTGCCCAGCGGGGTCGGACGCAGGCGCAACAGCCGCCTTGGTGCCGTACTGCTCATCGAAGGCCAGGCTGGCAACAGCGTCGTTCACCTCGCTGGAAGAGGGTGTGGTGTTGGCGAGCGTGGTCGCATAATCTTCGCCGGCCGCGCTCAGCGTATTCTGGGCTGCAGCCAATGCGGCGGAAAGCTCCTCGTAGCGCTGCTGCGTCACCCACATCTCGGCAGCGGAAACATCGCTGCCGTCGGCGCTCACCTTCACATCGGCAAGGAACGCGCGAAGACGCTCGATGGCGGCCTTGAGCCCATCGAGCTCGGAAACCTCGGCCCAGCTGCGCTCCTGGGAGAACGCCTTTATGGGCAGGTTGTCGAACTTCCAGGTTTTCTCGGATTCCTCCAAGCTTTCGGTCACGCTCACCCAGTCGGTCCACTGGCCGTCCTGCTCGCAAGTCCAGCTTTCACCCTCGTTCACCTTGGCAACGAAATCGCCATAGCGGATAGCCGCTCGGTCCGGATCGGAGAAATAGCAGCTGCTCTTGCCGGAAACCTGATAGTACGTTTTGCTTCCGTTGTCGTCTTCACCCCACTGGGTTACCACCACGGAGTAACGCTGGCCCTTGCGCATAGCCACCCAACTGCCCTCGTCTTCGCTGGAGAGCATAAGACGATGGTAGCCGCCGTACGCGTACTCCTCGTTCCTGGTAAGGGCCAAGGTTCCGTCGGTGGGGCTTTCCGCATCGTCGTCGAGTAGGTAAACCTGGTAGGTTACCTTGGTGTTGGGCTTGGCGGTCTCGCACGACACCGCACGCAGCACCCGGTCTTCGCTTGCCGTGAAGGTGTTCGCAGAGCTAACCTTCTGGTCCGACTCCTTCACCACCGTCCTGATGATGGGCATAAGGTTGTACTGGTCGGTGTCGAACTCTTCTTCCGAGGTTTCAGAGTTCACATCGAAATCGAACGCAGCAACACCGTCGAGGGTTTGGTCGTAGTACGAAATCCAGAAGTAGCCCGTGTAGTTGCCGTCGGCGTCTTTGATCCCGTAGTTGCCATGGTTCGGGAAATCGTTGGCGCTCGCCCCGCGGCTGTTCTTCACCAACCAGGCACCGTCACCCGGGGGCTGGTTGCCTTCTTTGAAGTTGGAAGCAGAATAGTCGTCGTCATAGCCGACGATAGTCACCGCATGGGGGGCTCCCGCTTTAACGGTATTGGTGTATACCGACCAAGTTTCGAGATTGATGTAATACGCGTATTGAGGATACGCCTCGTCTTCGTTGCCCGGCTGATACGTCGTGGCAACGGCTCTGCCTTGGTCGATCTGGTCCTTGACGGCGTCAATGCCCTCTTGGTTTACCCCGGCATAGCTGCCATCTGCGTTGAGCTTGCGGACCTCGGGAAGGAGGTAGCTATGCTCGAGCGTGTACTCCGACTGCCCGTACAGGCTGCTGTCCAGCCCCCAACCAAGATCCTTAGGGGGGATCTCGCTCTTGTAGGAAGCGTACGTGTCGCCCACGGAGTACTTGTGCCCTGCGGCCTCCTGCTCCTCCTTGAATTTTTCCACTTCTTCAAGGGTCAGATAACGCGTTTCCGTGCTGAAGCCCTGATCATCAAGGATATGGCACTCAATCAAGCCCTGTTCGTTGCGGTAAGGGGCCACCGACTCGGACACGGGGCCGACGCCCGCAGAGAAGAGCGTTGAAAGGTAGGTGTTCAGCCCGCCATTCAACAGCACAAACGAGGGCGTTTCCGTGCCGCTGTTCTCGAACCCTTCCCCAACCTGGCTGGCCTTTGCCAAGGGAGCGGTCGCCTGGGCGTAGGCGAACCAGGCCATGTAACGCTCCGAAAGGTCGAGCCCGCTCGCTTCGGCGGTTTCGCCCAACTCGGAAAGGATACTGGTCTCGCAGGCCGCCATGCCGGCAAACGTCCAGCAGGTGTTCCAATTGCCCTGGTTCTTAACCGAGGTAACTACCCCGCTCTTGCGCAAGTCGGCCTCGGAACCGTCCGTGATGACCTTCTGCGAAGCGGTGCTCCCATCCGAAGAATAGGCGGAGTAACCAGTCGCGTTCGAGGCGAGCGACGCCTCGCTCCAGGATTCGATGGCCTGGGATTCGTTGGCGAATGCCGAAGAGGGCACCATGCCAACCGCAAGCACCGCCGCAAGGGAAACCGACGCGAGCTTGCCGGCACCCCGTTTCAGCCATTTCGTTTTGCTGCTCCCTGTCTTCGCCATAACGTATCCCCACCGTCCTGGTTCGGTATCGATTCGGTCTGTTCCGATTATACGTTCAGGCGCCCCGCCTCCAAAGGAAACAGGGCGCCTAGGTGCACGCGAATAAGAATGAAGACCCGTTTGCTAACCGCGCTGGCGGCGGCGGGCAACCGCGGCGGCGGCGCCGGCGGCCGCAACCAGGCAAGCCAGTGCGCCGGTAGCTGCAGCAGAGGTATCGGCCGTCTTGGCGGAATGGGTCTTGCCGCCGTCGGCAGGTCCACCCTGCTGGTCGGCAGGATCGGACGCGGGCACAACGGCTGCCTTGGTGCCGTGCTGCTCATCGAAGGCCAGGGAGGCTATTGAATCGCCCGCCTGCTCGGGGGTGAGCACCGCCACTGCCGTTGCGCTCTTGTAGTCGCCCGCAGCTTCCAGAAGCTCCTTCGCGCTATCGATGGCCGCGGCCAGGGCATCGTGCTGTTCCTGGGTCATCCAGGTATCGGTTGCGGAAACGTCGCTGCCATCGGCACTGATCTTGGCGGCGTTGAGCTTCGCCTCTGCCGCGGCGATGGCGGCAGCCAGCTCGTCGATCTCGTCGGCGGTGGCCCACTCGTTCAGCTCCGCATAGGCCTTGATGGAGAAGTTGTCTATCGCGTAGCCGGTCTTCTTTTCGGCGGGGACGGTGAAGCTCTTCCAGTCATACCAAGTGGCATCGGAGGAATCGCCGGACCCAAGCTCGGACCAGTTCGTCCAGCTCTCGCCCTCGTTCACCTTGGCAACGAAGTAGACGTTCTCAAAGTCGCTCTTCGTCTGCTCGTAGAGCTTCTCTATCGCGGCTTGGCCTTCGTCGGTTTCAAGCTTCGCATTCGCTGCGGTCTCGGCCTTCTCAGCGGCACCTTCCTTCGTAGCACCCGGCTCTATGATGTATTCGTTGTACAGGTCGCTGTAGTATTCCCGGTAAATGCTCTGCTTGGCGGAAGCCTTCCAGGCTTTCTGGGTCGCCTCGCTCGCGGCCTCCTTCTCCACGTACTCCTTGCCAGTATTGATGCCGGGGCAAAGGTAGTACTTGTTGTCGTCGTTGCAGTACTGGGTGGTTACCACCGCGTAGCGCTGGCCCTTACGCACCCCGATCCAATTGTTGCCGTCGGTTCCGCCCAGGGAAACGCGATGATAGCCGCCGTATTGGTACAGCTCCTGGCACTCGAGCACTTTCTTGCTGTGGTCGGGGTCGGTCGGCGAAATGCTCTCGTCATCGCTGTCGAGCAGGTACAGCTCGTAGGTCACGGTGGTGTTGGGCTTGGCAACCAAGCAGGAAAGCGTGCGGATGGACATGTCCTCTTCCGCGGTGAAGACGTTTGCGCTGCTCGTGGACGTGCTGGAGGAAACCTCGTACGTTGCCGTCTGCGGCAGATAGTCGTACTGGTCGACAACGTAAGTGTCGCTGTCGCTGTACGAGGACAGGTCGAAGTCGAACGTCTCCAAGGCGCACAGGGTTCGGTCGTAGTATGAGAGCCAGAAGTAGCCGGTATGCTCGCCCTCTTCGTTTTCGAGGCCCCAGCCCTTACCGGGGCCGTTCGGGAATTCCTCGGTCTCGGAACCCCAGCTGTTCTTCACCAGCCAGGCGCCGTTTCCCTCGGGCTGTATGCCGGCTGCGTTCCCGAAGTTCTCCTTAGAGTAGTTGTCGTCCCAGCCCACGATGGTAACGGCATGGTTGGCGCCCGCGTTTTCGTAGGTGAAGTGCGCCCAGGTGTTCATGTCCATGTACTTCGCCACACCCTCCTGGTTGGGCATGGAAACATCGGCGAAGAAGGCACAGGAAACGGCGCGGTGCTGCGTCTGCAGCTCGTCTTTGATGTTGTCGATGGACTTCTGGTTGATACCTTGGAAGTTACCATCCTTGTCGAGCACCTGGGTGTCAGGAAGGATGTTCGAGTTCTCGAACTCGAAATCGGACGAATTCCACAGGCTGTCGCTTACCGACCACGTGGTGTGGACGGTCTCGCCGTTCTCGTCTTTGTAATTGCCGGCCCAGGAGAGCTCCAGCACGTTGGCCACGTCGGCGCTGGCCCTCTTCGCGGTAACCTCGCTCTTGGTAAGGTACTCGGTTTTCACCTGGCCGTTTTCATAGGTTACCGTGCATTGCTCCAGCTGCTCGCTGTTCTGGTACTTCGCGCGGCTCTCGTAGAGCGGCCCGATGCCCGAGGCGAAGATGCTGGAAGCGTACGTCATGATGCCGCCATTGTTAAGAGCGTAATTCGGGTTGCTCGAACCGTTATGGTAGCCCTCGCCCGCTTGGTCTTCGCCTACGTACTGCGCAGGTGCGCCGTCCTTGCGCATGGACGAAAGCACCACCTGCAGCTCGGAAAGGTCGAAGGTGGAGCTGGAGTACTCGCTGCCCTTGCCTTCTTTCTGGGCGCGGGAAAGGATGCTGGTCTCGCTCGCTGCGATGGAGGCGAAACTCCAACACGAGCCCCACGGCCCCTGAAGCTTGACCGGCGTAACCAGGCTGTCATCGGCGGCGGAAAGAAGCTGGCCTTTGTCGTTGGCGATGGCGGCATTCGGATTGCTGGGGTTCAGCAGGCTGTAGCGCGTTGCAAGCTCGTAGCTGTTGCTGGCAGCAGCGGCGGTATCGGAAGCGTAGTTGAACGATTGGTTTATCGATCCGTTTTGGATAGCGGAATCAAGCTGGTCGATGGCATCGCTCTGAGAGGCGTAAGCCGCAACGGGCGCAACGCCGCAAAGCGAAGCCGCCAGAACGATCGAAAGCGCCGCGCTGAAACCGCGCTTCAGCAGCGATTGGGGGCGCGAAAGCACTCTATCTGCGCCACCTGCCGTTATCTTCGTCATCTGAGATCCCTTCCCTCGCACAACCTGCGTTGGTTCCATATCCACCCATGCTACCAAAAAGGCGCCCCGCTCCTCTTGGTCGGAGCGGGGCGCCTTGGCAAATTAACCCTCAGGAAAAGATCGCAGGAACCTGCCCTGCCGCCCGCTAACCGCGCTGGCGGCGGGCAACTGCGGCGGCGGCGCCGGCAACCGCGACCACGCAGGCCAATGCGCCGGCAGCGGTAGCAGCGGTGTCGGCGGTCTTAGCGGAATGGGTCTTGGCGCCATCAGCGGGCCCATCCTGCTGGCCGGTAGGCTCGGACGCAGGAACGACAGCCGCCTTGGTTCCAGGCTTGGCGGTTGCGGCGAGGGGCTCCGTTGCGGCAGCAACCTCACTTGACGTGGGGGAACCTTCAGCTACCGTTTTCAGCTTGCTGGTGTAATCGCCTGCGTTGGAAAGAAGCTCCTCCGCAGCAGCAACGGCGGCCTTCAGGGCGTCATATTCCTCCTGGGTCATCCACTCGTCGTCAACCGAGACGTCGGACCCGTCTGCGGAAACGTTGACAGAAGCCAGCAGCTCCTTCGCCTTGGCAAGGGCATCGGCCAAAGCGTTCAGCTCGCTATAGCTTGCGTAGTTGCCGAACTCGGCGAAGGCCTTCACCGAGGCGTTGTCGGCAACAACCTCCACCCCGTCTTGCTCCCTAACCGCTTCCTCAGTGGTTTCCTTCACCGCCGTTTTCCAATCGTCCCACACGGTAGTGTCATCGACCTTTGGCTCGGTGGCCGCTTCGGTGCTGCCCGTCCAGCTTTCGCCTTCGTTGACGATGGCGGTGTAGTAGGAATTCTGGTACTCGTCCATCGCGGCGTCGACGTCTTCCTTGATCAGGACCTGGTAGGATTCGCTCTTAACAAGCTCCGCAGCCCGCTGCTCGGCGTACGCCTTCGCCTCGTCATCCGAGCATTCGGGATGCTGGGCTTTGTAGCTCTGGAATTCCTGCTCGTAGATCTTCTTGCGGTACTTCTCGGTGGTCGAAGCAGTGACTGACTCTTCGTACTGGGCAATCTGATCGTCGGTGGGCTTCGTTTTGTTGACGGCCACGCCCTGATAGTAGTTGCCGTCGAGCACACATTGCTGCGTGGTTACCACCGCGTAGCGCTGCCCATCACGTAGATTGATCCACTCGCCCGGGTTGAGCTCGGTGCGATGGTAGCCGCCGTAATCGTAGCTTGCCTTCTTGGTATAAACCAATTCGCTATGCTCGGGGTCGGTCGGGGAAACCGCCTGATCGTCAAGCAGGTACACCTGGTAGGTAACGTCGGTGCTCGGCACATACGTTGCGCAGGAAAGCGTGCGCACGGCGATGCTGCCATAGTCCTCGTCCGTATCGGAGCCGGCGGTGTCCACCGTAAAGATGTTCGCCGAGCTTATCGGGGTATTGGCGTAGACGCAATAGGTGCCGATCTGGGGCAAGTAGTCGTACTGGTCGATGTAATACTCGTTGCTGTCCGATGCCTTCTGAGTCTCGAACTCGAATGTTTCGAACTCCGTGATGGACTTGTCGTAGTAGGAAAGCCAGAAATAGCCCGTATGCTCGCCGTCGGCATCCTCAAGGCCCCAGTCGCTGGTCTGGTTGGGGAATTCCTCGGTCTCGGATCCCCAGCTGTTCTTCACCAGCCAGGCACCGTTACCTTCGGGCTGCGTGGTGGGGTCATCGCTGTTTCCGAAGTTGGTTGCCAGGTAATTGTCGTCATAACCGACGATGGTCACCGCGTGGGTTTGGAGCGTACCCGCCTTGTACGTATAGTGGGCCCAGTTCTCGTTGATGTACTTCGCCTTGCTTTCGGCCTTTCCGGGAGTGGAGTGATCGGCAGTGAAGGAAACCGAAACCGCGCGGCCGTTGTGAATCTCCCTCTTCACGTTTTCAAGGGCAGTTGGGTCGGTGCTTTCGTACTTGCCTTCTTTGTCGAGCACCCTGGTTTCGGGCAGGATGTTGCTGTCGGTGAGATTCAAGAGGGAACTGGCGTACAGACTGTCGTCAACCGTCCAATCGGTGTACACCATATTGCCTTGTTCGTCCTTATAGTTGCCTGCGTACCAGCGCTTTTTGACGGAGGCGACGCTCTCGTCTTCCTCTATCTGGGTAATCTGGTCTTCAGTAAGGTTGCGTTCGACGGATGTGCCATCTTTGTACTGAACCAAGCACGTGATAATGCCCTCTTTGTTCTTGTACGGCACCGTTTTCTCGTACAAAGGCCCCACGCCCGAAGCAAACACCGTTGCAGCGTAGTTCAGCGTACCGCCCATGTCGTAACCGGCATTAGGGTTCTTCGAGCTGTTGTGATAGCCCTCGGTTGCCTGGGATCGGCTGACCGATGCGGGCAGGCCGTTGTTCTTGAAAACAGAGCCCGTGAGCTGAAGCTCGGAAAGGTCCATCCCTGTGCTCTTGTACGATTGGCCGGTGCTGGAAAGGATGCTGGTCTCGCAAGCGGCGATGATGGAAAAGCCCCAGCAGGTGCCCCAAGGGTTCTGAAGCTTCACGGGCGTTACCACGCTATCGTCGGAGGCGGGCTTCAGCTTGCCGTTCTCGTCCAGGATCTCGAAGTCGTCCACGCCTGGATTGCGCAGATCGTAGCTCGAGGGAAGCGTTTCGGTGCCGTCTTGAAGCGAGGCTACCGCAGCGGAATCCGGCATGGAATACGTTTGGATGCCCTTATCCGAAACCTGCTCCTGGACAGCTTCGGCCCAACGGTCGGCTTCGGATGCGAATGCCGCCGAAGGTGCAATGCCGCAAAGCGAAGCCGCCAACACAACGGAAAGCGCCGCGCTGAAGCCACGCTTCAGCAACGATTGGGGCGCCAAGAGCACCCTTTCCGCACCACCTGCTTTTACCTTCACCATCAGCGCTTCCTTTCCTTAGCGGCAATGCTGTTTCCCCTTGCCAACGATGATAGCAAAGGCTCTGCGCCTTTCACCAAGGGTTAAGGCCACGGAAAAACATAGCTCTCGCCCCGATCCCCCTCTCGCTTGCCGCTATGGTGCTGTAACGGTTTTCTTTCCGTTGCCATTCACGCACGCTACCGGTTTCTGGTTAGATAAACTAATCAACGCACTGGAAACCCAGCGAACGCCACGGCGGCAATCGGCAGCGAAAGGAGGCGCCCGTGATAACCACCACCTGTGATGAGAACTCGGACCGTCCCCTGGTCATCGTTGCCCATGCCTCGGTCGGGTCCGGCCATCGCAGCGCTGCGCAAGCAACTGCGCAGGCCCTGGAAGACCTCTGCGGCAAGCACCCGGCGCTTCCCGCCAACACGGAAATCGCCGTACTGGACATCCTCGATTACGGCTACCTGAAGTTCGATGGCGACAAAACCGCCAACGTCACCGTTGTGTTCGATTCCCTCTACGACTTCACCTGGCACCGCACCTTTACGGGGCGCTTGCTTTGGGGCGGCGGTTCAGCCTGGTCAACGTTCATGTTCGGCCGTTATACCAACCTCATCCGCAAGCGCAAGCCCATCGCCGTCATCGCCACGCACATCGTGGCGGCCAATGCCTCTGTTGCCGCACGCATGGTAACCAAACAGCCGTTCCCCATGGTCTGCATCCCCACCGACTACGGCGCCGAAGGCCTGTGGCCCAACCAGGGCTGTGACCTGTTCTGCGCCGCCGACGAGACCATGGTGAAGGAGCTGCTTCCGCGCCGTGTGCCACGCAGCCATATAAAGGTAACCGGCATCCCTGTGCGCAAGGGCTTTTCCGAGCCCATCGATCGCACGCAGGTGCTGCAGCGCTTCGGCCTACCGCAAGACAAAACCATCTGCCTGGTTATGGCAGGTGCGCGCCTTCCGCAGCCCTACATCCCGTTCCGCAAGATCGTGAACCAGATCGTGCCGCAGCTGGGCAACTTCCCCAACATGCACTTTGCGTTCCTTGCCGGAGCCGATGAGGAGTACGCCAACGGGCTGAAGGGGTACTTCACCGAACAGGGCATCACGAACGTCAGCGTGTTCAATTACATCGAGGACATCCCGCAGCTCATGGAAGCAAGTGACATGATCGTTGCGAAGTCGGGCGGGCTGGCAACCACCGAATGCCTGTGCGCGCGGCTCCCCCTTATCCTAGTGGGCACGCCGTACGGCCAAGAGCGTGCGAATACGCTCACCGTTACCGCCACCGGCGCTGCTGTTGAGGCGAAAACCCCAGAAGAGCTCATCAGCCGGCTAACACAGATTCACCAGAATCCGGAAATCTTGAAGTCCATGAGCGATTCCGGCGAAACCCTGCGCCGGCCCAACGCCGCGCACGATGCAGCCATGGCCACGCTCGACCTGGTTGGCCATGTGAAGCTCCCAAAGCGCCATCTGCTGCAGTTCTACATCGGCGACAAGCCCTACCGCGTGCGCTAAATCTCGGCGGCGCCAGCCACAACCCTTCGAATACACCGATGCCCGGTTCCGCAAGAAGCGGAACCGGGCATCGTCGATCTTGGGCATGCAGCCTGCGCGCTACTTGCCGAAACGGCCGAAGAGGCCCTTCTTCTCGGCCTGCTCCGTGGTGATGTCCTGCACGTCATAGCCTTGGGCAGAAATCACCTCGCGCAGCTTCGCCTCGTCGAGCGGGGCCTCCGATTCGATAACCGTGCGGCCCTTCGCGTGCGAGCTGGTTACCTTCTTCACCTTGAAATTGTTGCGCACCGCATCGTTCACATGAGCCTCGCAATGCCCGCACATCATACCGTCGACGTCCACAACCGTCCTGTACATCCGCATTCCTTTCGCCTACGGCGGCACCTTCGCCGCCCCTTGTTTCACGCCCATGGTATCACGT
>CAVFYB010000060.1:0-10412 GCA_963626845.1 Bacteroidaceae bacterium | reverse complement strand
CGCTAACCGGCCCAGCCGAGCGCGGGGACTTCGCGACCATAGAAAAACACCTCGCTTGCCTAGATGGCCAAACACGCGAGGTGTACAAGATCTTGAACGAGACGTTGCTGCAGATAGCCGCTGAAAAGCACGGCAAAGCCTAACTACTCAGGGCGATTGCCTTTCTGAGCGCCGTCCTCCGAGGCATCTTCGCCGCAACCGCCAGGGTTCACAGTCGACTCAGATGGCGTTGGGGCCGGCTCCTCCTCCGTAGACAGCTCAGATGAGGTTGGGGCGATATTTTCTGTTGCCGGGGACTCGCTACCCAAAGCTTCCGATGTTTCACTGTTGGCAGCAATAGAAGAATCGGCCTTGTGAGCGACTGGTTCCCGGCTCTCGCTGCAAGGAACCGCAACAGCAGGCTGCTGGGAAACCTGGTAGGGCGCTGTCTGAACAGGAACCGAACCCGAAGGATCATAAGAAGCAGGCTGTTGCGAACCGGGTACTCGCTGATCGGCGGCACGCTGCTCGAATGGCATGGGATCTTCCTGACCGCCCCAACGATTCACCTCGAACTGCCTTGTCCAATAACCAAGAGCCCTGATGACAAGCGCATTGCACAGCGCAATGCAGAACACTGCAAGCAGCAAGAACGCAACACCCAGCAGGAAGAAGATGCTCATTCCGACCATGGCCACCGCGAAGGTGCCAGAGCCGGCAAGGGAAGCGGCGAAAACCGCAATGCCACCCATAAGGACGAACAGGAACAGGGCAACCAAAAAGAAGAATCCGATTATCAGGCCGATGATAAGAGCCATGGCGAAAATGCGCAACAGACCCATGAAATCGTAGCGAAGCATAGCCCATATCTTGTTGATCTGGAAGCCTGCGGAAAGAGTGCCGTACAGAGCCGTTCGCATAGACCCTACCCAGGTGAAAAATCCAACCGCCAAAGCAAGGACGAACGAGACGAGGCCGAACACCATGCTCAGGAACAGCCCACCCATCATAGGAGCATAGGAATAATAGGTGCCGTTCATCGTCACATTGAGCGCCCCACCGGCAACAGCCGAGCCGTACACAAGAGAAGAGAGAACATTGAAAACCTCGGGAACTAAAGAGAACACAAGAGCAATTAGGAAAATGAAGAAACCTCGTTTATAGAGGTTGCCATCCTCGTTGCCGAAGACCTTATCCGGGAGAGGGCGATGGACATTCCAAGCGATATCGCGAGCCCAAGCATACAGATAGCCATATATGACTACTTGGCCGAAGATGGGCACCAAGCAGAGCAATCCCAAACGCAGCAGCTTAGATATCCAACCGGGCGAGTTCGTAATGTCGCCCCACGCAGCAGCAAAATAGCCTTTTTCCATTTGGCTGTTCCTCCCATTCCCCAAAGCAGCGCCAAGGGGGATTTGCCTATACGTTAGAACGCAGGCAAAAATGCCCGGTTACTCGTTCAACTATAGGGAACAATCCTCTCGTATCAAAGGGGACGCACCAAACGTTTCCATTCGGGTACTTTGAGGAAAGGGTTGGTGAAACCGGCTCACCCAAACGCTCCCCGGCACAAAAAAAACGCCCGACCGGGGTCGGGCGTTTCGGAGATAACTCTAAGAAATGAGCTACTTGAGGGTAACAGCAGCGCCAGCTTCCTCGAGCTTAGCCTTGATCTCCTCAGCCTTGTCCTTAGCAACGCCTTCCTGTACAGGAGCGGGAGCGCCCTCGACAACTTCCTTAGCTTCCTTCAGGCCAAGACCGGTGATCTCACGGACAGCCTTGATAACAGCGATCTTGTTGTCGCCGAAGCCCTCGAGAACAACGTCGAACTCGGACTTCTCAGCAGCGCCACCCTCAGCACCAGCAGCAGGTGCAGCAGCAACAGCAACGGGAGCAGCAGCGGATACGCCGAAGGTCTCCTCGATGTCCTTTACGAGCTCAGAAGCCTCGAGCAGGGACATTTCCTTAAGAGCCTCAATGATCTCTTCACGAGAAACAGCCATGTTAGTTTCCTTTCATAGGGCCGAGAACCTTTCCTCGACCGAATTATCAAATAAAGTTATGCGGCTAGGCCGCAATTGGAAGCCTTACGCAGCTTCCTTTTGGTCGGCAACGGCCTTGGTAGCCTGAGCCAGACCGCTGGGTACGCCGTTGAGTGCAACAGCGAGACCACGGGCAACGCCGGAAATAGCGCCGGCAATCTGAGCGTAAAGCTCTTCGCGAGAAGGCAGGGATGCGATAGCTTCCACTTCCTGCGCGCTGACAGCAGCACCCTCCATGAGACCACCCTTGATGGTAAGGGTTTCGTTGGTCTTGGCGAATTCCTTTACTGCCTTTGCAGCAGCGGCAACATCTTCGCCCGCGAACACGAATGCGCTGGGGCCATGCAGGATGTCGTCGAGCGTAGGCAGCTCAGCCTCGGAAAGAGCGATGTGCATAAGGGTGTTCTTGTACACCTTCATGCTTGCACCGGACTCACGAACGCTGCGACGGAGAGCCTGGACCTCCTTGACGGTAAGACCGCACGCGTCCACAACCCAAACCGCACCTGCGCCCTCGATGTCTTCCTTGATGGCTGCGAGCGTAGCTTGATTCTTCGAACTTGGCATTGATACACCTCCTTTTTCCCAAACTCGGGTTCCGCCCCAAGGGGTGGAGTCGTGCTTGGAAAAAAGAACGACCCCTACCGTCCTAAGACGCAGGGGTCGAAAAAGCGCGATACTTATCAACCACCTCGGCGGGCCGCTCTGATGCGATTAAACCTTTCGGTGCCTGCTGTCTAGGGCAGCGGAACAGATTTCCGTTCACTGTGAAAACACAGCTTGATTAGTTTCCCAAAAGGCACTCCGCGAGTCAAGCTTTTTATGGCACCCGATCATATTTCCTGCATCGCCGTCACAACCCAGCCAATCGGCCCGCAGTTCCTGCCGCTCACAGCCCCATCCCCATCGCCTGCGAACACAGCCTTGAACAAGCACGGGCAAAACCCGAACCTTGTATCCAGGTATAGAGAAAGGACCCCCATGAAAGTAGCGTTCTTCCCTGGGTGCATGGTTGACATGTTCTACCCCGAGGTGGGAATCGCTGCCGTTAATGTGCTTGAGAGTCTTGGGTGCGAGGTTATGTTGCCCGACGATCAGGTATGTTGCGGCCAGCCCTTCTCCAACTCCGGTTACATCGAAGAAGCCAAGCCCATGATGAGGAAGGTCGTTGACGCTTACAGCGGCTATGACACCATCGTATCATTGACGGGATCATGCGCCTGGGCAATCAAGGCCGAGTATCCCCATTTCTTCGCCGATGACCCCATCTACAGCCGCAAGATCGCTGAGCTCGCCCCGCGCATCTACGAATTTACCCAGTTCATCGTAGACGTGCTGGGAGTCACTGACGTGGGAGCCCACCTTGATGGAACGGTTACCTACCACAAAAGCTGCCATCTTACGCGCATGCTGGGGGTAGAAGAGCAGCCTCTGAAGCTGCTCCAGAACGTTGAGGGGCTTAATTACATCGAGATGCCCGAAGCAGGGCGATGCTGCGGTTTCGGCGGCACGTTCAGCGTGAAGGAGCCCGAGGTTTCCGGCCATATGGTCCAAGAGAAGGTCGCCTTCGCCTTGGCCACCGATGCCGACTACCTTTGCGGTGCTGACCAGGCCTGCTTGATGAACATCAAGGGCGCGCTCGATCGCCTTATCGAGCAGGGCGTGGTTTCCAGCAACATGAAAGTGCTTCACATAGCGCAGATCCTCGATTCCAGATTGGAGGCGTAAGCGATGGCCATCATCTACGACGACGCTCCCCTTGAGGACCGTATCCATCGGGCGCTTTCTGACACGTTCAAGCACCACGCCATCGAAACAGCGCAGGATGTGATTACCGGCAAGCGCGATGCGCTGGTTGCCGAAGTAGACAACTGGGAGGACTTCCGCCAGCATGCGGCCGATATCCGCGACCATGTACTGGCGAACCTCGACTACTACATCCGCGAGTTCGCCACCAACGCCGAGAAGAACGGCGCGCAGGTGCACTTCGCCCCCACCGATGAGGACGCGCTGGAATGCATCCTCGACATCTTTGAGCAAACCGGCGCGAAGACCTGCGTCAAATCCAAGAGCATGATGACCGAGGAAATCGGGCTGAATCCCTTCCTGGAAGAGCATGGCATCAAGCCCGTGGAAACCGACTGCGCCGAACACATCATCCAGACGGCAGGAAATGCGCCCTCCCACATCGTGGTGCCGGCTCTTCATTTCGACCGAACCTCGATCCGCAACCTGTACCACGAGCAGAAGGGCTACGAGGGCACCAACGACCCTGAGGAGATCACGCGCTTCCTGCGCAAGACGCTGCGCCCCGAGTTCATGAACGCGCCTATCGGCGTTACCGGCTGCAACTTCGGCGTGGCCGAAACCGGATCGTGCACTCTGGTTTCCAATGAGGGCAACGCACGCATGGCTTCAAGCATCCCCGAGACGCAGATCGTGGTAATGGGCATGGAGCGCATCGTGCCCGACCTGCGCTCGCTCGACGTGATGATGAAGCTGTTGGTTCGCAGCGCCGTGGGCGCTAAGATCTCTGGATCATTCTCCATCAACACCGGCTGCCGCCGCGAAGGCGAGGCCGACGGCCCGAAGAACGTGCATATCGTGATGGTGGACAACGGACGAACCAAGATCTTAGAAAGCAAGTTCCGCCCGATGTTGCGATGCATCCGCTGCGGTGCCTGCATGAATTCCTGCCCGGTATACCGCCACATCACCGGCCACGGATACGGCTCCATCTACCCCGGCCCCATGGGTGTGGTGCTTACCCCGCTGTTGGTTGGCTACGAGAAAGCCGCTAAGCTCCCCTATGCGTGCTCGCTCTGCGGACAGTGCGCAGAGGTGTGCCCGGTGAAGGTGCCGCTTCCCATGCTCATCTCCCAGCATAGGCGCAATGTGGTTTCGGGCGGATACGTTTCACCTATCGAGAAAGCCATCTTCACAACGGCGGCAGCGACGTTCTCCAGCCGAAGGGCATACGGACTACTTACCACAGCAGCTGCGCCGGCCATGAAGATCATCACCGGCCAAACCAATCAGCTCGACCGCGGCAATACCTGGATTCCCGTCTTGAACGGTTGGCTTTCCTCGCGCAACCTCGACACCATGAGCAGCACCAAGTTCCGCAAATGGTTCGCCGAGCACGACAAGCAGATCGCCAAAGAGAATCGCGACAAGACCGCGGCGATGCTGACGGACGCATGCCGCAGCAACGCCGGCAAGGAGGAAGCACGATGAGCACCGTGAGCCTAGACGAATTCCTGCGCCCCGTCACCAAGGCGCTTGGGCACAGCACCGTAGCAGACTGGGTAGAGCCCTGCGAGGCCACCAAAGCTCCCCTTCCCCATGACTACCACGAGTACACCACCGACGAGCTGGCCAAATGGTTTACCGAGGAAGCCACCAAAATGGGCACGATCGTACGCGAGGCCAACACCGATGAAGTTGCCGAAGTCGTCCTTGGGCTGGTGCGCGAGATCGGTCAAGGCGGCCATGTCGTATACTCGGACGTTCCCGAGATCGACGGTTACGGCATCCCAACTGTCTTGAACAGCAATTCGTTCGAGGCGGTGCGTTGGAATCCCACCAGCCGCGAGAAGAGCATGGGACGCGCCGAAAGCGCTGATGTCGGCATAACCTATGCAAGCGCCGGCATCGCCGAAACGGCAACCATCATGCAGCGCTGCACCGAGAAGTCGGGGCGTGCCGTATGCCTTCTTCCCATCGGTCACGTTGCGCTGCTGAAGAAGAGCAACCTGTTCCCGTACATGACCCAACTCATGGACTGCTGGGAGGAGAAGGTTGCCGCAGGCGAGGAGCTGCCCTCCAACGTGACGTTCATCAGCGGCCCTTCCAACACCGCCGATATCGAGCTCGTTCGCGTGGTCGGCGTGCACGGCCCGGTTTACGCAAGCGTGGTTCTTATCAACGACTAAGACGCCGCTTGCACCTGCACCTCAAAGCGCCCCGGCAACGGGGCGCTTTTCTTTTGCCAGCAAACCCCGAGACGCAAAACGGGCCCTTCGGCTGGTCATCGCCGAAGGGCCCGTTGGGTTTGCACCTGGTCAGGGCGAAAGCTACGCGCTGACCTGCGAGGAACCCTGCGCGGAGCTGCCGCTGGCAACAGATTCCACGGTAACCAGATTGCCGCTGCTGGAGGCGAAGTTCAGCGTGATGCTGTCGCCCTCCTTGTAGCGCACGATATCGGTAACCGTGGCAATGGGGCAATCGTAGAGGGTGTCGTCGCCGTTGAGCATCACATAGTAATGCGAGTTGCCATCGAGCACCACCGGCGAGATAAGCGAGATGGTTCCGGTTGCCGAGCCGTCCGACTTGGTTGAGCTGGAGCCGTCATCGACCGAAACGCCGTTGGCACGCAGGAGCTTCTTGTAGGACTTCTCGGTTTCCTCCAAGGTATCGCCCACCGCAACGTTCTGGTAGCGCTGGATGTCGATCATCGCGTACTTCTTCACCAAGCCTGCGTTGTCCTTCAATGCCATGAAGTACGTAGGTTGGTTATCGACGTTGATGAGCAACGGGAAGGTTGCCTCGTACTTCAGGTTCTGCACCTGGCCTTCCGCAGAGCTCATGGCCGATTCTTCCGTTGCACCGGCCACGGCATAGAACTTGGATTCCGCGGTGCGCTGGTTGATGAGCACGAAGCCGATGATGGAGTTGTCGGCCGTGGCGGAGGTTACGCCGGAGTACACCCAGACGTCATCGTCCTTGGCTATGTAGTTGTAACCGAGCTGTCCGTCGGTGCCGGGCGTGGTCTGCTTCACGCCGCTCTGGCCCAGCCAAGAGTTGATCCAGCCGCCAGAAAGGGAACCGCTCCAGTTGTACTGCTGGATAAGCAGTTCGGCAGGATAAGCACGGTCGACCCACTGGGGAACCTCATCGATGGCCAGGTCCTGGCATTCGCCGGAGCTTGCATCGCACAGGACGACACGGGACACCGTTTCGCCGCCGAAAAGGCCCACAGTGTAGTCGATAACCGGATAGATCCAGTACGGCTTGCCGTCATCATCAATCTCGAACGACTTCTCGCCGAAGATGTAGAACGGGTGCGTAAGCTGCACATGACGGTCTACGTTGTTGAAAAACGGATCGGAATCAGAGTAGTAGATAGGATTGTCAAGACGCACGATCTCGGTATCTTGCGTGCTCATGTTCACGATAACGTAGGCAGGAATGCCCGTGTCGTGATTCGACCACCACTTGAAGATGTCGGCATAGTTCAGCGGGCTGACGCGAACCGGAGCATCCTTGTAGTTGATCTGCGAATACAGGCTGGAAATCTCGAACTGGCTAACGTAGTCGGCCATGGTACCCATGGTACGGTTGCCCAACAGCACCGCTGAATCGCGATCGATGAATGGGATGGTGGAATAGTCCGCCTGCTGGATGTCCTGCGCGAAATCGCCATCCTGCGTCTCCAAAATAGTGGAGTACTTTTCCGCATTGCCCGGGAACAGCGTGAGCGAAGCTACACCACCGAGGACGCCGATAAGGGCAACGACCACCGGCACCACCATGAGGTGACGGAAACGCTTCGACTTGCGCTCACTCTTCTCACGCTTGCCCATGCCGCGATCGTAAATCTGGTAAAAGATGAAGAAGACCAAGAACGATGGGAACAGTATGAAGATACCCACGAACAGCCACAGATCCAAGCTATGGATATTGATGGGTGGATGGAACCACCAGTAGCAGAATGCCGCAATGACCAGGATCACTACGCCCAAAACGACAAATGCTTTCTTGCTCATCTGCGCAAAACGATTCCGCAAAACCTCGAAATCGCCCGAAACGCCGCGTTGACCGCCCGGACGTCCGCCGCCTTCCCCGTGGCCGCCGGCGCCCGTGGCACCGCCGAACTGGTTAAGCAGGTCTGCCCAGCTCATTGGTCCCTGCTGATTAGGATCCGCCATAGGTTTCCTCCCTCTATTCAGTGCTAAGTAACAATATTACCTGAACCGTTTCGCAACAACGAAAAAAGGCAGGGAGCCCAGCCTCAGCCAAACACCCTGCCTTCCTTAGTTGGTTACATTACAACAGCTATTTAAGCAAGCATCCTCAGAACGTACTGGAGGATACCACCGTTGTAGTAGTACTCGCCTTCGGTGGGTGTGTCGATGCGTACCACTGCCGTGAACTCGATAGTTGAGCCATCGGGCTTAACCGCAGTTACCGGCACACGGCTTGGGTTGGGCAACCCGTTCGAGAAGTCGATGTCGCCTACCGTGATAACCTCGCTGCCGTCAAGGCCAAGGCCCTCAACGCTCTGACCCTCCTCGAACTGCAACGGAAGGATGCCCATACCGATAAGGTTGGAGCGATGGATACGCTCGAAGCTTTCGGCAAACGCCGCTCGAACGCCCTGGAGCATGGGGCCCTTTGCTGCCCAGTCGCGAGAGGAGCCGCTGCCGTACATCTTGCCAGCCAGAACGACCAGAGGAACGCCTTCCTGCTGATAATGTTCCGCAGCATCGTAGACGGCCTTGATCTGCCCATCCAGCAAATCACAAGTCCATCCACCGCGCTTGCCTTCTGCCATCTTGTTCATCAGCTTCACATTGGCGAAGGTACCGCGCATCATTACCTCGTGGTTGCCTCTTCGCGAACCGTAGGTGTTGAAGTCGGCAGGCTGAACACCGTGGCCCTCGAGATATCGCGCAGCCGGGGAACCGTCTGCGATAGAGCCAGCTGGGGAGATATGGTCGGTGGTGATGAAGTCGCCAACGTTCAGAAGCGCACGGGCGCCCTTGATGGCAGCCGGAGCCGTAGGCTCAAGCTGCATGCCGTCGAAATAGGGGGCGCGGCGAACGTACGTGGAGCCTTCGTCCCACGCGAAAACATCGCTCGCCTCTTTGCCGAGGGACTGCCACCTCTCATCGCCGTCGAACAAGCCATCGCCGGCACGGTCGAACACCTCTTTGGTACGGCAACGGGAAAGAAGATCTGCCACTTCTTCGGCATTCGGCCAGATGTCGCAAAGGTAAACTTCCCTGCCCTGAGCATCGGTGCCGAGAGGCTGCGTTTCGAAATCGAAGTCGATGGTGCCCACAAGCGAATAGGCAATAACGAGAGCCGGAGCGCAGAGGTAGTTCTGGGACACATCGGGCGAGATACGGCCCTCGAAATTGCGATTGCCCGAAAGGATGCTGGCGAGCTCCACCTCGTCTGCCACATCGTGCATGCCGGGCAGAACCGGGCCAGAGTTGCCGATGCAGCTCATGCAGCCGAAGCCACAGGTGTAGAAGCCGAGTTCACGCAGCGAGGGCATAAGACCCGCTGCGTCGAGGATGTCCTCTGTAGCGCGGCTGCCCGGTGCCAAGATGGTCTTCACCCATGGCTTCGGGCTAAGGCCGGCGTTTGCCGCGTTCCTGGCAAGAAGGCCCGCCGAGAGCATCATGCTGGCATCCGTTGCCGTAGTGCAGCTGGTTACCGCTGCAATGGCCAAAGCACCATGGCTTACCTCATAGCTTTGCCCAAGTACATCGACGGAAACGGTCTTGGACGTATCGAGGGAGCGTTCCTCGCACAGGGCAGAGAAACGGCTCTTCACCTTCGACAGGTCGATGCGGTCATGCGGACGCGAGGGACCGGCAACGCTTCGGCCAACAGTGGACAGATCGAGCTTGAGTACCTTTGCGTAGGAACGGGCAGGTGCCGTTGGATCGTTCCAGTAGCCCTGAGCCTTTGCGTAAGCTTCAACCAGCGCAATCTGCTCTTCACTCCGGCCGGTAAGGCGCAGGTAATCGAGGGTAGCCTTGTCAACCGGGAACAAGGTGCAGGTTGCGCCATATTCAGGGGTCATATTCGAGATGCACGCACGCTGCGTGGCGCTCAGGCTATCCAGTCCTTCGCCGAAGCATTCCACGAAGCACCCTACAACGCCTTCGGCGCGGAGCATCTGCGCGAAGGTAAGCGACACGTCCATTGCGCTTACATCGGGAGAAAGCTTGCCGGTAAGCTCGATGCCATAGACACGGGGAACCAAGGTGGTAATAGGCTGGCCAAGGGCCGCAGCCTCGGCCTCAATCCCGCCAACGCCCCAGCCCAGCACGCCGATACCGTTAGCGGTTGGCGTATGGGAGTCAGTGCCGACAAGGGTATCGAAATACGCCAGTGTGCCCTGATCGGTTTCCTTGGTCATAGCAACCGTGGCGAACCGTTCGATGTTCAGCTGGTGGCAGATGCCCGCTCCGGGGGGCACGATCCTTACGTTCTGGAAGGATTCCTGCGACCACTTCAGGAACTCATAGCGTTCCTTGTTGCGCTCGAACTCCAGCTCCATGTTCTTCTGCAGAGCGCCGGCACAGCCGGCTTCATCCGCGATAACGGAATGGTCGATAACCAGATCGCAGGGAACCTGGGGGTTGATGC
>CAVFYB010000059.1:0-10556 GCA_963626845.1 Bacteroidaceae bacterium | reverse complement strand
AGGTACTCGTCCGAGGTGCGGCGGTACACCGCCCCGACGCGCTTGTTCTCGTTGGCGTCCCTGTAGAACAGCTGCAGATCCTGAACGAACAACTCGTTCGGTTCCGCCAGTACCGCTCCGGCCTTCTCCGCCAAGTAGGAGTGCTCGAAATACGCGGCATTGTAGCGTCCGGGGGTCAGGACAACATTTATGCCACCGCAGTTTACATAGTCCATGGTTTCGCGCAGAAGCTCGCCGTAGTTGCGGTTGTCCTTGATGGAAAGCGTGCGGAACGTTTCGGCGTCGCACCTACGACACAGGCGGCGCGCAATAAGAGGATAGGAAGCTCCAGAAGGAATGCGCAGGTTATCCTCCAGAACATACCAGATGCCATCGTCGCCCTCCACCAGGTCGATGCCGGAGATATGGGAGAAAATACCCTTCGGTGGCATAATCCCCTCGCATTGCGGAAGATATCCAGAGGATGCAAAGGCGAACGTTTCGGGAATCACGCCATCGTTGATGATGCGCTTTTCGCCGTAAAGGTCGCGCAGATAGGCATTCAGGGCATCCACACGCTGGACAAGGCCACGCTCAAGGTACTCCCACTGCGAAGCGGTGATGATACGCGGGATAGCGTCGAAAGGAAACAGGCGCTCTTTGAATTCGCCCTGCTTGTACAACCCGAACTTAACGCCATAGCGTGCAAGCTGAGAGTTGATCTTCGGCGTTTGCTCTACAAGCTTCGAATACATGGGCTACCTCCTGCTTTTTCTCTAAGAAGGAGGGTAAGAGGGTAAGGTTACATGGGCATGTCATCGATGTTAACGAGACGCAACAACGGGATAAACCGATGTTAACAATTATGAATACGGTTCATTGATCGGCAGACAAGAATTCATGTTTGGCAACCGTGTTGCTCATTAGAATAAAAGCAGGGTTTTATTGATGGGGATCAGTAAAACAAGGAGGGCATTATGGCAAACGGAAAAACAAAGAGTGCGGCGAAACTCTACACACGCGTAGACCTTGACGAGTGCCTCTACACTGACAACTTCCACTGCGGCGATGCCTGCATAAGCTGCGGGCATTGCGAGACCATCTGCCCAGCACAAGCAATTGAACTGGTCGACGGAAAGCCCACTTGGACCAAGAAGGAGTGCTTCATGTGTTTCGGATGCCTACGCCTGTGCCCCACTTCGGCAATACGTTACGGCAACGCCGAGGGCAACGACAAGCCGCAGAAGGTGGCGAAGGCGTCCTAGGCCAAGAGGCCGGAGTGCGAATGGCGGGACCCCCATTGCGATACAACCCGGCAGCAGGGGCGCTGCATTGCTTCAGCATTCGCAGTTGCGCCCAAGTGAAGCCTCCTTGGCAGCCGGCCCCTTCCCAAGGACGGCGAACTCGACAAGAACAGAAAACGCCGGCATTACCGCCGGCGTTCAAATTCCCAACCTACGCGATGGAGCCTATCTGATTCTTTATGCCAACCGTGGAAGAGATCTTCTGCCCCAGCTCTGACATATCGGCTCGGGCTTCCTTCCTTACGAACTTGCCGTGTTCTGGGCAAACACCGTGATAGCGAACCTCACCAGGAGCAAGCTCAACGGTGATATCGACTACGGTTGCGCATTTCGGGCACGTGCCCATCGATTCGGTGCAAGGGATCTTCATGCCAAACCCCGCCTTTCCCCAAATTGTAATTACTGGTTCATCTGCTAAACCCTGAAGCAAAATGAACACGTTCACTTTCCATTACGGAACACATCATAACGCTTTGAGGAGCAATTTGAACCCGTTCGGAAAAATCGTTACCCGCCTATATCGAATGAGCTTATAAGAAGGCAAATATAGATATGCCGCCACAACGAATAACGAAGATAACGCCCCGAGAAGCAAAGATGCCGTTTCGACAGCGTGGCGCTCCCGCGAAAGCCTAGGCGATGAAGTCGTAGATGACTTTTACGAAGAAGATAGCCAATACCGCAATGGTGATGGGCCGGGCAACTGAGCCACCATTCTTGGTGAAGCTATGTGAGCCCAGGTAGTTGCCCAGCATGTTGAACGCGCCAGCGATAAGGCCCAAGAGAATCACCACCTGACCGTTCAGCAGGAACACCGCCAAGGCCGCAACGTTGGTGGTCAGGTTGATGGCCTTCGTTACCCCGGCAGCCGAATCAAGGCGCAGATGGGCAACGCCGGTAAGCAACAGCATGAGGAACGTGCCGGTTCCCGGACCGTAGAAGCCATCGTAGATGCCCACGCACAAGGCAATGGCCATACAGAGCACGGCAGTCTTCTTCGCACTGAAAGATTCAAGGCCAGCAGCATCGAACGATTTCGATCGCATCACGTAGACCGCTGTAAGCGGCAGCAGAACCAGAAGGAACACCCGCAAGAAGCCATCGTCTACCAGCAAGAGCAGGTTCGAGCCGAGGGCAGAGCCGGCAAACGCGAAAGCAATGCTGGGAAGCGCTAAGCGCAGGTTGATCATCCCCGATTTGGCATAGTGGAAGGTAGCCACCGCTGTGCCCATAGACGAGCTGAGCTTGTTGGTGGCAATGGCGGCATGGGTTGGCACGCCGGCAATCATGTACGCCGGCAGGCTGATAAGGCCGCCTCCGCCGGCAATGGCATCCACATACCCCGCCAAGAAAACCAAGGCGATGATCACGGCAAAGCCCCAAGGCTCAACGCCGAATACGTTAACCAATGTGTCGAATACCATTTCCACAGCGAATGCGATTCTACCCTTAGAACAGGTTCACTAACAGAGCCCGGCAGCGACCGCCGATATCCGGGAGCACTTGCACAGCATACAGTCGTCCGAATCAAGAAGGGGCAGCGGATACTAGCCGCTGCCCCTTCAGGGTTCTTACGCCGCCAAGCAGGCAACCGATAAGCCGTTTAGGCCTACGCTTTGGTGGTCTCCACCTCGTCTTCGGTACGGAACTCCTGGGTGCTGCCCTGAACTTCGGAATGAAGGCGCTGTTCCTCTTCCAGGTTGGCTTTCGCAACGCTGATCATCAGCTTGATACGGTTGATCTGGTTCACCTCGGAAGCGCCGGGGTCGTAGTCGACGGCAACGATGTTGGTGCCCTTGTAACGGCGACGCAGCTCCTTGATAACCGACTTGCCAACCACATGGTTAGGCAGGCAGGCGAAGGGCTGAGCACACACGATGTTGGGGGCGCCGTTGCGGATAAGCTCGCACATCTCAGCCGTGAGCAACCAACCCTCGCCCATCGAATTGCACAGGGAAAGGATCTCCTCGGCGTAGCTTGCCAGCTCGAAGATATCGGTAGGCGCCTCGAAGCGGCTCGATTTCTCCAACGCATCGTTGGCGGGCTTGCGCAGCTTAGCGATAAGCTTCAGCGCCGCCTTAGCCCCGGCAGCGCCCTTCTTCGACTTGCCAACGCCCTCCTGCTGGAAGATGGAGCCGGCAATGCCGAACAGGAAGAACTCGATAAGGCCGGGTACAACCGCTTCGCAGCCCTCGGACTCGATAACATCCACGACCTGGTTGTTCGCGGTTGGGTGAAACTTCACCAAGATCTCGCCCACAACGCCGACGCGCGGCTTCGTTCCCTCGCCCTGCAGCGGCAGACTGTCGAAGTCTTCCACGATGGCACGGACCGTCTTCTTGTAGCGGCCGAACTTCTCACCCTCATGAACCTGGGCCTTGCACTTGGCCATCCAGTAGTCGAACAGACGCTGGGCGGCGCCGGGCTCCATCTCGTAAGGACGGGTGCGGTACAGGCACTGCATAAGCACATCGCCGTATTCCAGCGCGAAGATGGCGTTGTACAGCATCGTTGCCGTCACCTTGAAGCCGGGGTTGGTCTCGTCGAGCTTCTTGAAGGCAAGAGAGATTACCGGGATATGAGGCAGGCCGGCAGCCTTAAGTGCCTTACGGATAAGCGAGATGTAATTGGTTGCGCGGCAGCCGCCGCCTGTTTGGGTGATGATGACGGCAAGTTTGTCGGTGTCGTAGCGCCCCGAGGTTACCGCTTCCATGATCTGACCGGTAACCAAGATAGATGGATAGCAGATGTCGTTGTTCACGTACTTCAAACCAGCATCCACGGCACCATGGTCAACAGCGGGAAGCAGTTCCAGGTTGTAGCCGTTGGCGCGGAAGATGGGCACCAGCAAATCAAAGTGGATGGGCGCCATCTGCGGGCAGAGGATGGTGTAGCCCGCATCCTTCATCTCCTGGGTGAACTGCACCTTCTCGAAGGCCGTGCTCTCGGCCTCACGAACATGGGCGCCGGCAGACTCCTCGGAAAGGGCGATCTGGGCCGCAACCGCAGCGCCCGCCTCTGCCTCACGCTGGCCGGTCTTGTTTCGGATTGCCGCCTCGCGGGCAGAAACATCCGCCTCGAGCTTTTCCGCATCAATGCCGCACACCGGGCAGCCACCGGCGACAGCACTTTGCTCTGCGCGCTCGTCGGCCTGATCCTTCAAGGCAGCAAGAAGGCTGCGCACGCGGATTCGCGCGGCACCAAGGTTCGAAACCTCGTCGATCTTGAGCACGGTGTAGATCTTTCCGGAGCCTTCCAAGATCTCCTGCACCTGGTCGGTGGTGATGGCGTCAAGGCCGCAACCGAAGCTGTTCAGCTGGATCATATCCAGGTCGTCGCGCTGGGTAACCACCTTAGCTGCGCGGTACAGGCGCGTATGGTACATCCACTGGTCAACAGCGCGAAGCGGGCGCTCCACCTGTCCCAGATGGGCAACGGAGTCTTCGGTGAACACAGCCAGACCGGAGCTGGTGAGCAGCTCGGGGATGGCGTGGTTGATCTCGGGGTCGCCGTGATAAGGACGGCCGGCCAGCACGATGCCGTGAACACCATGCTCTTCGATCCACTTCAAGGTTTCCACGCCCTTGTTGTGGATGTCCTCATGCACCTGCTCGTCCTCGGCCCAGGCAGCGTCTACCGCTGCATCGATATCGGCCTGCGTGGGGGCAGGCCCCGCGCCCATCAGCTCGGGGTGCTTTTCCACCAGCTCGACGTACAGGCGCTCCTTCAACTTGTCCTTCATGTGGTACGGCACGAAGGGGTTCAGGAACTGCACGTCAGTTTCGTTCAGTGCGTCGACGTTGAGTTTCAGCGCCTCCGAGTAACTCATCACGATGGGGCAATTGAAGTGGTTGCCTGCTGTTTCGTCTTCCAAGCGCTCGTACTTGGCGCAGGGCATCCAGATAAAGTCGATGTCCTTTTCCAGCAGGTTCATGATGTGGCCATGCGAGAGCTTAGCCGGATAGCACACGCTTTCGGAAGGCATAGACTCGATGCCGGCCTCATAGGTCTTCTTGGTGGAAGGATCCGAGATCTCCACGCGGAAGCCCAGCTTTGTGAAGAAGGTGAACCAGAACGGGTAGTTCTCGTACATGTTCAGCGCTCGCGGGATGCCAACCGTGGCGCGCGTGGCCTCTTCTTTCGAAAGGGGCGAGTAGCACTCGAACATGCGCTGGGTTTTGTAGTCGAACAGGTTCGGCACCTTGGCGGATTCCTGTGCCAGACCCGCGCCCTTCTCGCAGCGGTTGCCCGTGATGAAGCGGCGATGCTTGCCGGTGGCCTCGTCCACGCCGAAGTCGTTGATGGTAAGCAGGCAGTGGTTCGAGCACGCCTTGCAGCGGATGTTGCGATGGGTGGGTTCCAGTGCGTTCAGCGCTTCCAGGTCCAGCATGCTGGTATGGGCGCGCTGGCCGGTTTGGGCCTCTGCCAGATGGGCACGGTCGCGAGCCAGGAGCGCCGCACCGAAAGCACCCATGTTGCCGGCGATGTCGGGGCGCACGGCGTTGGTCTCAGCCAGCTGCTCGAACGCGCGAAGGACCGCGTCGTTCAGGAACGTGCCGCCCTGAACAATGACCTTGGTACCCACCTCGCGCGGGTCGCGGATCTTGATAACCTTGAACAAGGCATTCTTGATAACCGAAAGGGCAAGGCCGGCAGCGATGTCGCCCACTGTGGCCCCTTCCTTCTGCGCCTGCTTCACACGGCTATTCATGAACACCGTGCAACGGCTACCCAGATCAACCGGATGCTCTGCCTTGATAGCACTCTGAGCGAACTCGGAAACGTCCAGGTTCAGGCCGCTTGCGAAGCTCTCGATGAAGCTGCCACAACCGGAAGAGCAAGCCTCGTTCAACATGATGTGGTCGATGACGCCGTCCTTGACTCGCAGGCACTTCATGTCCTGACCGCCGATGTCCAGGATGAACTCGACACCCGGGAGCATTTCCTGAGAGCCGCGCAGATGCGCCACAGTCTCGATCTCGCCGGAATCAACCCGAAGCGCCTCGAGCAGAAGCGCCTCGCCGTAACCGGTTACCGTCACATGGCCGATGGTGACCTTCGGGTTGCCCTGCTCGTCGGTGGGAAGCGTCTGGTAGAGCTCCGCCACCGCGCGCTTCGCGCAACCAAGCACATCGCCCTTGTTGTTCACGTAGCTGCTCCACAGCAGGGCGCCGTCTTCCGAGATCAGAGCGCTCTTGAACGTGGTAGAGCCGGCATCGATGCCCAGGTAGGCCACGCCCTCGTAGGTTGCCAGATCGGCACGACGCACCTTCTCGGAATCGTGGCGGCCCTTGAACTCGGCATAGTCGGCCTCGTCCTTGAACAGCGGAGGCAGGCGAACCACTTCGCTGCCTTGAACATCGCCCAAGTTCTCCAAGCGCTCAACCACGCCCGAAAGAAGCTCTGCCTTGGCATTGGCGCCTGCAAGCGCGCAACCGCTGGCAACGAAGAGATGGGCGTTGTCGGGGACAATGATGTGCTCTTCATCGAGTTCGAGGGTTTCGTAGAAACGCTTGCGAAGCTCGGGAAGGTACTGCAACGGGCCGCCCAAGAACGCCACGTAACCGCGGATTGGCCGGCCGCATGCCAAACCCGAGATAGTCTGCGTAACCACGGACTGGAAGATGGAGGCAGCGATGTCTTCCTTCTTTGCGCCCTCGTTCAGAAGGGGCTGAACGTCCGTCTTGGCGAACACACCGCAGCGGCTGGCGATGGGGTAAAGAACGGTATGGTTCCGAGCCAATTCGTTCAAACCGGTAGCGTCGGTGTCCAGCAAAGCCGCCATCTGGTCGATGAACGCACCCGTACCGCCGGCGCACGTGCCGTTCATACGCTGCTCGATGCCGTTGTCGAAGTAGATGATCTTCGCGTCCTCACCGCCAAGCTCGATGGCGACATCGGTCTTGGGGATGAACGTCTCTACCGCCGTCTTCGAGGCGATAACTTCCTGCACGAATTCCAGCCCCAGCCACTGCGAAAGCAGCAAACCACCGGAACCAGTGATGGCAACCGTAACCTCTTTCCCGGGGAACTGAGCCGAAGCCTCTTTCAGCACCTCGAGCACGGTGGCGCGAACGTCTGCGTGGTGGCGGCGGTACACCGAGTAGATGATCTGGTCGTCATCGTCGAGCACCGCCACTTTCACCGTGGTGGAGCCGACGTCGATGCCCAGATGAAGAGCGCAGTTTTCAGTGGAGGTTGTCATTTCGAATCTCCTCACATTCGAATGGGCTCGCCGGGCTTGATGAACAGCAGGCGCATGGCGATGAGCGCCATTTCCTCGGAGCTTTCATTCATCCCGGTTGAAATCCAATGATTGATAACGCCTAGGTATGCAGAGGCATAGAAGGCAAGGTAATACTCAACGAACGAGTCAGGGTGTTCCCGGTACTTCTCGTGAAGGACGCTTTGGATCAGATGTGTGCACACCGAATCACGTAGGCGCTGGCCGAACGCAGCATCGCCGCCCGGCCCCAGGACCGCATGTAGAAAGCTACCCTGTTTACGTAGGTAGTCGAAAAGTTCCACCAGGAAAGGCAAAGGGCGCTTCCTCACGCAAGTGGAAAGAACGTCCTTAACGCTGAGCGAATCCATCTGCGACTGGATACGAAGCAGGTCGGACATGACCTCATCTTCAAAGGTGACAAGCAGATGGTCCTTGTCGTGGAAGTGGTTGTAGAACGTGCCCCGGTTCAAGTCGGCGGCAGAGCAGAGGTCGTTCACCGTGATGGCGTCAAAGCCCTTTTCCTCGATAAGGGCGATGAGCGCCTGGCGCAGGGCGCGCTTAGAGCGGGTGATTCGGCGGTCTTCCGCAGAACAGGGCGCAACTATGCTTTGCTGCTTTTCCAAAGCGGCGTCTGCCACCGAAACCTCTTCTCCCTCGATCGACTGCGAAAACAGGCTCAGTTCAACAAGTCGATCATTAATGAACATAGTGTGCAAAAAGATAGTAGCAACCTGTTCTCTCAATGGCAAACGCCCTGCACGCGCCTACAGCAAATGCGCATCATGTATATGGCAGGTTAAGAACCGCCTTCGCGAGTCGCGGCAGTGCTAGACTTGCCTCATCTTTGAAATCACGAGGAAAGGCATCTTCGCATGCAGATTACCCCCGAGGAAATCGCCGAAACGCTGGCGATGGTCAGCAAGCAGCATCTGGACATCCGAACCATCACGCTTGGCCTGAACCTGCGCGGTTGCACCCATGAGGACATCAACGTCATGGCGCAGAAGGTCTACGATCGCATGACCACCGCAGCCGAGAAGCTGGTTCCGACCGCAGAGCAGCTGGAGCGTGAATACGGTATCCCGATCGTGAACAAGCGCATCTCGGTTACGCCCATCGCAGAGATCTGCGCCGCCACACAGGCAACCGACCTTTCCCCCATCGCCATCGCCATGGACAAGGCCGGCAAGGAAGTGGGCGTCGATTTCGTCGGCGGCTTTTCCGCACTGGTGCACAAGGGTGCATCCCGTGCCGACGAGAACCTGATGAACTCCATCCCCGAGGCGCTGGCTGCCACCGACAACGTATGCGCTTCGGTAAACGTAGGATCCACCCGCGCCGGCATCAACATGGATGCCGCATACAAGATGGCACAGATGGTGAAGAAGTCCGCCGAACTCACTGCCGATCGCGACTGCATCGGCGCCGGCAAGCTGGTGGTGTTCTGCAATGCCGTTGAGGACAACCCCTTCATGGCAGGCGCTTTCCACGGCTCCGGTGAAGCTGACGCCGTCATCAACGTCGGCGTTTCCGGCCCTGGCGTAGTTAACAATGTGCTGCGCAACATGCCTAAGGATGCCGACATGACCTCTATCGCCGAGGCCATCAAAGCAACGGCATTCAAGATCACCCGTGCCGGCGAGCTTATGAGCCGCGAGGCAAGCCGTCGCCTGGGCGTGCAAAAGGGCATCTTGGACCTTTCCCTTGCCCCCACCCCGGCAGAAGGCGATTCGGTTGCCGAGATCCTCGAAGCCATCGGCGTGGGCCAATGCGGCGGCCCGGGCACCACGGCTGCGCTTGCTATGCTCAACGACGCAGTTAAGAAGGGCGGCGTTATGGCCAGCTCCAGCGTCGGCGGCCTTTCGGGCGCCTTCATCCCCGTTTCCGAAGATGCCGGCATGATCCGTGCGGCAGAATCCGGCGCACTGCACCTGGAGAAGCTGGAAGCCATGACCTGCGTCTGCTCGGTTGGCCTGGACATGATCGCTATCCCTGGAGACACCAGCGTTGAGGCCATCTTCGGCATCATCGCCGACGAGTGCGCCATCGGCATGATCAACAACAAGACCACTGCCGTTCGCCTTATCCCCGCCATCGGCAAATCCGTTGGCGACAAGCTGGACTTCGGCGGTCTGCTGGGTTATGCGCCTGTTATGGCGGTGAACCAATTCGCCGGCGACGTATTCGCCCACCGCGGCGGCCGCATGCCTGCTCCACTGAATTCGTTGAAGAACTAAGCGGCGAAAGCCACCGAACTAGACGGCCTCCGATGAAGCCACGGCATCGTCGGAGGCCGTTATTTGTGCTGGAAGAACGCACTGCATAAGGTTTGATGCGGTATATTCGCCTGCCGAAAAAAGAGAAGCCACTGGCTGCCTGGCCCTGTAGCCAATGCAAGACCAAGGCTGTTCGCTGGGCCGCCTAAAGGCTGAAGGGGCGAATGCCTTTGACAACGATGTCGCTAACGCCCAGGAACCTCCGCAGATCAAGATGCACGGTATCGTCTATTTCAAGCCCTCTTTGCAGGATGAGCAGTTCGCCGAACGGCGCCTCGAACACGCCGCAGTTCTTTGCTTTGAGCTTGGGAACGTCCTTGTCGCGAACGAAACGGGAATGAAGCTCGGTCATATCGGCGCAGCAGCCCTGGGGGCTGATGGGCTCCAGGGCAATGCAGTGATAGTCCTTTCGCTGCATGTAGGCCATAAGCTTCTCACTGCAGGTTATCACCATAGCCAACCCCTAGTCTTCGCAAGCTTTCGGTTGGAAGATTGCGTACACCAGGAACTCAACGTTGCCCTCGGCGCCCTTGATAGACGATTCCACCACGCCTTCAACCGCAAATCCGGCATCCTGAAGTGCGGCCGTCACCTCGCTCACAACGCGCTGCCTCACCGCTTCGTCTCGGACGATACCGTGATCGGTTTCGTCGTGCTGGCTTTCGAACTGAGGCTTGATAAGCCCCAGGAACACACTTCCCGGCTTGCACAAACCAGCGAACACTCCAGCCAGCTGGGCCAAGCCGATAAAGCTCAGATCGCAGACGACCA
>CAVFYB010000058.1:0-10616 GCA_963626845.1 Bacteroidaceae bacterium | reverse complement strand
GCATCCAGCCTTCCGGCACCGGTCCGCAGCTTTGGGTTATCGCCGCATGCGGCCTTGCCATCGCCCTGGGTACCTACATGGGCGGCTGGCGCGTGATCCGCACACTGGGTAAGGGCCTGACCGAGATCTCCACCCCGCAGGGCTTCGCTGCCGAGGCTGCTTCTGCCACCACCATCTTGGTTTCGTCTCACCTTGGCTTCGCCCTTTCCACCACGCAGGTGTGCTCCGGTTCCATCATCGGTTCCGGCCTGGGCAAGAAAGGCAACGAGGTGAATTGGATGGTTGCGGCGCGCATGCTCGTGGCCTGGTTGGTAACGTTCCCTGCTGCCGGCATCATTGGCGCCGCTGCCTGCGCCGTTGCCAAGATCAACGTCTGGGGCACGCTTGCCGTTGCACTTATTGCCGTCGTTGCTGCGCTCATCATCTTCCGCCTGAGCCGTCGCAATCCGGTGAACTCGCTCAATGTCAATGAAAGCTCCGAAGTCAAGCTCAATGCCAAGGCGGCGACCGCTGCGGCAGCTGCGTAGGGAAGGGGAATTAAATGCAAGAAGTCATGAATTTTGTGACCGTGCTGGTGGTTGCTGTGTGCATCGCTGGTGGTATCGGCATCATGTATTCGTCTGGCCTGCGTCTTTGGGCTAAGAGCGGTTCGGCTGAAGGTCCCGATGGCTCGCCGAATTATCTGGTGCGCTTCGCTTCCGTAGTGTGCTTCGCTGCGTGCGTCGTCGTGGTGCTGTTCGCGCTGTGGCTCATGATCCCGATTTTCCACTAGGTTGAAAGAGGTATAGACACTATGGAAAGCATCTTGGTGGGCATCGATGGCTCCGAGCGCGGCGAAAAGGCCCTTTGCTGGGCAGCGCGTCTTGCCAACAGGGAAGGGGCTTCCCTGGCCCTTCTGGCCGTAATCGACCCGGCATCCGACCGTATGGCGAAGTCCGACACGAAGCTTCTGCGCGAAGCGGTAGACCACGTGTTGGGCGAGGCTCAGAAGTTCGTCAACGACAAGTATCCCGAGATCCGCGTTGAGGCATCGTACGTGAAAGACGACATCGTGGAAGCTTTGGTGAACGCTTCCGAGGCTCACGACATGATCGTCATGGGCTCGCACCACGGCGGTTCTTCGGTGGCCGAAAAGGTATGGGGCGCCAAAGGCCTGCGCGTTTCCGTTTCCGCAAGCGTTCCCACGGTGGTTGTTCCCGTTGATTGGGATCCCGAAAACGAGTCCGAGGGCATTGTGGTGGGCGTTGGCCCCGACGATGCGGTAGGCGATGGCGCGGTTGCCCTTGGCGTGCATCTGGCGGAATCGCTTGACCAGCCGCTCGAGTTGGTCTCTGCCTGGGGCATTCCCACGCTGCTCTCGAAGTCCGCAGAGTTCATGGGCGGTGGCCTGGCGCCGGTTGGCGAGCAGTTCCAGCGCAACCTGGACGCTCGCGTGGCAAACATCAATGAGTCTAACCCCGATGTGCAGGTAGAAGGCCATTCCATCAACGGCCCTTCGCCTACGCAGGTTCTCATGGACTGCGCTAAGAACTGCCGCTTGCTGGTCCTTGGCACGCACGCCCGTTCTGCGGTGAGCCGCGCCCTGTTCGGCTCCACCACCTGCGGCGTGCTGAACCACTTGGTGGTTCCCACCGTTGTGGTTCCGGCAGAGCAATAGGTTCGCAGTTAAATCGACAGCTTCCTTCAAAGGCAAGGCGACCAGCATTCTGGTCGCCTTGCTTGCTTTGTGTCGATGCTGCGCGGGACCCCGACGGCACAGTTTTGGAGCGTCGCCCTACCGGGACGACGCTCGTCCTCGATGCTGCGCGGGTCTCTGACGGCACAGATGCCGTTCCAGGCGTTCGTCACGCGCTGAAGCACGCTTCCTCTCGCCTTCGCGGCATCTGCACTCGTCAGGGTCCCGCTCGCTGACTTACTGGCGCATGCCCGGACTTTTGCTAAAGAGGGACTGCCTTCAGCGGCGGCCCGCGGGATCCTATCTCAGAACCGCTTTGGCGTTCGTGCGGACGACGGCGCTAAGCTCCTCGGGCGCTATCTTGCGCAGCTTGGCGAGCTGCAGGAGCGTTCGTTGCAGCTCGGCTTGGTGCTGGGCGAAGGGGTAGGGGACCGCCGGCGGGGTGATCTCCGGGTCCTTCGCTGCCGGCGCGTCGGTTTCCAGGAGCAGGCGGTTCAGCGGGATGGCCTTGGCATATTCGCGTCCGTGTTTGGTTTGCAGCATGCGCTCGCCTACGGAAAACCAACAGCCAAGGTTGATGGCGAGGTTTAGCTGCTGCGAAGATCCGCTGAACCAGTGGAAGATGCAACGGCATCGCTCGGCGCAGCCGGAGCTCTCGATGATTTGGAGCGCTTCGGGGTAGGCTCCGACGCAGTGGAGGGATAGCGCCTGGGCGCCGCGGCTCGCCGCCGCATCGGCGATATGGCGGAACGCCTGCAGTTGCTGGGCGCGGGTGTGCTCGCGTCGCTTCGAGAAGTCCAGGCCCACTTCGCCGATGAAGCGTGCGCGGGGCAGCAATTCATCGAACGCGTTGAGCAGGGCGCCGAGCTCATCTTCGCTTTCCGGCACCCACCAGGGATGCAATCCCAGGGCGGTGTGGACGCTGTCGGCATCCCTGTAGTTGCCGGTCAGCGAAGCGTATTCCGCCGGCGTTACCGTGACGGAGAGCACGTCGGCATCGGCGGCGTTTGCCTGCGCGGTGAATGCGGCGGAGCTTTCCATGAACGCAACGTGGCAATGCGCATCGGGCAGGCCGGTTGCGCTCTGGGGGCCGTGGGCTTCGGCGCATGGGGAACCGGTACCGCACAGCGGGCTGTCGCCGGATTCGAACCCCTTGCCTTCGTTTCCCATTCGCCCCTCCATTCCGTGTGGCTCCAACGCAAAACCAGCCAGCCATCTACGATTCGCCAACGTCTCCCGTAACGAGCGGCCGGCGCGCTGATTATGCGTTAGGCTCGGACTATCTGCAGGGATGTTTGCAAGGGGATCGCATTATGGGCAGCTATGCCGATCAGTATAACAACGGAGAGATCGAAGAGGTTTACCCGCGCATCTGGCGCGTGCCGGTGCCCTTGCCCGATAACCCGCTTGAGTACCTGAATTCATATTTCATCCTGAGCGAAGACAAGACCACCATCATCGACGTGGGCCTGAACGAGCCCGAATGCGAGCAGGCGCTGGACCAGGCGCTGCGCCAGCTGGGCCGCGACTGGGAATCGGTGGAGATCGTGCTTACCCATTCGCACCCCGACCATACGGGCAACCTCGACCGCATCTGGCGCCGTTGGATGCGCGTGTACGCCAACATGCATTCGTTCCAGGAAGTGCGCAACCTCATGGACATTCAGTCCACGGTGTACAACCCGCTTATCAGCCATCTGGTGCGCCCGAACACCTACGACGAGCTCAGCATGCAGAAGCGCGACGCCAGCGCCTACCGCGTTTCCGCCGAGTTGGTGCCCTCGAAGAACCAGCCCGACCTGTTCTACCTGGGCGATGGCGACGTGTACCGCAACGGCAACTACCGCTTCCAGGTGATAACCACGCCCGGCCACGATGACTGGCACATCTGCCTGTACGAGCCGACGCTGAAGGTGCTCATCGCCGGCGATCACGTGCTCGAGCGCATCACGCCCACCATCATGAGCTGGATCACCGGCTACGATGCCCTGAAAGAGTTCCTTGCCAGCTTAGACAAGGTGCGCGGCCTGGACGTTGACCTCATATTGCCTGGTCACGGCGCTCCGTTCACCGGCGTTGCCGAGCGGGTGGATTTCCTGAAGGGCTTCCATGCCAACCGTTTGGAAGAGCTCTACCAACTGGTGGCAGAAGGTCATGCCAGCCTTATCGACATCGCGCGCAACGCGAAATGGAAGCACCCGAACTGGGACAGCTGGACCATCGACCAGAAGTTCTATTCGCTGGGCGAGACGTTCGCGCATCTCATCTACCTGGTGAACGCCGGCCGGGTAACGCTCACCAGCTGTCAGAACCGCCGTCGCTTCTACGTCGCCGAGCAATGGGACGTGCGGCACAGGGAGTAGCCGCCGCAAACCTTATTGGTGGCAAGCGATGCATTCGAGGCGATCAGCGGTTGTAGATGTGTTGATCGGCTGAGGAACCGCCAAGATGCGTTGCTGACGAAAAGGCTCCCTTTGGTTCTAGGGAATTGTCGCGGGCTTCGAACAACAAGAGTTTTCCTGGCTGCAATTGAGTTGAAATAAACCAGGCCCATCATGGATGCCGAGGTTGAAGCGATGACTACGAATTTATTGACAGGAAACGATTGGGCTTTTGTCAACGGTCTTGCCTTGAAAGTCCATGAGGACCCCGACGTTCGCCATATGCGCGGTCGGGTTCTTGATCTTTTGAGAACGCTGGTCCCGTATGATGCGGCTACGTTCTTTGTGAGCCGTCCTGCCGATGGTGGTCATCTGTCCGACCCTGTATCTCGCGGCATCGGGATGGATCTCCTCGAGTTGTATATGACTGATTTTGAGGAGATCGACTATCTGCGCTGGGCGTTTGTTTCTGCTCAGAACAACACCTTTAGAACATCGGACCTCTTTCCCTCTGGGGTGCGTGAGTCTACTGAGTTCTATCGGCGAGCGTACCCGCGTGCCAACATCCATTACAGCGCCATCGTCTCTATCGGTCATGATGGCAGGTGCTTGGGAGCCTTATCTCTCTATCGCTCAAAAGATAATGTCGATTTTTCCGATCGAGAGATAGCCATCTTGGATGCCTTGAAGGACCATCTTGCCATACGGCTCTGTCGGGAGCCTTCCGCTTCGCTTTGCGGGGAGCCGGAGAGCTCCATCGACGAGCACGACAGACTGTGTGCTCAGTTCAATCTCTCCAATCGGGAAATAGAGGTTTTAGACCTGATCCTGAATTACCGTCAGAACCCTGAGATCTGCCATGAACTGTTTATAACACCGAGCACCCTGAAGAAGCATATCTCAAGCATATACAAGAAGATGGACGTGACCCATCGGCTCGATGTGTTTCGGGTAATGGGCCGCAGTTAGAGGTTATGGCGTGGGTGCGCGTTCCCCTGTCGGGGAAATGTCATGAAATTGTACCGGGACGTCTCGACCAGGCTACCGTAGACGTCCGGCCTCCTGTCGCGCAGCAGGCTGCTGGTCACCCCCGATATCCCTCCTCGTGCCCTGCACACGTCCCCCTCGATGTCTATCTCCGCAATCGCCATCCCTTCGTGCTCCCCGTCTGTTGTTACGAGGATCTTTCCTGTGGGATCGATGATCCTGCTTCGTCCGCACATCTCGTCGTTGGGTGCAACCTCTCCAACATGGTTGCTGGAGACGAAGAAGACCGAGTTTTCCAGCGCACGAGCCGGCTCCGCGATGTCATTGAAGCGAACGTTGTCGCCGCAAGATGGCCAAGCAGTAGGGGACAAGATGATCTGTGCTCCTTTGATGGCTAGTATTCGGCTCACCTCGGGGAATAGCTTGTCATAGCAAATCTGCAGCCCTATTTTGCCGAGCTTGGTCTCAAATACCTCAATGTCGATGCCGGGTTGGCAGTATAGTCGCTCAGTGATGGGATTGTGCACTTTTCGGTATTTGCCGATGTATCCTTCTGGGCCTACGAGTACGGCCGTGTTGAAGATGATCTCGCTATGGGAATGACTGCGTTCCGTCATGCCCCAGGCGATGTACATCCCGTATTCACGCGCAAGTCCGATGAGGTGACGCGTCGAGTCTCCTTCGGGCACCAGCTCTGCTGTTTCGTGAAGATACAGGGATTGTTCCACATCGTAGGTGAACATTGAATCAGGGAATCCCTGGAGGGACATCTCGGGAAATAGGATGAGCTCTGCGCCGGCGTCTGCTGCCTCTTTGATATAGTGCCGGTATTTTTCCAGATTCGTTTCCTTATTTGTGGTTCCGGTTATTGCTACCGTTGCGATTATGCTCATGAGTTGCTCCTTATCGATGGAGATGTGGATTTGCCTCAGTGTAGGATGCTTCCTTCTTTTCGGTAATCGTCCGGGCGTACCGCTTTTTTGTGCCTCATAGAACTCTTGGGCCATGCCCAGCGCGGCTAATTGAATCGGTGGTGGCAAAAAGGATCATTGGTGCAACTAAATGGTCTTCCGGAACACTTGTTGTCCTCTTTTCTCGGTGGTGTACTGCGTCAAAAGCCTCGGAAGAAAGGAAAGAGCAATGGGCGCTTTCAAGGTTTCCCAAAAAAAGAGAGCCTATTATGGTTGGACGATTGTCGCGCTGGGCTTCATCCTTACGACATGCCAGTACGCTTGCGTTATTTCGGTTACGGGTGTGTTCTTGCTGCCGGTAACGAACGACCTGGGTTTCTCGATCGGGGAGTTCTCTCAGTACATCATGATTCTCTCTATCGCGGCGATGGTCTCCCTCTTCGTTTGTAGACGCTTTATGGTTGAGGGTTCCATGAAGCGGCTGTTGGTTGCCGCTTCCGCCGTAGGCGCGACCACGTTTGCCCTTTTCTCTGCCGCAAGTGAGCTTTGGCAGTTTTACCTGCTTGCGGTCCCCATGGGCTTCACGTTTGGGTGTGGCGGCATAACCCCCATCGCCATATTGATCAACAATTGGTTCGGTCCTCAGAGGAAGGGATTCGCGCTTGCGCTCGCCCTGTCTGGTACTACGGTTGGTGGTATGCTGTCCATTCTTCTGCTGAATGAAGTTGTTCAAGCGGCATCGTGGCGTGCGGGGTACCTGGTGATTGCTGCTGCGATGCTCTGCATCTGTGTCCCCTGCGTACTCAAGATGGTTGTGTGGTCTCCCGAGAACCTTGGGATTTCTAGAATGGGCGACTCGGAGGCTCAGGCTTCCAAGGGGCAGATCGAGGGCACGACCTTCAAGCAGGAAGCAAGGCGGTTGCCTGTCTGGCTACTGCTGGTATCGTGCTCGATGGTGGTCTTTGCCTCATCATCCATCCTGCAGCACACCCAGACGTTCTTGATGCTCAATGGCTTTACGGCAGAGCAGGGATCTTTGGTTGTGTCTCTGCTGACGGGCATGTTGGCTGTCGGCAACGTAGCGATCGGCGTATTTTGCGATAGGTTCAGCGTGAAGAGTGCTGCGTTGGCGACCTGTCTTGTTTTCTCGGGGGTCTTCTTTACCCAGGTGTTCATTCCCCAGGCGCCTTGGCTTGTGGTTCTGCTTGTCCTTTGTTATGGCTTCGGGTGTCCTGCGGTAAATGTGATTGCGCCGCTTATGGCCCACAGGATGTTTGGGGATAAGGACTTCGGAACATTTGTGAACTACATCAACATCGCCATTTCTTTCGGGGGCTGCTTTGGCGCAACGGCTGTCGGTTACATCTACGATGGCATGGGCTCTTATATCCCTGCTTGGATCATGATGGGCGTTGTGCTTGTGGCGACTGGCATTATCCGGTTCGCCATCATTCCGAAGAGTTCTCGTGCTGTTGCCCCGGCATCTTCTTCAAAGGCTCGGTGCTCTATTTAGAGGCGTGGCGGCAAGGGGACTCGCTTCTTTGGCAGGGCAGCTGTTGGCGGCTGTTTGGTTCCCGTCCAGCCGACCGCACGCTCTTCCGCTTGCCGGCGTTTGCGTTAACTCTGCGCAACACGGCGAATTTCCCTGTTGACAATTCAGGAAGCTGGCTACAGAATAGCCACAGTTTCGCTTTCGGGGCGCAGCCCGGGAAGCAGGAACCACCTAAACCGTTGAGGCGGAAGTCAAAGCGAGTAGGCGCGCACAGAGAATCCGGGGTGCTGGGATCCGGGTGGAAAAGCCGCTTGCCAAATGGACCGCTGAGGGTGCATGCGAACGCAGCGCAGCTGCCAAGTAGGATGCAACGTGGGGCATACGTCAGTTGCCGGGGTTATGAAGGTAATCCGCAAAGGGCACGGGTCGAACCGTGAAGCAAGGTGGCACCGCGAGCTTAACAGCCCGTCCTTGATCGTAGTTGACGTCAAGGGCGGGCTTTTTCTTTGCCTTCCCTTTGAAGAGAAAGGCAGAACCGATGCGCAGTACCGAAACGCTGCAGCCGAGCTTGGAGGAGGTGCGCCGTCTGGCGGGGCTCGAGGGCATTCGCCGCGTTCCCGTGAAGCGTGAGCTGTACGCCGACCGCATCACCACCATCGAGGCCATGCGCGCCTTGCGCCACGCAAGCAACCACTGCTTCCTCCTTGAGTCCGCCGAGGCCGACCAGCGCTGGGGCCGCTACTCGTTCTTGGGCTACAAGCCCTCCGTGGAGCTCACCTGCCTGAACGGCACGCTCACCGTGCGCCGCAACGTGGAAGACGGCGAGCCGGTGGCGGAAACCGAGCAGGTCGAGCACCCTGGGCAGGCCATTCGCGCCATCATCGCGCAGAACAAGAGCCCCCAGATAGAGGGCTTCCCCACGTTCACCGGCGGCTTGGTGGGCTACTTCAGCTACGACTACATCAAGTACGCCGAGCCCACGCTGCGCCGCCCCGACCTGGCCCACGAGGATTTCCTGGACGTGGACCTCATGCTGTTCGACCAGGTGATCTGCTTCGACAACTACCGCCAGAAGATCATCCTCATCGCCGGCGTCCGCGCAGACGACGTGGATGCATCGTACGAGGCGGCCGCTGCGAAGCTCGACGAGATGGAGGAGCTGCTGTTCGGCGGCGAGCGCCATGAGTTCCCGCCGCTGCATATGGCAGGCCCGCTTACGCCGCAGTTCTCCACCGAGCGCTTCTGCGAGATGGTGAACATCGCCAAGCATCACATCCATGAGGGCGACATCTTCCAGGTGGTTCCCTCCAACCCGCGCACGGCAGCGGCCGAGGGCAGCCTGTTCGACACCTACCGCGTGCTGCGCTGCCAGAACCCCTCGCCGTACATGTTTTACTTCACCAGCGACGATGTTGAGATCGCCGGCGCTTCTCCCGAAACGCTTGCCCGCCTGCAGGACGGCACGCTGTTCACCTACCCGCTGGCCGGCTCGCGCCCCCGCGGCGCCATGCCCGAGGAAGACCGCGCGCTGGAGGAAGAGCTCTTGGCCGACGACAAGGAGCGCGCCGAGCACGACATGCTGGTGGACCTGGGCCGCAACGATCTGGGTCGCGTGAGCAGGCTGGGCACCGTGAAGGTGGAGGAGTACCGCAACATCCTGCGCTTCAGCCGCATCATGCATATCGGATCGACCGTTACCGGCAAGCTGGCGGAAGACAAGGACGCGGTGGACGTGATGGACTCCATCCTGCCGGCCGGCACGCTTTCCGGTGCGCCGAAGCTGCGCGCCTGCCAGATAATCCAAGACCTGGAGGGCGCCAAGCGCGGCATCTACGGTGGCGCCATCGGGTACCTGGACCTTACCGGCAACCTGGACACCTGCATCGGCATCCGCCTTGCCTACAAGAAGAACGGCCGCGTGTGCGTGCAGACCGGCGCCGGCATCGTTGCCGACAGCATCCCGGAAAACGAGGACCGCGAATGCTACAACAAGGCGCGCGCGGTTATGGAAGCGCTGCAGTGCGCAGAAGGGGGCCTGGCATGATCGTCCTCATCGACAACTACGACAGCTTCTCCTACAACCTGTATCAGCTGGTAGGGGAGCTGAACCCCGATATCGAAGTGGTGCGCAACGATGCGCTGACGGTGGAAGGGCTCGATGCCATGCGCCCCGACGCCATCATCCTCTCGCCCGGTCCGGGCCGCCCTGCCGATGCGGGCATCTGCGAGGAAGCAGCGCTGAGGCTTTCCGGCAAGGTGCCCATCCTGGGCGTGTGCCTGGGGCATCAGGCCATCTGCGAGGCCTTCGGCGGCGTGGTGGGGTACGCCAAGGAGCTGATGCACGGCAAGTCTTCCGTGGCGAAGCTCGATGCAACGTCGCCCATCTTCAAGGGCATGCCGGAGCAGACGCAGGTGGCGCGCTACCATTCCCTGGCCGCCGAAGAGGAAGCCCTGCCGGAATGCCTGAAGGTGATATCCCGCACCGACGACGGGGAAGTGATGGCGGTGCAGCATACCGAGTTCCCCACATTCGGCCTGCAGTTCCATCCCGAGAGCATCCTTACCCCCGAGGGCCGCACCATCTTGAAGAATTTCCTGGAAATCACCGCCAAGTAGAAAGGAACCACAATGATCCGCGAGGCGATATTCAAACTGGTAGACAAGCAAGACCTCACCTACGACGAGGCATATGCGGTTATCAACGAGATCATGTCGGGCGACACCACCCCGGTGCAGACCGCCGCGTTCCTTTCCGCGCTTTCAACCAAGAGCACCAAGAGCGAGACCATAGACGAGATCGCCGGTTGCGCTGCCGCCATGCGCTCGCATGCCACCAAGGTGAGCTTCCCCGAGCCCGTGCTCGAGATCGTGGGCACCGGTGGCGACAAGGCCGGCAGCTTCAACATCTCCACCACGGCGGCGCTGGTCATCGCGGCCGGCGGCGCGAAGGTGGCCAAGCACGGCAACCGCGCAGCGTCCAGCAAGAGCGGCACGGCCGACTGCCAGGAGGCGTTGGGCGCCAACATCGAGCAGAGCCCCGAGCTGTGCGCCAAGCTGCTGAACGAAGTGGGCATGTGCTTCTTCTTCGCCCAGAGGTACCACACCGCCATGCGCTACGTGGGCCCCATCCGCAAGGAGCTGGGCATCCGCACGGTGTTCAACATCCTGGG
>CAVFYB010000057.1:0-10988 GCA_963626845.1 Bacteroidaceae bacterium | reverse complement strand
TCGCCGTAGTGCTCGAGCCAGACCTTGGTGGTGAGCCAGATGTCGCCGCGGTCGATGCCCGATGCGGCGACGGCTGCACCGACCTGCTCCTCGTTGAAGTAGCTCTGGGCCGTGTCGATGTGACGGTAGCCCACTTCCAGCGCATCGCGCACGCAGCGCTCGCATTCGTCCTGGGTTACCTGGTACACGCCGTAGCCGAGCTGCGGCATCTTCACGCCGTTGCTCAATTCCACATACATCATGCTGCTTTGATCGAAAGACATTGCTGCTCCTTTACGCCCTTGCGTTCTCTTGACAATGCGGTTATAGCAACCGATAGTTACTACCGGTCAAGAAAAATTCCGCGTATTTGGAGGGAATATGACGCAGGGAGCGGATGCATCCGAAAACGCACCAAGGCGAGTGCAGGCAAGTGGCAAACTGTTCACCATGATGGAGGCGTGCCGCGAGGCGGATATGACGTATCAGGCGCTCAAGTTCTACTGCAACCAGGGCCTTGTTCCCAACGTCAAGCGCGACAAGAACAACCGACGCGTGTTCGACGAGCATGACCTGGAATGGATCAAAAGCCTTACCTGCCTTAAGAAATGCGGTATGAGTATCGCAGAAATGCGTGACTACCTGCAGTTATGTTTGGAAGGCGAGGCCAGCATCCCTGAACGCAAGCGCATGTTGGCCGAAAAGCGCGAGCGCTTGGTTGAGCAGCTGGCCGAGGTACAGGGCAGCATCGACTACATCGACTGGAAGCAGGGCTTCTACGACGATGTGCTTGCCGGCCGCACGGAGTATTTCAGCAACCTGGTGTCAGTTGGCGAAGAACGCTAGGCGTTCGCCAGCAAGTTTGTGCCACAAAACTGTTCCGCTAACGGAACAGTTTCAGCAAAGCCCATCCCTGAAAACTATTCCGCTAACGGTATAATTTTCAACGGTGGAAAGGGGTGTGGCGATGATATCTACAGCAGATGCGGCAAAGCTTTTGGGTGTTTCTCCTCGCAGGGTTCGCGCGCTTATCGATGCGGGCGATTTAACGGCACGGCGTGTTGGGCGCGCTTGGCTGCTCGATGAGGCTTCGGTTCGGAACCGCGCAAATTCCGCCGTGGCATCTGGCCGCCCTAAGGATGGCGAGCGGGACCCGTCTGCGATAACCTCGTTCATTCTGATGAATCGTAACCATGAGGTGGCCCGCTTCCAGTTCAACAGGAACCGCGAAAGGGTTGTGTCGCTTGAGCCCTTGCAGGATGCAAGCTGGGCTCCGCTGGGCGCATGCAGCGCACCCGGCAAGATCCATGCCGATTTCCTGCGGCAGTGGATGGCGGATCGCTCCATCCCCGAGGCGCGTCCCCGCATCGGCTCCTTGCTGGAGGAAGCGGGTTTCGCCAATGTGAGCCAGCTGGTTATCTCGTCGTTGGGTTTGAGCCTCTCCGATCAGTACTGGTTCAGGCCTGTAGACGCAGAAACCGGGAAGCCGATACCGCTGAACTGGGAAGATATCAACTACTTCGACAACGGATTCGACGATTCCTTCGGTGCAGCGCTTATGGGCGTTGGGTCTTCCGAAGATGCGCGCCGCGCTCCTTCCAGCACCACCAACGGTATGCTCGAGAAGCGCTGGATTCTGCGGAGTGGGAAGCCGTTTCTGCTGAAGGGCTCTACGCCGGGGTCGAACCGCGAGCCCTTCAGCGAACTGCTGGCAACAAAGCTGTTCGAACGCTTGCTCGAGCCGGGCGAGTACGTTCCCTACGAGCTGGTGTTCGAGAACGGGAAGCCGTATTCGCTCTGCCCCGACATGCTCGACGCTGGGCAAGAGCTCATTCCCGCTAACGACATAGTCGGCTGTTATGGTCTGCACCATGCGGGGTTGTACGAGTCGTATGTGCGCCAGGCATCGGAGCTCGCCGGCCGCAACCTGCGCGAGAGCATCGACAAGATGATCGTGTGCGACTACTTGATGGCGAACGACGACAGGCACCTGTTCAACTTCGGGCTTATCCGCGAGGTCGAGTCGCTGCAGGTTCTGGGCTGTGCCCCTCTGTACGATTCGGGCTGCGCCTTCTTCGCCCGGGCAACGCTGGCGCAGCTGCGTGCCAAGCGTTACTTCTACGACAGCCATCCGTTCAGGGAAAACCCCTTCAGCCAATTGGCGCTGGTCGAAGACCTGGGCTGGTTCGATCCTGAACGGTTGGATGGTTTCGCCGATGAGGTGCGCGAAGTGCTCTCTTGGAACGAGGACCTTACGGAAGAGTTCGTGGAATTGGCGGCAAAGCATGTCCAGCGCAACATCGACAAAGTGGTTGACTTGTCGTTTGAACTGGGCGGATGACCTTCTCTTGGCGCCCGGTTAGCCCAGGGCCACGTCCAGCACCATCATCAGCACGAAGCCGAAGGAAAGGGCTATGGCGCCGATGTTGGTGTGGCGGCCCGTCTGCGTTTCGGGGATAAGCTCTTCCACCACCACGTACATCATGGCTCCAGCGGCGAATGCCAGGATGTAGGGCAGAAGCGGGGTCATCAGACCCACGCAGGCAATCATCAACGCGGCGCCGATGGGCTCTACCACGCCCGATAGGAAGCCGTACAGAAACGCCTTGGGCCGTGAAAGCCCACAGGTTACCAGCGGCATGGATATGATGGCGCCCTCGGGCACGTTCTGGATGGCTATGCCAGCGGCAAGCGCCACAACGCCCGCAAGCGCAATGCCGGTTTGGCCGGTGAGGAAGCCTGCCAGCACCACGCCTACCGCCATGCCTTCAGGCAGGTTGTGCAATGCCACCGCGAAGATGAGCATCGTGGGCTTCTTCATGCCGGTGGGCACGCCCTCGGGCTCGGGGCTGTCGAGGTGCAGATGCGGCAGGAAATGGTCGAACAACAGCAAAAAGCCCATGCCCGCCAGGAAGCCAACCGCGGCCGGCAACCAGCCCACCACGCCTTGCCCCCGTGCCATCTCAATGGACGGCATGAGCAAGCTCCAGACGCTCGCGGCGATCATCACGCCTGCCGCGAAACCCAGCAACATCTTCTGCACCAGCTCGCTCATCTGCTCCTTCATGAAGAAGGCGAAGGCGGATCCCAACGTTGTGCCGGCTAGGGGAAGGCACAACGCCACGAGCGTGCCCAGGGTTGCGCTGTCCATGCCCGGGCCCTACTCGGCGGATTCGCCGGCCTTGAGCTTGCGGCAGGTCTGCTCCATCTCTTCCACCAGGTCGCTGAACTGCGCAAGGGCATCTTCGACCGGCTTGGGGCTGAGCATATCGACGCCGGCGCCGCGCAGAAGCTCGATGGGGGGCTTGCTGCTGCCGCCCTTCAGGAAGCCCAGGTAATCCTCGCGTCCCTGTTCGCCCAGTTCCATGATGCGCTGGGAAAGGGCGATGGCGGCGGCGAAGCCGGTGGCGTACTGGTACACGTAGAAGCGGTAGTAGAAGTGCGGGATGCGCGCCCATTCCAGGGCGATGCGGTCGTCGAGTTCGATCCCATCACCGAAGTAGAGCCTGTTTAGCTCCTTGTACATGTTGCAGAGCGCATCGGCGGTAACGCCGGCGCCGCTGGCCACCAGCTGGCTTACCTTCAGCTCGAACTCGGCGAACATAGTTTGGCGGTACAGCGTGGCGCGGAACTGTTCCAGGAAGTGGTTCAGGAAGTAGGCGCGCTCGCGCTCGTTCTTGGCGTGGTCAAGGAAGTAGCGGGTAAGCAGCGCCTCGTTGCAGGTGGAGGCCACCTCGGCCACGAAGATGACGTAGTCGGAATAGCAAACGGGCTGGTTGGCGCACGAAAGATAGGTATGGATGGAATGCCCCATCTCGTGGATCAGGGTGAACACGTCGTCGAGCTTGCCCTGGAAGTTCATCAGTATCACGGGGTGCATGCCATAGCCGCCGGCGGAATATGCGCCGCTGCGCTTGCCGGGGGTTTCGTACACGTCTACCCAGCGCTCGGAAAGGCCCTTGCGCACCAGGGCCAGGTAGTCCTCTCCCATGGGCTCGAGCGCCTTCAGGATGATGTCGCAGGCTTCCTCGTAGGTGAACGTGAGGTCGCATTCGTCCACGATGGGAACGTAGAGATCCGAGAATTTCAGCTGGTCAACGCCTAGGATTTCTTTGCGCAGCCCAACGTAGCGATACATTGCGGGCATGTTGCTGTGCACGGTTTCGATGAGGTTGGTGTACACCTCGGTGGGCACCTCGTTGCCCGAAAGCGCTGCCTTCAGGGCGGAATCGTAATGGCGTGCGTCGGCGAAGAACTTCAGCTGCTTGTTCTGCGCCCCCAGCGTTGCGGCGAAGGTATTGCGGAACTGATGGTAGGTGGAATACAGGTTCTCGTAGGCCGATTCGCGCAGCGTGCGGTCGGTGGACATCATAAGCGGAACATAGCTGCCGTGCGTAACCGGGTGCTTTTCGCCTTGGGCATCCACTGCGTCGGGGAAGGTGAGGTCGGCATCGTTCAGCAGGCTGAAGATGTTGTCGGGCTGGTTGGCCATGTCGCCCGCTGCGGCCAGCAGCTTCTCTTCGGCAGGGGAGAGCACATGCGCGCGCTGCTGGAAGATCACGTCCAGGCAACGGCGGTACACCTCAAGGCCGGGCTCGGCGGCGTAGAACGCCTCCATCTGATCTTCGGTGAGCGAAAGCAGCTCGGAGGTGAACCAGGCGCAGGCGCTGGAAAGGGAAACCCACAGCGTCATCACCTGGCTGGAGTAATCCTGGTAGCGCGACTCGCGGGTGTCCTCGTCGCTCTTGCGCTGGGCGTAGTTCACCAGCTTGGTAAGGGCCAAATCGGCCTGGTCGTCCAGCTTCAGGTAGGCCAGTAGGTTGGCGGCTGACCGGCTGATCTTGCCCTGGTAGGCGGCGAACTGCGCGGGAAGCTCCTTGGCTGCCTCCAGCGCGGCTTCGAACGCTGCATCGTCCGGGAAGATGCTGGAAAGGTCCCAGCGGTATTTCTCTTCGATCTGGTCACGGGAATCGTAGGTGGTTGCCATGTGCGTGCTCCTTGGGTGTGCGGGCGGGCTTTGCTTTCGTTGCTCTGCCGGTGTCGGGTGGCTTTGGGCCAGTTCCGTTGGCAGGGGCCGGTGTTGTCCCGGCGCAGCTTGGCGGTTGGCCGCAGGCGCAGGCGGGGCGGCAAAGCCGGTTCGGCAACGAACGGAAAGCAAGTTCGCCGTAGGTATCTTTCGCAAGCAATGGTACGGCAATTAGCCGAGGATGCGCTGCTGATACAGCCCATTGCCATAGAAACCGAGTTTTCGGTAGTAGCCGCGGGTGCCCACGGCGCTGATGACGTTGATGCGCCGGTACCCGGCTTCCGCCGCCAGTTCGCAGGCGCGGTTCACCAGTTGCGTCCCCAGCCCGCGATGCTGGGCGCTGTTTTTGCCCTCGTGGGCGATGCGCTCGACGCGGCCATATACGTGCACTTCGCGGATCATCGCCTCGCCCAGGGCGAAGGGCGCTTTCCCAAGGCTGTTCATCAGGCTGGCCATGGCCTTCTGTTTCGGCAGCGAAAGGCGCAGGAACCCGGCGATCTTCCCTGTGGGGGTAACCCATTCCAGGAAGCGCTCGCTGGTTGCCGTGGTCTCATATGGGGTGATGCGCAGCTCAAGCTCGCCGGTGCTCATGTCGGCAAGGCTCACCTCGCGGTGGCGGATCTCGGGCGTTGCAAGCCCCTGCGAGTCGATGCACTGCTCCACCATCTGGCGCAGGTTCACCTTCTTGTTGCCCGCCACGATGTCGGGCGCGCAGATATCGCGGATCATGCGCGATATGCGGCAGAAGCGCGGGGTGGCACAGGTATCTGCCACCAGCACGTCTACCAGCTCTTCTTCGCTGTAGGGCCTCCATGAGCCATCGGCGTAGTGCTGGCACAGCCCCGTTCCCTCAACCAGCACGCACGGGTAGAGCTTCACCTCGTCGGGCTGGAAGGCCGGCTCGGTTGCCAGGCGAAGGTAATCCCGCTTGTCGGCTTCGGGCGTTGAGCCCAAGAGGTTCACCATGGCGTGCACGTGCGTCTTGAAGCCGAACAGGCGAAGCAGCTCGAATGCGCGCTCTATCTGGGCATCGGTGGTGTGGCGGTTGTTCGCCAGGCGAATGCCTTCGTCCAAGCTTTGGATACCCATCTGCACCTTGGTGCAGCCCAGGCGCCGCAGGGCAACAAGCTGCTCGGGTGCGATCCGCTCGGGGCGTGTTTCCACCACCAGGCCCACCACGCGGTGATCCGCCTGCTCGTTGGTGCGGTGCTCTGCCTCGAGCTCTTCCCAGGTGGCGTTTTGCCAGCTAGCGGCTTCCTGCCAGCCGGCGTGTGCACCGTAGAAGCGGTCGAAAGCCTGGTTGTAGCTTGATTCCCGGCAGTCAACCCGGGCCTGCTCGGCGGCAACCTCGCCGGCAAGCTGGGCCGGGTCGTCGGATATGCCCGCCTGCCGGTAGCGCTGGCGGATGGCGGGCACGTTCGCCTGGCCTTCCGTGCCGTCGTTCAGGGCGCGGAACAGCTCGCGGACGAACCATATCTGGTACCCGGTTGGGTAGTCGCTCCAGGTGCCGCCCAGAACGATGAGCTCCACCTTGTCGGTCACGTGCCCCATTTCGGTGAGGGCCTTCAGGCGGGCCTGCACCTGAAGGTACGGGTCGAAGCAGCAGCGCTCGGCCCGTTGGCAGGCGGGCTCGTCGGCCAGGTAGCTTTTCGGCATGCGCAGGTCGTTGGGGCAGTACAGGCAATCGCTGCCGCACTTCCATGGCTTGGTGAGCACGGTGATGGTGGCCACCCCCGAAGCGGTGCGGCGGGGCTTCATCTGCAGGGTTCGCTCCAGGCGGCGCTGCTGTTCGGGTGAGAGGCCCCAGGAGGCCCAGCGCTCGGGTTGGCTCTGACGAACGTCCAGGTAGTAGGCCATAAGGCGGCGCTTGGAAAGCGGGCGAGCGTTGGCGTTTTCCTGCCCTTGGGCGGCCTGGGCGGCTCGGCCGCTGCATTTCGCCTGCTCAACAAGGCGTTTGTTGTTCCGGTTGATAACCCGGGTAAGCTCGCGTTCGTCAAGTCGTTCGCAGGTTTCAAGCTGCTTGAGTATGTCGAAGAGCGCCTGTTCCATCCCAGCGATTATAGCGTGCGGGTTTTGGCTGTTCCCCCGCGGCGGCGCGGGTGCTTGCGTGTATCATGGTGACAACTGTTCCATTCGGCATGAGGGCATGCCCTTCGCCGGCTGGAGCGGCCATAAAACCCACCGAATACAGAAGGGTAGGATCCATGGTTTCTCGCATTTATGTTGAGAAGAAGCCCGGTTTCGATGTGGAGGCCCAGCAGCTTCTGCATGAGCTGCGCACGGTTGTGGCGGAAGGCCTTCCGCAGCAGGCAACCTTGCGCATCGTGAACAGGTACGACGTTGAGGGCATCGCCGAAGACCTGTTCGAGCAGTGCATCCCCACCGTTTTCAGCGAGCCCCAGGTAGACGTTGCCACGCGCCAGCTTCCCGTTTCCGGGGTGCAGGTCGGTGCTGACGGCACGGTTGCTGCTCCTGCGGGCACCAGCGTGTTCGCGGTGGAGGCGCTGCCGGGCCAGTTCGACCAGCGCGCCGATTCCGCCTCCGAGTGCATCCAGCTCATCAGCCAGGGCGAGCGCCCCACCGTGCAGTACGCCAAGGTGTACGTGCTGGAGGGGGAGGTTTCCGATTCCGCCCTTGCCGCCATCAAGCGCTACGTCATCAACCCCGTCGAGTCGCGCGAGGCCTCCCTTGCCGAAAAGCAAACGCTCGAAGTGAAGGCTCCCGAGCCCCAGCCCGTGGAAGTGGTGGAGGGCTTCACCGAACTGAGCCCCGAAGGGTTGGCGCAGTTCCGCGCCGAGCGCGGCCTTGCCATGGACCAGGCCGACATCGAGTTCTTCCAAGCGCACTTCAAGGAAATCGGTCGCAATCCCACCATCACTGAGATCCGCGTGGTGGATACCTACTGGTCCGACCACTGCCGTCACACCACCTTCGGCACCCAGCTCACCGACGTCGTCATCGACGACGAGACGGTGAAGCTCGCCTTCGACAAGTACCTTGCTATGCGCAGCGAGCTCGGCCGCGAACACAAGCCCGTATGCTTGATGGACATGGGCACCATCGGCGCGAAGTACCTGCGTGCGCACGGCGGCCTTGCCGGCTTGGACGAGTCCGAGGAAGTGAACGCCTGTACCGTGAAGTGCAAGGTGGACGTAGACGGCGAGGAGCAGGACTGGTTGTTCCTGTTCAAGAACGAGACGCACAACCATCCCACCGAAATCGAGCCGTTCGGCGGCGCGGCAACGTGCGTGGGCGGCGCCATCCGCGACCCCCTTTCGGGCCGCAGCTACGTGTACCAGGCAATGCGCGTCACCGGCGCGGGCGACCCCACGGTTCCCGTTTCCCAGACGCTTCCCGGCAAGCTGCCCCAGCGTAAGCTGGTAACCACCGCCGCTGCCGGCTATTCCAGCTACGGCAATCAGATCGGCCTGGCAACCGGCCAGGTGAACGAGCTGTACCATCCCGGCTATGTGGCCAAGCGCATGGAGGTGGGCGCTGTGGTGGGCGCCACCCCGGCCAGCCATGTTCGCCGCGAAGAGCCCGCCCCGGGCGACAAGATCGTGCTGCTGGGCGGCCGCACCGGCCGTGACGGCATCGGCGGCGCCACCGGTTCCTCCAAGACGCAGAACGTGGAAAGCGTCGAGAAGTCGGGCGCCGAGGTGCAGAAGGGCAACGCGCCGGTTGAGCGCAAGATCCAGCGCCTGTTCCGCCGCGGTGAGGCATGCCGCCTTATCAAGCGCTGCAACGACTTCGGCGCCGGCGGTGTTTCCGTTTCCATTGGCGAGCTGTGCGACGGCCTGCTCATCGACTTGAATGCGGTTCCGAAGAAATACGACGGCCTGGACGGCACCGAGCTTGCCATCTCCGAGAGCCAGGAGCGCATGAGCGTTGCCCTGGCTGCTGAAGACGTGGAAGAGTTCATCGGCTATGCACACGAAGAGAACCTCGAGGCCACCGTGGTTGCCACGGTTACCGAGGAAGCCCGTCTGCGCATGGAGTGGAACGGCGATGCCATCGTCGACATCAGCCGCGCGTTCTTGGATACCAACGGTGCCCCCAAGTACCAGGACGTGCACGTGCAGAAGGGCCAGGATTACCAGCCCGAATGGGCCGGCTCCACGCTTTCCGAGCGCATGACCTCGCTGGTTACCGACCTGAACGTCGCTTCCGACAAGGGCTTGGGCGAGCGCTTCGACTCCACCATCGGCGCGGCCACGGTGCTCATGCCCTTCGGCGGCAAGCGCCAGCTCACGCCTTCCCAGGCCATGGTGGCAAAGTTCCCGGTCGATGGCGAAACCACCACGGCAAGCGCCATGGCGTGGGGCTTCAATCCCTATCTTTCCGAGAAGAACCAGTTCAAGGGCGCATACCTTGCGGTTGTGGAAAGCGTTGCCCGCCTGATGGCAACGGGCTTCACCCGCGATGCCGCCTACCTTTCCCTACAGGAGTACTTCGAGCGCCTGCGCGATGTCCCCGAGCGTTGGGGCAAGCCCACCGCATCGGTACTGGGTGCTCTGATGGCCCAGGTAGACCTGAAGATCGGCGCCATCGGCGGCAAGGACTCCATGTCGGGCAGCTTCGAGGAAGGCGAGCATGAGCTGCACGTTCCGCCGACGCTCATCAGCTTCGCAGTTTCCACCGGCTCCATCGACCGCGTGGTATCGCCCGAGTTCAAGCGCGCCGGCTCCCGCGTGGTCCGCATCGCGCCCGCCTTCTACGACGAGGAGGCCCTGGTTCCCGAAACCGAGGGCATGGACGCTGCGTTCAGCCTGATGGAGCGCCTTGTCGGCGAAGGCGCGGTTGCCGCCGCCAGCACGCCCGGCTATGGCTGCACCGCAGAGGCGCTGTTCAAGATGTGCGTGGGCAACGGCATCGGCGTTTCACTTTCTGCCGATGTGGAAGCCGACGACCTGTTCAGCCTGGCCTACGGCAGCTTCATCGTCGAGCTTGCCGAGGGCGCCGAGCTGCCCCAGGGCAACAGCGAGGTCTCCGTTTCCGTCATCGGCGAAACCACCGAGGCCTACGAGCTTTCTGCATGCGGCGAAGTTGTCGACTTGGCCCAGCTGCAGGAAGCATGGGAGGGTGGCATCGAGTCCGTGTTCCCGTACCGCCAGAAGGGCGAGTCGGTCGAAGCCGTTTCCTGGTCGGAGAAGCTTCCGTTGGTGTGCGGCGAATCGTTCGCCAAGCCCCGCGTGGTCATCCCCGTGTTCCCGGGCACGAACTGCGAGTACGACACTGCGCGCGCCTTCAAGCGCGCTGGCGCTGACCCGCATGTGCTGGTGGTGAACAACCTCACCCCTTCGGCGGTTGCCCAGAGCACGGCTGCATTGGTGAAGGCCATCAACGAGAGCCAGATCGTCATGCTGCCCGGCGGCTTCAGCGGCGGCGACGAACCCGACGGCTCCGCGAAGTTCATCACGGCGTTCTTCCGCGCACCCGAGGTTACCGAGGCGGTTCGCGAGCTTCTGCAGAAGCGCGACGGCCTGATGCTGGGCATCTGCAACGGCTTCCAGGCTCTTATCAAGTTGGGTCTGGTTCCCTATGGCGATATCGTTCCCGCTGCCGCTGATGCCCCCACGCTCACCTTCAACACGGTGGGCCGCCATCAAAGCGGCTTGGTGCGCACCCGCATTGCGTCGAGCCTCTCTCCTTGGCTTTCCCATTGCAACGTGGGCGATGTGCATACCGTTGCCATCAGCCATGGCGAGGGTCGTTTCGTGGCCAGCCCTGAAGAGGTTGCCCGCATGGCGGCAGCAGGCCAGATTGCCACGCAGTATGTTGACGAGCAGGGCAATCCCTCCATGGACTGGTCGGTGAACCCCAACGGCTCCATTATGGCGATCGAGGGCATCACCAGCCCCGATGGCCGCGTGCTGGGCAAGATGGGCCACACCGAGCGCAGCGGCAACGGCCTGTACCAGAACGTCCCCGGCGATCTGTACCAGCCCCTCTTCGAAGGCGGCGTGGACTACTTCAAGTAAGG
>CAVFYB010000056.1:0-11139 GCA_963626845.1 Bacteroidaceae bacterium | reverse complement strand
GCCTGCGCACCCTGGAAGGCTCCATGACGCAGACAACGCACCTGTTCAGCGGCACTATTCGCCAGAACATCGCCTTCGTGCGCCCCGACTGTACCGATGAAGAACTCAATCGCGCGGTGGAGCAGGCGTCGCTTGCCAGCCTTATCGAGCGTCTGCCGAAGGGGCTGGACACCCAGCTCGGTGAGATCGGCGAAGGCCTTTCCGCCGGCGAGCGCCAGCGCATCGGCCTGGCGCGCACCTTCCTGTACGACGCCCCGTTCCTGCTGCTGGACGAGCCCACCAGCAACTTGGACTGCCTGAACGAGGTTGCCGTGCTGAACGCCTTGGCGCAGAGCCGGGAAGGCAAGACCATCGCAATGGTGAGCCATCGCATGTCGGCGGCGGCGTTCGCCGACACCACATTGGTAGTAGACCAGGGCCGCCTTTCGTAGGGCGCCTTCGGAAAAGGACGAAGCAGGAAACCATGGAAACTAGAGCAAGTGAACATCGACTGCGTTGGGCGTACGTGCTTTGCGCCCTGCTGCTTTCGCTGGCGTTGGCGCCGGTTGGCGCTGCGCCGGCATACGCCGACTCCAAGGCGAAGAGTGCGTCTGGCGGCAATTCGCAGCAGGAATCAGCCCAGGTGGGCGAGATCGCCAAAGACCTTTCCGACGGCGTGTACTACGGCAGCGGCGAGGGCTACCAGAGCACCATCACCGTTGCGGTAACCGTGGCAAGCGGCAAGATAACCGACGTTCGTATCGTCTCCCATGCCGACGACGCGCCCTACGTTGCCCGCGCCGAGAAGCTTATTCCCAACATCATCAGCCGACAGTCTGCCGATGTTGACACCATCTCGGGCGTGACGTTTTCTTCCCGCGGCATCCTTTCTGCCGTGAAGGATGCCATGAGCGGCTCGGGCAGCGTGGCTATCACCAGCAGCGCATGGTTCGGCGCGGCGATGATCGCCCTAGCCGTGGTGTTGTTCGGCCTGGCGGTATGGTCGGCGCGCAAGATGCTGGCCAGCGATTCGCGCGCGCAGAAGGCGAGGCTCACCCGCCGCCAGCGCTGGTGCATCCAGGGCATGTTCTTCCTGCTGACGCCTTCCTCGTTCGCTACGGGCTTCATGGGCCTGAAAACCCTGTTGATGCAGATCAACGTCATGAACACGCATCGCGGTTACGATTTCGAGGTTATGTCGTTCACTATCTTCCTGGTGCTGCTCCTGTTGCTCACTGCGGTTCTGGGCCGTTTCTTCTGCGGTTACGTATGCAGCTTCGGCTTATTGGGCGATGCGGCGTATGCCGCAGGTGATGCGCTGGCGAAGAAGCTGGGTATCCGTCGCAAGCCCCTGCCCGCCAAAGTGGATTTGGTGCTGCGCGGCATCAAGTACATGGTGTTGGTGGCAATCTGCGTTGCTGTTCTGATGGGCTTCTATACCGTCATAAACAACAACAGCCCGTGGACGGTGTTCGGCAAGCTGGCCAACCTCTCTGTTTCCGGTGTGACTGCGATAGGCGCCGTGCTTCTGGGTCTAACTGTGGTGGGCATGTCGCTGAAGGAGCGCTTCTTCTGCGAGTTCCTGTGCCCGCTGGGCGCCTTGTTCTCTCTTATGCCAACGCTGCCCACGGGCCGCATGCGCCGTCAGCGCCCGAAGTGCCGTAAGAACTGCGCTGCCTGCAAGCATGCCTGCCCGGTAAGCATCGAGCCGAAAGGCCGCCTGTTGGCGGGTGAGTGCATCATGTGCAACGGCTGTGCCGACGTGTGCCCGCAAGAAAATGTCACTTGCGGCCTGGAGCTTCGCGTCGATCAGCTGGAGGAGCTGGTTGCCAGGGCCGAGGCTGCTGCAGGTGGGGCGGCCACCGAAGTGGCCGGCATCGTGGGCCGGCCCACCGCCGAGGCATCCACGGCCAACGCCGCCGCCCAGCCCGCCGCCAAGGCTTCTGCGAGCGACGCCGCTTCGGAGTCTCGGCCCGTCAAATCCCCAGACCCAATCAGCTCCGCGAAGGTTCCGCGCCCCGGCGGGCTGCGCGGCCTGGTATTCAGCCGCCCGGTTTCCGTTCTGTGGAAGGCCGCTCTCATGCTTCTTGTGTTGTGGCTGATGCAGGTGACGCGCTTCCTGCCCTTGCTGGGGTAGGCTGGAAGAAGACGCTTGGGCGGGCTCTGCGAATTGCGAATTGCAAACTGCGCCCCGCCCAGTACTTCGATGCCGGCTACGCCTATGCCGACGCTAAGGAGCTTTGCGATGATGAACGAAGAGGAAACCCCATCGCCCCAGTTCGAAGGCTTTATCTTCGACATGGACGGAACCCTTCTGAACACCCTGCCCGATTTGACGGTGGTGGTGAACAAGGCGCTTCAGATAGAGGGCTTCCCCACCCATACCCAGGAAGAGGTGCTCTCGTACGTGGGCAACGGCGTTCTGGCCCTGGCGCGTTTGGCGGTGCCTGAAGGGGCAACCGAAGAGCAGGCGCAGAGCGTGTTCCGCAACTTCAAAGCACTCTACGGCGAGTTCGGCATGGCGCTTACCACCGAGTTCGAGGGGATGACCGAAACGCTGTGCTCGCTGAAAGCTGCGGGTAAGAAGCTGGGCATCATGTCCAACAAATTCGAGGGTGGCGTGCGCGATGTGGAGGCGAAGTTCTTTGCCGGGCTGTTCGATGTTTCGCACGGCGAATCGGACATCATTCCCCGCAAACCCGACCCTACCGGGCTTCTGGCCTGCGCCGAAGAAATGGGCGTTGCCCCCGACAATTGCGCGTACTTCGGCGATTCCGCCAGTGACCTGCAAGCAGCCCACAACGCCGGCATGTACGCTGTGGGCTGCACCTGGGGCTACCAGCCGCTCGAAAAGCTGGAAACCGGCCAGCCTGATGCGCTGATCCAAGAGCCGAAGGATATGCTGAAGTTCGCCTAGAAAGGCGCTATTGTCGGCCTTGGGGCGGTGCCCGGCGGTCCTGTCCCGTAGCGCGTTTTTCGAGAGAATGCCTTCAAGGCGGCGCCCCCGGTACTTGATCTTGGATATCGGGATGAGGCGAACCATGCGTCAAGCTGATTTCCGCGCCGCCCCTTCGCATTCTTTTGAAAAACGAAGAAGCGAAGGCCAGGTCCGACGGGCAGTGTCCCAAGGCCTCACCACCAACAACCGATGAAGGGAACCTAACGTGGACTCCGTTGAATTCGAGAACGAAGAGCTTGCCGAGGAAGCCGAAGGCGTTGTTGCCAATTTCGGCTCGTTGGGCGCGTTGGCTCCCGAGTGGCGAACCGAAGGCGCCGAAGAGCTTTCGGCCGAAGAGGCGCTGGAGCTGTTCTACGACTGGCTGGCTGAGCGAGAAGTGGAGTTGTGGACGCATCAGGACGAAGCGCTGATGAGTTTGATGGTGGGCAACCACGTTATCCTGGGCACGCCTACGGGCTCGGGTAAGAGCATGGTGGCTATCGGTATGATGTTCTCGGCCTTGTGCCAGGGCAAGCGCGCGTTCTATACAGCCCCTATCAAAGCCCTGGTAAGCGAGAAGTTCTTCGGGTTGGTGAACATACTGGGCCGCGAAAACGTGGGCATGATCACGGGCGATTCCCAGATAAACCCCGGCGCTCCCATCATCTGCTGTACAGCCGAGATCTTGGCCAACCAGGCGCTGCGCGAAGGCGAATGGTCGGATGTGGGCTGCGTGGCCATGGATGAGTTCCACTTCTACTCCGACCCCGACCGCGGCTGGGCCTGGCAGGTGCCGCTGCTCACGCTTCCGCACACGCAGTTCCTGCTGATGAGCGCAACGCTGGGCGACGTGAGCGCCATCGCTTCGGCCCTGAAGGGCAAAACGGGAACCGATGTCGATGTTGTCGCCAACGCCCCGCGCCCCGTTCCGCTGGAGTACAAGTACGAGCTCATGTCGCTGGAAGGCACGGTTGAACTGGCCCTGCGCAACGACGAGGGGCCGCTCTACATCGTGCATTTCTCGCAGGATGCGGCGCTGGCTTCCGCCCAGGCGCTTTCCAGCTTCGGCGTTACCAGCAAGGAGCAGCGCGAGCAGATAAAGGCAACGCTGGGCCAGGGAAAGTTCACCACGCAGTTCGGCAAAACCCTGAAGCGCCTGCTGCTCAGCGGAATCGGCGTGCACCACGCGGGCATGCTGCCGCGCTACCGCCTGTTGGTAGAAAAGCTTGCCCAGCAGGGGCTTCTTCCCGTTATCTGCGGCACCGACACCCTGGGCGTGGGCATCAACGTGCCCATCCATACCGTGGTACTCACGCAGCTTACCAAGTTCGACGGGCACAAGATGCGCCGCCTGAAAAGCCGCGAGTTCCATCAGATCGCCGGCCGCGCCGGCCGCAGCGGGTTCGATACCAGCGGCATGGTGGTCTCTCTTGCGCCCGAGCACGAGATAGAGAACGCCAAGCTGTTGGCCAAGGCTGGCGACGACCCGAAGAAACGCCGCAAGGTGAAGCGCAAGAAGCCGCCCGAGGGCTTCGTGGTGTGGAACGAAGACACCTTCAACCGCCTTATCGCCGCAGTGCCCGAAACGCTTACACCGCGCATGCGCATCACCCACTCTATGGTGCTTGCGGAAGTGGAGCAGGGCGGCGATGCCCGCACCCGCGTGGACGAGCTTATCGACGACTCGCTGCAGAGCCCGGAAGAAAAGCTGAAGCTGAAGGTTCGCGCCGGCGAGGTTTTCAAGACCCTGATAGACGCCGGAGTGGTGGAAATCGAGGAGTTGGAAGACGGCACGCCCGACTACTTCGTAACCATGGATTTGCCGGAAGATTTCGCGCTTGACCAGCCTCTTTCGCCATTCCTGTTGGCGGCGTTGGAATTGCTGGACCCGGAAAGCGAAACCTACACGCTCGACATGATATCCATGGTGGAGTCCACGTTGGAAGACCCGCGCCAGGTGCTGCGCGCGCAGGAGCGCAAGGCAAAGGACGCCGCCATGGCCGTCATGAAGGCGGAAGGCGTCGACTACGAGGAGCGCCTGGACCGCATTGCCGAGGTAACCTACCCGCGCCCCCTGCGCGAGCTGCTGTTCGCGGCATTCGGCAAGTACTGCGAATCGGTGCCGTGGGCGCGCGACTACTACCTGCGTCCGAAGTCGGTGCTGCGCGACATGCTGGAATCGGCCGCGGACTTCAAGGGCTACATCCAGAAGCTGGGCATCATGCGCTACGAGGGCGCCCTGCTGCGCTACCTTTCGGAAGCGTACCGCGCGCTGGACCGCACCCTGCCCTCCGACAAGCGCAGCGAGGAAATGGAAGACATCATCGCCTGGTTGGGGCTGGTGGTGCGCTCGGTGGACTCCAGCTTGGTGGACGAATGGGAACAGGCTGGTCAAGAGCTTGATGCCCGCCCGCCTTCGGCTAAGGAAGCGGTGGTGCACGACCGGCGCGGCCTTACCGTGCTGGTGCGCAACGCCCTGTTCCGCCGCGTGCGCCTGGCTGCGGCCGATGATGCCGAGGCTTTGGGTGAGGCGGATACGGAAAACGGCTTCCCGGCGCACAAGTGGCGCGCGCTGTTGGATTTGTTCTACGATGCGCACGAGGATGTGCTGCTGGATGCCGATGCGCGTTCCATGGCGTTTCTTTCCATCGACGAATCGGACGAGGAATCCGAGCATGTTTGGCATGTGCAGCAGACCTTCAGCGATTCCGACGGCGACCGCGATTTCGCCATTCGTGCTGATGTGGATCTGGACGCCACCCAGGAAGGCGATGGCGTGGTATTCCGCGAATACCGGGTTGGGTTCATTGAGGATATCTTGCTGTAGTGCATTGCTGGTGTGCACCCGTACCCGCCGCATGGTTTCAACAGGCGCGGCACGATGCATGTTTGCATGAACCGACGCGTACCTTGCGTTTTGCGTTGCTCGAGAAATAAAGAAAGGCCCAGCAGTTCAATCTTGAACTGCTGGGCCTTTTGGGTTACCAGCCTAGGAGAGCCTTATGGTAGCGGTTGGCGCTTGCCGTTACTCCTAGTTCTTGCGTCGGGCAAGAACTAGCATCGAGATTGCGCCCATGGCCAGCACGGCAATGCTTGCGGTCAGCGCCGTGCTGGTTGCATCAGCGGTCTTAGGCGAGGCGCTTGCTGCCTTCTCGATTGTGGTGGTAGTGGTGGTAGTCGTTGTGGTGGTTTCGCCCTTTGCCTGGTCGGTTGGGGTTACGCTGGATTCGACCTTTTCCCACTGAGCGTAAAGGGTTGCAGGCTCAGCATCGTCGAAGTTGAATGTGTCGCCGGCGTTGTAGCTCGTACCGGAGCCATCGGCCTTAGTGTTCCAGCCTGCGAACTTGTAGCCCGTACGGACCGGAGTGGCCTTGGCGATAATGCAGCTTGAATCCACGTGCTCGACGGTGTCGAAGTCGGAGGTCTGGGTATCGGTGGAGCCGTTCATGTCGTAAGACAGGTCGAAGCCGGGGATATCGGTCGTGAAGGTGTAGCCGCAGTAGTCGCAGACGGCGGTTTCGGTGCGCATCCACTTACCGTTGCCCAGGGATTCCCACTCGCCGGGCGTGCGAGTGTATTTCTGCTCGGCATAACCGTCGGTGTAGGTGTGCGTCTGCATTTCGCCGCCAGTCCAGACCAAATCATCGTTGGCGGGGTTCTGACCCTCGATGTAGACATCGGTACGGCCAGAGTTCTCGGCAGCCTCGTCGAACCCAAAGAGCTTCGAGCAGGTGAGCTTGTTGGTCTCGACAGCGCCAGATGCGGTGTTGTTGCCAGTGAAGTTGATGATGTACTTGTGGTCGCCCATGTTGGAATCGTTGATCTTCAGGGCGGTCTTCTTATTTTTCGTGAAGTTGAACGTGCAGTCGTTCACGTTCACGTTGATATCGTGCTTTCCAGCGCTGTAGTCGGTGTAGACGTTGATGGCCTTACCGGAGCAGTTGAAGGTGCAGTTGTCGAAGGTCATCGTCGGGGAGCTGTACGTCCAGATGGCGTAATCCCCATCCGGAGCCTCGAAGGTAGTGTTCCTGAACGTCGCGCTGGTGTAACCCCAGTAGAAGGTCTTGCCCTCGACAACGCAGTTATCGACAACAGTGTTGTCGGTGCCCGCAAAACCGAGGTAGTCGGCCGAACCATTCTGCAAAGTCATGTTCTTGAAGGTGACGGTCTCTTTAGCATCGGTGCCGCGCACATCGAAGCTGTAGTCGGAGTTGTACTCGGTGCCGTACTTTGCAGGGTCGGGCTGCGTGGGGCCGACGAGCCAGGTAGTTTCGCCCGTGGACGTCCCGACAAACGTGAGGTCCTTGTTAAGAACGTCGGCACCCTTCTGGTACAGCGTGTACTTGCCGGGCGCAAGCATAATGGTGTCACCGCTTGCAGCCTTGTTGACTGCCTCAACAAGCTCGTCGTTGCTATCGACGGAATACGTCTCCGCCTGCGCGGGAGTGGTGGTGACGAAGCAGCCAAGGCAGAACGCCAATGCGATCGCTGCAGCGAGGACCCCTCCCTTGTTCAAAATCCGCTCCATTAAAACCATCCTTTCCGCTTACAAGAGCGCTATCTGCGGTTTCTTTTGAAAACCGCAGATCATGCTAGGTAGCTAGAGATTAGCGCCACTTTAGGGGGTACGCAACCCGTTATTCTGTGAGCGATCTGAGATTCTCGCAGGTGAGAGCGCAGCCAGCCGGAGTGTTACCTCTGCGCAAGGGGCAGATCCTGCTGGTCGTCGGGAATGGGCTCTGGAGCTTCGTCTGCTGTCCTTTGCGCGAAGGCAGGCTTCCTCCGCGGTGCGGGCTACCGAAAAGGACAGCTCAATGTGAGCAAATCATAGCTTCCCCAAATATGTCGACGACAAAAGCGATGGGGAATTTTCCAGCTCAAGGGCACACTTTCTGTTGGTTCGACCTGGCAATAGATGGGTGTTTCGGGTAATATTAAGGAACCTATTGACAGAATAGCGTCTTATGACGCAGCGCATCGAAGATCATGGTGGACAGATCGCGAGGCGCTTGGGGTGAACAACAAATCGAAAAGCATAGTAATTAGGGGACACATCGAGCCGCGGGTCCTTTCTTGCGGTGCGTTTGAAGAGGAGAACGAGCATGAGCGAAAACAGTACAAGCAGTAACGTGGCGAAAAGCATGACCGAGCATTTCTCGTTCAGGCACAAGATAATCGCCGTTGCCATGTCCGTGGTTATGCTCGGTTTCGGCTGGCCTGCGGTTTCCCCTGTTAGCGGTTACGCAGAAAATGGAGCTGGAGTCGAAGCCCAACAAGGGGGGGCTTCTGAGGCCCAGGCTGGGGAAGCGCCCGATGCCCAGTCCGGGGCAGCCGCTGAATCCCAGAAAAGTGAAGCGGGCGCCGGAGCCCAAGGCCAGGCAACGTCTGATGCCAAGAGCGGGTCGTCGGCAGACGGCCAGGCTGCATCCGAAGCTGATTCTGGGGAGACGAACGATATCGTCTCCTACAGCGTGGACGGCCTTGGCACTTATGTGTCGCAGGTTGACGTTGCCTCCGAGAGTGCAAGCGCAGATATTGCCGCCAAGATCTTCAAACTCGATGCAGCTGGCAATGTTATTTCTTCCGATTCGATCACCGTTTCTGCCGGTAAAGCTGCCGACCTTGCAAAGGCCAACCTTCCCGAGGGTTATGAGCAGAGCTACGTTGGAGATCGAGCCAACGTCAAGGTGGGCAACTCGGTTGTCTACTATGTAGGCAAGACGACCGATGGCAAGACCTTCGTCAAGACCTCCGAGGATCAACTCGGCGGCATCATCCTTGAAGACGGCAAGACGGTCGATTTCTACTACACCCGGATCGTGAACTCGTACAGTGTTTCTACTAAGGTCACGCTTGACGGCAAGGAAGTTTCTTCCGACGACATGAGCAAGTATGTCAAGCTAGTTGCCCCTGCCACCATCAAGCAGGGTGCTACCGGTACCGCGACCATTTCGGCTGTCGACGGATATACCGTGAGCAATGTCTCTATCAGCAACGGCTCTATTTCCGGTGCCGACGGCGTTTATTCTATTTCCGACGTAAACGAAAACGCCACCATCACCATTGCGATGAAGACGCACGATCCCTACAGCATCACGTTCCAGGGATCGAACACCCACTTCACCTATGAGCCGACGGGCTATACCAGGGTTGATGGCGACAGTGGCGACAGTAGCAGTAGCAAGGGCTATTCCTCTGAGTACGGCGTTCCCTCTGATTCGGTTACCTTTACGCTCAAGGGTATTAACCAGTGGGACAAATCCAACAAGGACTTGAACATCCTCACGCTCACCATTGGTGGAACGACCTATCCGGTGACCCTTCCCTCGACGACAACGGAAGGCTCCTACGCCGAGACCACCGTTGGCCCTTACAAGGTAACTGTGACGTTCAATGGATACTCGAGCATCCGTGATGGAAGATCTAGTTATACGGTTCCGACTCATATTGTGAAAATCGAGAGTGCGACGGGGGGCACTGTCGCGGGTGACATCTCGGTATACGTGAACCACAAGAACTCGGAAACGTACGAGGTTTGGGCGAAGGAACTCACTGGCGTTAAGGACGAGAAGGCCTACGTAGATGCGAGCAAGACCGCGAAGACGCTCTATATGTCTTGCTCGTATTTCAACAACAACTATGCAGAGCGCCAAAGCGGCAGTCTCACAACCACCGTTTATTTCAACGTAGCCGACGGCTACCAGACGGATGCCTCTACCATCAACGTTCAGCTGGTGAACAACGGCGCCATTGGCGAAACGCTCACCGCAACGAAGCTTTCAACGCCCGTTTCCAAGGATGGCACTTCCTATAACTACTCTTTCACCATTTCTGGCACCAACAACTCCAAAGATCTTCGCTTTATCGTTCAGTGCCAGCCCGACGAGAACAACATCTGGGCCGTGTACAAGGATGCCGACGGTAACGAGATTGACAGCAAGAATGTAAGCGCCGTTGATTCGTTCAAGGTTGCCGAAGGTGTTGCCGAGCCCACGAAGGAAGGCAAGTTCTTCCTTAACTGGCAGAACGGCAACAGCTCTTATGACACCGGTAATGTTATCGTGACCGCTAATGCTACGAAGACCTTCAACAAGGACAAGGGTCGTTACGAGATCGTCTTCCAGCCCAACTTCGGTGATGAGCCGAGTGAGGAAAGCTACCCCTACAACGTAGAGGTTTATATCGAGAGTGCCGATCAGGCTGATCCGCTGCAGATTGATACCGTTGAGGCTTCCGGCCCTGCCGGTACCGCATATATCGATGCTGCTTCCGACGACATCAAGAACAGGCTTGTCGGAGATAGGGGCTATAAGGATCTGCTTGAGGTTGATACCGCTAAGAGCACGCTATCCGGAACGATGAGCACCGACCCCGGCAAACCCTTGACCCTGAAGGTCTATTACAAGTACAAGACCGTCACCGGCTCTGTGTCGAGCTACAGCGATGTATACGATGGCGAGTCTCATGGCGCTACCGTTGACATCAACCCAATTGCCGGTTGCACCGTCACGGCCTCTTCGAGCGCAAGCGTAAAAGATGTTGACGATGGCACCGTTACCGCTAATTGCGACTCCCTTAAGGTCACCTACAACGGTAATGACGTTACCGACCTGCTGTATAAAGACATCAAGTCCGGCAAGCTCACCGTCACCAAGCGCGAGGTGACCTTCACCGGCAACTCCGACACCAAGGTCTACAACGGCTCCGAGCAGAGCGTCGAGGGCTGGACCACCGACGTCACCGACACCACCGGCCTGGTCCCCGGCCAGACCTCCAACGTCGTGGCCAAGGCCTCCCGCACGCTGCCCGGCACCACCACCGGCGACATCACCGCCGCGGAGGACGTCGTGATCACCGACGCCCAGGGCAACGTCGCCACCGGGAACTACACCATCACGACCAACCCCGGCACCATGACCATCAGCAAGGTCGAGGGCGCCGTCACCGTCAAGGCGAACTCCGACGCCAAGGTCTACGACGGCACCGCCCTGACCAACGACGGCTTCACCTACACGGGCCAGCTGCTCGAGGGCGACGTGCTCACCGCCGTGGTCGAGGGCTCCGCCACCAACGTCGGCGACGAGGGCAGGAACGCCGTCGCCTCCTACAAGGTCATGCGCGGCGACCTCGACGTCACCAGCGCCTACACCTTCGGCGAGAGCGTCGACGGCAAGCTCACCGTCACCAAGCGCGAGGTGACCTTCACCGGCAACTCCGACACC
>CAVFYB010000055.1:0-11151 GCA_963626845.1 Bacteroidaceae bacterium | reverse complement strand
GCGCCCGTGGAAGGGTCGTTCAGCGCGATTGCCGGCGTTACCGTCATGGGAACGACATTCACCACGTAAACCGTGGCGCCCTCCGATTCCTTGGCAATGGAACAGGCAAGGGAAAGCGCGCTCTGGGAATGGCTGGAGCCATCGTAGGGCACGAGGATGCGTTGGTACTTCATGGGAACCCCTCTCTAGATCGCCTTTATGCGATGTGGGCTTCGCCGACGCAGGCGATGTCCGGCTTTATTATCTCACGCCGGAGCTCCCTGGCTGAGAGTATCGTTCCCAACCTTAGCAGTTTTATAGGTTTAGTCTATATATTATCCCGAAATAACAGGTTCACATCGCAGGTCAGTAGTGGCACAATGAACACCGTGAAAGCGATTCAAGGCCTCGAGCTTTTGTCGCACGCGCCGGTACGATACCCCTCTCGTGCCGGCGCTTTCGTTTTCTAGCGCGCGTGCTTGCCGCGCTTGGGGAAAAGGCTGTACCCGGATTGCGGCTGCTGGTCCTGCGAAGAAGCGTGCGGGCGCTGGGATTGGAAAGCCACCTGCGACTGCCGGTCCGCAGCCCATTGCCCTTGGTTCGCAGCAGGAGCAGCCTGGCCATGCATCGGCCGCGCATCGGCCGGCTGGGCCTGGGCCGGAACCTGCCCGGCTGCACGGGACCGCTCGCCCCTCTGCTGCTGGGCCTGCGCCAAAGCCCGCTGATAGGCTTGCTTGCCGCCGCCCGTAACGGGCTGCACTTCCCGGCGCAGAAGCTGGGGCTGCTCGGGCTCGGGGATGCCGTAGAGCTCCCAGGCCTCGGCGAACAGCTCGTAGTCCTCAACATCGTGCGCCTCGCTGGCAACGTGCGTTACCAACCCGGCCTGCACCAGCTTCAGCGCGGTGCGGCGCTCGGCACGGAAGAAGCCGGCCTGGATGTTCGCGGCAGCTATCTGCAACTCGCACCCGGCGTCCACGAAACGGCGGGCCATCTCGATGTCGGACTGCACTTCCCTGCAACGTTCAGGATGCGCGATGATCACCTTGAAGCCCATCTGCTGCAGCTGGCGAACCATGTACGGCCAATCAAGCGGAAGGGCGCCGGTGGGCAGCTCCAGCAAGAACTCACCGAAGCCGTTGCCCAGCTGAGGGGCGGCATCCATACCCAGGCTCTTCAGTTTGTGGTAGCCCACCTCGAAACCCATGGTGAGCTGCGGGGCGCCGGGAATAGCCGATGCCCGATGCTTCAGCTGGAGGAACGCCTGCCACGCAGGTTCGAAGCGAAACCGGCTGTCGTGACAATGCGGCGTGCAGACGATGGAGGTAACGCCCACCTGCATAGCGGCAGAGAGCATCATCAGGGATTCGGACATGGTGCGCGGCCCGTTGTCCAATCCGGGAAGGATATGGCTGTGCACATCGCGCATGGACCCTGCAACCTTTCGCCCGCGACAGCGCGCCTTGCGAACGCGCAAGCCGGCTACCGCAATCTATTCACTGACTGCATTATAGGCGCAGCTTCAGCGTATTCCCTCTGCAAAGAACACGCCGGGCAGAAAGCAGCACCTGAAGACAACCCGCATGCTGTCGCCGGGCAACTACCCGCCTACCGCCACAATGCCCGGTCAAAGCATTTGCCTATAGCTGGCTATTAATTAGACGCGAAACATGGAACGGGCAGGCCAGGTTGCCTAAAATCGTTTTCGCAAAGCAATACCGCGGTGTGCATCTGCCCACCGCTCCAAAGGAGCAACCATGCCTATCAGAATCCCCGACGCGCTGCCCGCAACCGATATCCTGGAAAGCGAGAATATCTTCGTGATGACCGAGCATCGCGCCATCCACCAGGACATCCGCCCGCTTCGCGTGCTGATACTGAACCTGATGCCCCTGAAGATCGAAACCGAGACGCAGATCCTGCGCAAACTTTCCAACACACCGCTACAGGTAGAGGTAGACCTGCTGCAAACCACCACGCACCAAGCCTCGCACGTACCGGCCGAGCATATGCGCTCGTTCTACGTAGATCTCGAAGAGGTGCGCCATCGCTACTACGACGGCATGATCGTCACCGGCGCGCCGGTAGAAAAGCTCCCATTCGAAGACGTGGACTACTGGCCCGAGCTGTGCGACATCTTCGAATGGGCGAAGACCAACGTGTACTCCACCCTGTACCTATGCTGGGGCGCACAGGCAGGAGCCTACTACCACTTCGGCATTCCGAAGTACCTGCTCCAGCACAAGATGACGGGCATCTTCGAGCACGATATCCTGAAGCCCACTTCCCCGCTGGTGCGCGGATTCGATACCAAAATCAACGCACCGCACTCTCGTTGGACGGAAGTCCACGCCGAAGACATCGAGAAGGTCCCGGAGCTGGAGCTGATCTCCACTTCGGAGGAGGCGGGTGTGTTCATCGCCAAAAGCACCGACAGCCGCCACTTCTTCGTGTTCGGCCACCCCGAGTACGACACGGAAACGCTCGCCAGCGAGTTCCATCGCGACACGGAAAAGGGCCTGAACCCCGATATGCCGAAGCACTACTTCCCCAACGACGACCCCACGCAGCAGCCCGTGTCGAACTGGCGCGCCACTGCCCAGCTTCTGTACACGAACTGGCTGAACTACTACGTGTACCAGAGCACCCCCTACGACCTCTCCACCATCGGCCGCAGGGCATAAAAGCACCCTAAAGGATTCACCGGCATGATTCGCCGAGGACTCCCCTCGGCGCACGAGGCCCCTGGAGGCGCGAAGGGGTTCTCTGAAAACCGTTCCTGCCCGATTCGCGAAGCGAATCTTAATCAAAAGCATGAAGCAGTGAGCGCATGAAACAAGAAAGGCTGCCTTAGGCAGCCTTTCTTCGTTGAACAGCGGAACGGGAACCCCTGAACATCTCCAGGGGCCCCGGCCCCGCGCGCCAGCAATTAGTCTTGCACGCGAATCACGCTGGGGAAGCCGCCGGTAACCACGCCGTCGAGCTCCAGGATGTCGTCGATGGCCTTGCGCACGTTGCGCTCTTCGGCCGTATGGGTGACGAACACCAGATCCACGTCGTCGCGGGCGGCGTTGCCGCGCTGGGTAACCGTCTTCACCGACACGTCGTACTTGGCGAAGATGTCGGCCGCGGAAGCCAGCACCCCGCTGCGGTCGGCCACGATGAAGCGGATGTAGTACTTGGTCTTCAAGTCCTCGATGGAAAGGATGGGCAGCTTGTCGGTGCAGGTGCAGCCAACAATGGGCTTGATACCCATCTGGATATGGCGGGCGACCTCAAGCACATCACCCATAACGGCGCTTGCTGCCGGACCGGCGCCTGCGCCCTCGCCGAAGAACATGCTCTCGCCTGCGGCATCGCCCACGGTATAGATAGCATTGAAGACGCCGTTTACCATGGCCAGCTGGTGCGATTCGGGGATCATGGTGGGGTGCACGCGCACGTCGATGCCCGCATCGGTGCGGTAGGCATGCGCCAGCAGTTTCACGGCATAGCCCATTTCATGGGCCATAGTAAGGTCCACCGGCGAGATACGGCGGATGCCCTCGGCGTACACCTGGTCCATAGTGACGCGCGAATTGAAGGCGATAGAAGCTAGGATGGCAATCTTCGCGGCGGCGTCCAGGCCGTCCACATCAGCCGTGGGATCGGCCTCAGCGTAGCCCTTGGCCTGGGCCTCAGCCAACACCTCTTCATAGGCCATCTTGTCTTCGTCCATGCGGGTAAGCATGTAGTTAGTGGTGCCGTTCACAATGCCCATGATGGAATCGATGCGGTTGGCGATAAGCGAATGCTTCAGCGGGTCGATGATGGGGATGGCGCCGCCGACACTGGCCTCGAAGGCGATTTCCAAGCCGTTGGCCTCGGCCAAGCCCATGATCTCTTCGCCAGCGGAAGCCATAAGCGCCTTGTTGGCCGTAACCACGGCCTTGCCGTTCTTCAGCGCGCCGACGATAACGTCCTTGGCAATGCCCGTGCCGCCGATAAGCTCGATTACCAGGTCTACCTCAGGGTCGTTGATAACCTCATTGAAGTCGGTGGTGAAGATATCCGCCAAGCCGTGCGCCTGGGCAACATCGGGGCGGCGGGAGCACACGCGCACCAACTCCAAGTCGATGCCGAAGTGGCGCTTGAAATCGCTTTGGTGGTTCTTCAGGATGTCAAGGCATCCGCCGCCAACCGTGCCCGTTCCAACCAAGCCAATCTTGACAGACATACCCATTCCTTTCCGCCGAACCGAGGCGTCAATGAACCGCCCCGCGCTAATCTGTATCAGCCCATTGTATAAGCAAAGCGCCCTTGCCAACCATTGCAATCGGCAAGAGCGCTAATTGATCATGAACAGGTGCTGACTTGCACAACTCGAAGGCTAGTCGCAGTCGCACGCCATCAGGTCGGCGTAGCTTTCGCGGCGGCTAACCAGGCGGGCCTTGCCGTCCTTCACGAACACCACGCCGGGGCGGGGCTGCCCGTTGTAGCGACTGCTCATGGAATGGCAGTACGCGCCCGTGCCGAACATGCACACGATGTCGCCCAAGTCGGGGTTCTGGATAGAGGCGTTGGCCGCAACCGCATCGCCCGACTCGCAGTGCTTGCCCACCAGCGTTACCACCTTGGTGCGCGGCTCGGCCGCCTTGTTGGCGATAACAGGCTCGTAATCGGCGCCGTAGAGCGCCGTGCGGATGTTGTCGGACATGCCACCGTCGATGGCCACGATGTTGCGGATGCCGGGCAGCGTTTTCAAGATGCCCACGGTGTACAGGGTAACACCCGGGGTTGCGGCGATGGAGCGGCCGGGCTCAACGGCGATGCGCGGCTCGGCAACGCCGTACTCGGCGCACAGCTCCTTCACGGCAGTACAGGTGAGCTTCGCGAAGCTTTCGATGGTGGGCGGCTCTTCTTCAGCCACATAGGCAATACCCAAGCCACCGCCCAGGTCCAAACCCTCGATCTCGTAGTGGTACTCGTCGTTGATGCGCTTGATGAACTGGATCATGACCTCGATGGCCTCACGGAAAGAGTGCAGCGCGAAGATCTGCGAACCGATGTGGCAGTGCAGGCCCGTAAGGCGCACGCCCGGGGTTTCGATGGCGTTCTTCACGCAGGTGAAGGCGAAGTCCTCGCGCATGGTGAAGCCGAACTTGGAATCCTCGCAGCCGGTGCGGATGAACTCGTGCGTGTCGGCTTCCACGCCCGGGGTGATGCGCATGTAGATGTCCTGCACCACGCCCAGCTCCTGGGCGATCTCGGAGATGCGGTACAGCTCGATACGGGAGTCGATGACGATGCAGCCCACGCCCGCTTCGATGGCCTCGCGCAGTTCCTGGGGCGTTTTGTTGTTGCCGTGCACGATAACGCGCTTGGCCGGGAAGCCCGCCGCCAAGGCAAGGGCAAGCTCGCCGCCGCCGGAAACGTCCAGGCACATGCCGTGCTCGTTGGCCAGGCGCACGATAGCACGGTTCTGGAAGGCCTTCGAAGCGTAGGCCACCTGGGCCTTTTCGCCGTAGTACTTCTTGAACGATTGGACGTACTCATCCATGCGTGCCTCGATGTCGGCCTGGTCGAACACGTACAGGGCGGTGCCGAATTCCTTGGCAACCTCTACCATGTCGCACCCACCGATGAACAGGTGGTTGTCCTTCACTTCGGCGGTGCGGGGCAGAACCTTGCCCAGCTCCATGGTGGTGCGGCCGTCGGCCTTCTTGTTCAGGTCAGATGCGGGGAGTGACATAGCGCTCGCTTCCTACTTGCTGGTTTCGCGGATGCGCGCCGCGGGCGCGCCTTCATTCGATCGATATGATACCGTGCGAACAAGTAATCTAGCATCATTTCTTTTCCGACGGGTAACGCCCGCCAGACGGGAGGGGCGCATGCTGCGCATCACCATATTTGCCGTGGGCAAGCTGAAGGAACAGTTCTGGAAAGACGCCGTGGCGGAATATCTGAAACGCCTGGGCGCCTACGCCAAGGTGGAGGTGCGCGAACTGCCCGATTCGAACCCCAACAAGGAAGCCGCCGCGCTGCTGGCCGCCCTGCCCGAGCGCGGGCCAGTGCTGCTGATGGACATCCGTGGAAAGGAAACTTCCAGCGAAGGGCTGGCGAAGAAGATCGACGCCTACGCGCTGGGCAGCGATTCGCACATCAGCTTCATCATCGGCGGCAGCGACGGGGTTACCCGCGAAGTGCGCGAGCGCGCAACCGAGCGCATCAGCTTCGGACCCATCACCATGCCGCACAACCTGGCGCGCGTGGTGCTGGTAGAGCAGATCTACCGCGCGTTCAAGATCATTCGCAACGAGCCTTACCATAAGTAGTTTGGGCTCCGCCGTTCTCTCCGAACGGCGGAAGGGTCGACGTTGCGCGGGGCCCTGGCGGCACAGCTCACTGACTTTGCCAACAGAAGGTCCCGGCCAATGCTGAAACGCGGAAGCTAGAGCCCGTACTGCTTCTGCAGCGCTTCGAGCGTACCGTCTTGGGTCATTTCGTCCAGAACCTCGTTGATGGCTTCAGTGAGCTTACGGTTGCCCTTGTTCACGGCGAAGCTGTACTTTTCGCCGGCGGCCACAGTTTCCAGGATGGAGTACTGCGGGTACTTCGTGCTGATAAGGTAGCGGGCCGCAGGAGCATCGGCCACCACGGCGCTTACCGTGCCCTGATCCATAGCCGCGAAACATGCCTCGAGGCTCCCACAAGGCAGAACGTGGTCGTTGATGTTCGCCGCTGCGTAGTTGCACGCGGTAGAGCCCATCTGGGCAGCAACGTTGAGCCTCTTCAGCTGGCTCACCTTGTCGAACGCGCCCTTCTTGCACACAACGGCCTGGTCGGAGATGTAGTAGGGACTACTGAAGTCAACGATGCTGGAACGATCGGGGTTGATGCTGATGGCGGAAACACCCACGTCGTACTTCTCACCCTTCCCCACGCCGTTAACGATGCTGCCGAACGGCACGTCCACGATCTGGCACTCCAGGCCCAAGCGTGCTGCCACCTCTTGCGCCACGGCAACATCGTAACCAGTGGGGTCGCCATTATCGTCGTACTGCTCGAACGGCGGGAAATCCACCGACATGGCAACGGTAAGCCTGCCGGACGAAACCAGGGAAAAACTCTTTGCGGCGCTCTTCGAAACGAAATGGCCCACCAGGCAAACACCGGCAAGCAGCAGCGCAGCAACCACCAGCACCACCAAGGCGATGCGGGTTCGCGGGGTGCGCTCCTTTGCGTTTTCCGGGGCCCGTTCCATGGCCTAGCTTTCCGCCTTCACCATCTCGTCGGCAGATTCCAGCTTCAGATCGCCTTCGCGAATCCAACCGATCTTGCGCAGGACCTGGCCGAACACGTAGGTGAGCACAGCCGGAAGTACGAAGCAGATAAGCACCAGCCCTGCCCAGTCCATAGCCGTGATGGACGTCATAGCACCCGAGGCAACGTCGGCCACCCAGCCGGTGTACACACCGATGGGGCCAACCAGACCGCATGTGCCCATACCCGAAGAAATGGCCGGGCCGTTCATCTTAAGCTGGAACAGACAGGTTGCAATGGGGCCGGTAATCATAGAAGCCAGCGTGGGTGGGATCCAGATGCGGGGGTTGCGCACGATGTTGCCCATCTGCAGCATGGATGTGCCCAAGCCCTGGGAAATCAGGCCTCCCCAGCGGTTTTCCTTGAAGCTCATAACGGCAAAACCCACCATCTGGGCGCAGCAGCCCGCAACGGCCGCGCCGCCGGCAAGCCCAGTGAGGCTCAGTGCGGCGCAGATTGCCGCAGACGAGATAGGCAGGGTAAGCGCAATACCCACCAAAGCGGAAACCAGGATGCCCATAAAGAACGGCTGCAGGTCGGTTGCCCACATGATAAGAGAGCCAACCGCCGTGGCGCCCGCCCCGATGCTGGGGGCACAGGCCATGGAAAGCACGCAGCCAACCAAGATGGTGACCGAGGGCGTTACCAGGATATCTATCTTGGTTTCACCCGATACCAGCTTTCCGCATTCGCTGGCAACAATTGCAACCACCAGAACCGCAAGCGGCCCGCCGGCCCCGCCGAGCGTGTTGGCGACAGAACCCACTGCCACCAGAGAGAACAGCACCAGCGAAGGAGCCTTAAGCGCGAAGCCGATGGAAACGGCCATGGCCGGCCCCGCTGCCGCCTTCGCAAAGTCTCCCACCTGAACCAGCACCTCTATGCCAGCCTGTTGGCCGATGGTGGAAAGGATGGTGCCCATAAGCAGCGAAGCGAACAGACCTTGCGCCATAGCGCCCAGCGCATCGATGAGATAACGCTGAACCGAAACCTCGACGTTCTTTCGTTTGGCGAATGCCAGCACAGAGCCCATGGCTGCTGTTCCTTTCCGTGAAATACCCTTTGCAGGTGCAAATGCGATTGCGGTTGCGGCTGCGCGCCCCGGCTACTCGTCCGAGGCCTGCCGCCTCTCGGCGGCGTCCCTAGCGTCCAGCACCTTGAATGCGCACTGGTAGCCGCCTGCGCCGTAGTTCAGCGCCTTCGACACGCGGGCGATGGTGGTAGCCGATGCCCCGGTCGCCTTCTCTATCACGGCGTACGAGCTGCCATCGCGCAGCATGCGCGCCACATCAAGGCGCTGGGAGGTGTCCTTGATCTCCCGCACCGTGAACAGGTCTTCCAGAAGGGCGAACACTTCGTCGGGATCAGTAAGGCCCGCAAGCACCTCGAGCAGGTCGTCTACCTCTTTCGTCCTGATCTCAACCATATCCACCTTCCATTCCCTGCGGCCGGGCGCCCCGGCGTTGCTTGCTGCCGCTTCAGGGTGAAGCCTGCGGCAGCCCTTTTCAGCAATCGAGCCGCACCCAGGCAGCGCCCGGAAATGCGGCTCGATTTCAATGTTCACTAGCCCATAGGGGGTTACTTTACGCGGGTGATCCAATCCTCGTACTCGGGAACCTTGCCGTAGGCAACGTCGAAGTAGCGCTTCTGCAGCTGCTCGGTTACCGGGCCCATGCCGCCGATCTTGCGCTCGTCCACGCTGGCGACGGGCGTAAGCTCTGCCGCGGAACCGGTAAGGAACATCTCGTCGGCGATGTAGAGGTCAGAACGGGTAAGAGACTCCTCGATTGCCGGGATGTCCATGTCGCAGCACAGCGTAAGGATGGTGTCGCGGGTGATGCCCTCAAGCAGGCCGTCGGACAGCGGCGGCGTGGAAACGATACCGTTGCGCACCACGAACAGGTTCTCGCCCGTGCCCTCGCACACATAGCCCTGCTCATTGAGCATAACGGCCTCGGCATAGCCATGGCTCTTGGCCTCGAGCTTCGCCAGGATGGAGTTCATGTAGGAAGCGGAGGACTTCACGGCAGGCGGGATGGCGTTGAAAGAGCGCTGGCGCCAAGAGGAAACGCCCATGGTGATGCCGTTCTTCAGCGCATCTTCGCCCATGTAGGCACCCCACGGCCACACCGCGATGATCACATCGACGGGAGCGCCCGTAGGATCGACGCCCATCTGGCCGTAGCCGTAGTAGGCCAATGGACGGATGTAGCAGGACTTCAGGTTGTTCTTCTTGATGATGTCCACCGTGGCTTCGCACAGCTCGTCTACCGAATAGGGCAGGTCGATCATGGCGATCTGGGCGCTGCGGTGCAGGCGCTCCATATGGTCGCGAAGGCGGAAGATAACGGCTTCGTCGGTGTCTTCGTTGTGGTAGCAGCGGATGCCCTCGAAAACGCCGGAACCATAGTGGAGCGCATGGGTAAGGACGTGCGTGGTGGCCTGCTCCCACGGCACAGCTTCGCCGTTCTTCCAGATGTAATCCACAGGTGTCACGTCAGCCATTGGTCTTCCTTTCGGGTTGCTTGCAAGCTCCGGCCGGCGGATGCGCAAGCGCCCAAGACGCAGGCGATTCGCACGGGGGAATTTTTCAAGGGATTATTTTACTCCAATGCGCTGGAGTGGCGCAGTTCACCACGAAAAGCAAGCAACTGGGCAGCAGCACGCCGTAAGCGGTAGGAAACCCGTCGCTCGGGCGCGCGGAAGACATCGGAACGAAGCCGGCGCAGTCGACCCTGCGGCCGGGGCTATTCGCCGGCTACGGCCCGTTCGCGCTCTTCGAGTTGGCGGCGGCGGCTATTGGCAGCCTCCTCAACATCGGAGGTTTCCACCGCATGCATAAGTATCTGCATACGCCGTTCAACGTCTTGGATGATGTCGGAACAGTCCTTCAGCTCGTCGAACATATCGATACCCTCAACCTTGGCATCCTGCTTATACTTCAGCGTGTGCTCCAGCGAAGCCCAGAAGTCCATGGCGATGGTACGCAGCTGGATCTCTACCGGGACGTACTGCTTGCGATCCAGAAAATACACCGGCACCTTAACGATGATGTGCAGGCTGCGGTACCCGTTGGGCTTGGGGTTGGTGATGTAGTCCTTCACCTTCACGATTTGCAGGTCGTCTTGAAGGGAAAGCACCTTCACCAACGCACGAACATCGTCGATGTATGAAACGATGACGCGCATGCCGGCAATGTCCATGATGTTCTCTTCCATGGAGCGCACCGTTACCGGCACGCCATAGCGCTTCAGCTTGTCGTAGACGCTCTTCGGCGCCTTCACGCGCGATTCTATATGGTGAATCGGATTGCGGCTGAGGCGATATTCCAGGTCGGCATCTAGGATTTCGAAGCGGGTGCGCATCTCGCGGATGGCGGCCTCGTATTTCTTGAACAACGGCTGGCTGGCCATTTCGAAAAGGCGATACTGCTCCGTTGCCTTGTTCACAATCTGCTTGTCAGACGCCTTTGCGCTCGACATAACGTAAACAACCCCTTGTGGTTTCGGGAACTTCTCTCATGCCCATCTTACGCGCCCGGGAAGTCGAATGTCCCTTATTTCACGATTGTTTCACCACACTTGTGGCTTAAGTTACGCTTCCCTTACAAAAGTTGCGATGCGGCGAACAATGGTTGCCGGATGTGGATTCCACACGAGCAGGAAACAGAGCCGCGCACCTGGCTCCAAACAATAAGGAAGCCGACCCGAAGGTCGGCTTCCTTGAACGATTGCTGTTTCGCGTTCAGCTTATGCGTAGAACAGGATGTCGTTGTAGGTGGGAACAGGCCAGTAGTCGCGTTCCACAACAACTTCCAAGGCGTCGATCTCGGCGCGGAGAGCCTCCATTGCCGGGATAACGTCGTTGGCGTAG
>CAVFYB010000054.1:0-11354 GCA_963626845.1 Bacteroidaceae bacterium | reverse complement strand
AGCGCAACATCATCGAAGCGCACATGTGGCCGCTGCCGCCCAACCGCGTGCCCAAAAGCAAGGAAGCCTGGCTGGTATGCGCCGCCGACAAATGGTGCTCCCTCGCAGAAACCCTGTTCAAGCGCTAAAGCTACCGTATGCGGCCGCGCCGGCAGCAGTACCTACCTAGCGCCAACCGCACATCGCCCGCCTACCCCAGCGCATCAAAAAAAGGGGGGCAAGGAAAATTCCTTGCCCCTGAAAGCGCTTGAAGCAAACGCTAGGCGATCTTGGCGACCCTTACTGCACACACCTTGTATTCCGGCGTTGAGCAGATGCGGTCCAAGCCATCGCTGGTAAGCCAGTTGGCATTGCCGTCCTGGAAGTGGAACGGCATCCAGGTTTGGCCCGGGTTGGTCTTGCCTGAAACGCGCGCGGTGGTCTCGATCTGCCCGCGGCGGCTTTCCACACGCACCTTCTCGCCGTCGGCGATACCCAGATTGCTGGCATCTTCATCGTTGATCTCGATAAACGAGCTGCCGCAGATCTCATTCAGGCCCGGCGTCTTGTCGGTCATGGCCGTGGCGTTGTAGTGATACAGGATGCGCCCGGTGGTAAGCATCAGCGGGTACTCCCCGTCGGGAAGCTCGGCAGCCGGGATGTACTCGGCCAGGGAGTAGATGCCCAGGCCGCGGCTGAACTTGCCCACATGCATGATGGGCGTGCCCGGATGGTCCTTGTCCAAACAGGGCCAACACAGGCCCCGGCCCGCTACCTCCGCGGAATCCAAGCGCTCGTGGCTGATGCCGTGGAAGCTCGGGGTGAGCTCGGCGATCTCGTCCATGATCTGGGCGCTGGTCAGCTGCGGCTGCTCATAGCCCATGCGGTTCATGATGTCGATGAAGATATCGGTGTCCAGGCGCGTGCCCGGGATGGTAACCGCCGTGCGGATGCGCTGGACGCGGCGCTCGGTGTTGCTGAACGTGCCCTCCTTCTCCGCATAGCTGCGGCCGGGCAACACAACATCGGCGTACTTGGCCGTTTCGGTAAGGAACAGGTCGTCCACCACCAGGAAGTCCAGCGATTCCAGCGCCTTGATAACGTGATGGGTGTCCGGATCGGTGCGAACCGGGTCTTCGCCGAAGATGAACAGGCCCTTGATGTCGCCCGAGATCATCTTGGGGAAGCACTCGGTGGCATAGGTTCCCTTCCACTTGGGGATCTCCACGCCCCAATGCTTCTCGAAGCGCTCCATCACCTCGGCGTTGGCGAGCTTCTGATAGCCGGGGAAATCGGCCGGAGTGGCGCCCATGTCGCAGGCACCCTGAACGTTGTTCTGGCCGCGAACCGGGTTCACGCCGCAGCCGGGCTTGCCGAAGTTGCCCGTGATCATGGCCAGGTTCGAAAGCGACATAACGCCTTCGGTGCCGCTGGTATGCTCGGTAACACCCAGGCAGTACACGACGGCCGCCGCATTGGCCTGGCCGTAGAGCCGTGCCGCAAAGATAAGGTCTTCAGGGTTGATCTCGCAGATCTCGGCAACGTATTCGGGGGTGTACTTCTCCACCATCTCCTTGAAGCCTTCGAAGCCCTCGGAACGGGTGGCGATGAACTCCTCGTCGATAAGCCCCTCGTGGATGAGCACGCGGGCGATGCCGTTCGAGAACGCCACGTTGGTGCCGGGCTTCAGCTTCAGGTGCACATCGGCAAGCTTGGTGAGGCCGATATCGCGCGGGTCCACCACGATGAGCTTCGTGCCGTTTTCCACCGCTTCGCGGATCTGCATGCCGAACACGGGGTGCGCTTCCTCGGGGTTGGAGCCCACCAACATGATGACCTCAGCGTTCTGTGCGATGTCGGTGATGGGGTTGGTCATGGCGCCGGAGCCCAGGGTTTGGGCAAGGCCGGCAACGGAAGGGCCGTGGCACACGCGGGCGCAGTTGTCGATGTTGTTGGTTTTGAACACCGTGCGCGCCATCTTCTGCAGCATGTAGATGTCTTCGTTGGCCGAACGCGCGCATGCGAAGGCGGCAAGCGCCTGGCCGCCGAACTCGTCACGCAAGGCACCCATCTTCGATGCCACCAGGTTCAGCGCATCGTCCCAAGAGGCAGGCTCGAGCTGGCCGGATTCGGGGTTGCGCACCAGCGGCGTGGTAAGGCGCTCAGACGAGTGCACGAAATCGAAGCAGCCGCTGCGACCCTTAACGCACAGCAAGCCGTGGTTGGAAGGGCCGTCCACCGCTTCGGTGTCCACGATTTTGCCGTTCTTCACAACGAGGTTGTACTGGCAGCCCGTAGCGCAATGGGGGCACGTGGTAAGCACACGCTCTACCTCCCATTCACGGTACTCCGATCGGCGCTTCATGGTAAGCGCACCGGTGGGGCACGCCTGAACGCAGTTGCCGCACGACTCGCAATGGGTGGATTTCCAATCGGGGCCGAACGGGGCCTCGATGGAAGTGCGCAGGCCGCGCTTGGAAGCGTGCAGGGTATGGTTGCCCGTTGCGTTGTTGCAGGCGCCCACGCAACGCTGGCAGCGGATGCACAGGTTGGGGTCGAAGCTGATGAACGGGTTGGAGTCGAAGACGGGCTTGTGAGCTGTCTGCTCGCCGAACGTGGGCTCCATAACGCCCAGCTCGCGAGCGACGGACTGCAGCTCGCAGCCGCCGTTCTTCTTGCAGGAAAGGCAGTGGTTGGTGGTGTTCAGGCCATGGTCGGAAAGGATGAGGTCCATGGCAATTTGGCGGTAGCCCTTGATGCGCTCGGACTCGGTCACCACCACCATGCCATCGCGCACAGGCGTAGAGCATGCCGGCACCGGGCTTTCCAAGCCTTCAACCTCAACCACGCAGATGCGGCACGAGGCGATGTCGTTGCGCTCCTTCAAGTAACAGAGCGTGGGGATATGGACCCCGGCGAGCTCTGCCGCTTCCAGGATGGTAGCGCCTTCGGGGGCGGTTACCTGCTTGCCGTTCAGGGTAAGCGCAACGGTCTTGGCGGCGCAGCGGGGCGCAGCGAGCGTTTGGGGGCTAGACATACTGAACCCTGCCCCCTACCTGAACGCCGGCGCCGAAGTGATCGCACCTCAGGCAGCGGCCGCATTCCTGCTTTGCCTCTTCCAGGCTCATGCCCAGCTCCACGCCCTCGTAGTCGCACTTGCGCTCGCGGGCAGGACGCTCGGCGATCTCCACACGCCCCTTCGGGGTGCGGTCGTTCTGAACGGGAACGGGAGCTTCCACGTCGATGTTGAGTGTATGGTGGAAGCCCAGGTACTCGTCGATGTTGCGGGCGGCAACCTTGCCGGCGCCGATGGCCTTGATAACGGTGGAGGGGCCGCTTTGGCAGTCGCCGCCGACGAACACACCGGGGAGCCCCGGCGATTCAAGCTCGCCATTGGCAACGAACTTGCCCCAGTTGGTTTCCATGCCGAACGCAGCGAAGGGCTCGGAGACGATGTCCTGGCCAACCGCGATAAGGATCACGTCGGCGGGGATGCGGCGCTCGGGCTTGGAAGCGGTAACCGGAGCCGGACGGCCGCCCTTCACCGGGCCGATCATCTGCGGCTGGGTGATGAGCGCGGTGCAATGCCCCGCCTCGTTCACCTCCACGGAAGCCGGTGCCTCCAGGATGGCCATCTCCACGCCTTCGGCAACGGCCGATTCGATTTCCTCGTCCAAGGCGGTCATGTCGGCCTGACGGCGACGGTAGGCAACGGTCACCGAAGCGGCGCCGGCGCGCACCGAGGTGCGGGCGCAGTCCATGGCAACGTTGCCGCCGCCGATAACCACCACGTCCTTGCCGGTGAAGTCGGGGTAGTCGTCGTCGCCGATCTGGCCCAGCAGCTCGACGGCGCTGTAAACGCCCTCGGCATCGGAGTTGTCCAGGCGCAGCGTCTTGCCGGTATGGGCGCCGATGGCAACGTAGACGGCATCGTACTCGTCGGCGATGCGGCGCATGGCGGCTTCGTCAACATACGTGTTGTACTCGACTTCGATGTTGCCCACCGAGAGGATGGCGTTGATATCCTCGTCCAGACGCTGGCGCGGGAAGCGGTAGGCAGGGATGCCGTAACGCATCATGCCGCCCATGGCGCGGTGCATCTCGAACACCGTTACCTTGTGTCCCATCAGGGCGCTGAAGTAGGCGCAGGTAAGGCCGGAAGGACCGCCGCCGATAACGGCGATGCGCTTGCCCGTGTCGGGAAGGCGCTTGGGGGTAGGCACCTTGTCTGCGGCGGCGTTGTCCACCGCGAACTTCTTGATGCCGCGGATGTTCAGCGGCGCATCGATGAGGATGCGGCGGCAGCGCTTTTCGCACGGATGCTCGCAAACAAGCGCGCAGGCGGTGGGGAACGGATTGTCCTTGCGGATCATCTGGACCGCACCGGAGTAGTCGCCTTCGCCCACCATGGCGATATAGGCGGGAACATTCACGTGGGCGGGACACATGGTCTCGCACGGAACACTCTGGCCCATGCCGGCGCTGCAGGCATGGTTGGAAACATGCTCTTCGATTTCGGAAGCGAAGGTTTCCATGGCATCGAGCGCGGCCTGGGCGGCCTCGTAGCCGATGGCGCAGTCGGACGTGTCGCGGATCATCTGCGCCAGCGTGCGCATGGTTTCCACGGTTTCGGCGGTTGCGCGGCACTCCGAGAGGGAGCGCATCATCTCGGCGAGCTTGGGCAGGCCGTCGCGGCAGGGAACGCACTTGCCGCAGGTCTGCAGCGCGCCTGCTTCCAAAAACGATGCCTGGAATGCCAAGGGGCACTGACCCGGCGGTGTGGCTTCCACCCTGCGCTCGAAGCGCGCGAGGTAGGATTCGATCTTTGCGTCGGCGGCAGATCGGGGCTCAACTGACAGCGTTGCCAACGCTCCTCCCTTCCTTCTTCCGCCGGCCCGCTGCACTGCCTTTGCAAGTGGGCTCTCCATGCAGCCAGCGCGCCAAACGGCTCTTTGTCCTAGTACCCAATAATAAGGGATATTCAACAATAGAATGAAAACTGCCCCCAATCGGTGAGGGCAGACACAACAGTGCAAAGTATAGTTTGAGCACAGCTTTTCAACACGGGAGCGGCAGGATCGTATCGGTGAACGGAAGAATATCGCGCAATTCAATCCATCCGCCACATTATCCTTCTCGAAATAGGCGAAAGACCGGCTCCAAGCGCTGGCTAGCTCACCGGATAGTAGGTGGTAACCGTGGGGTTGTCCTCGATGTAGGCACGCAGCTTCTCGATGTAGCGCTGCGCCAAGGGAGAGAACGGGCGCTCGGCGTGGTACAGGTAGCCAACCGTCATGGTCTCATCCACCTCCAGCGGGATGGCGCGAACGTCTTCGGCCATTTCCCCGGAAAGCACGCCGGTGGAAATAGTGTAGCCGTTGTGGCGGTTCAGTAGGATGGTGAGCGTGCCGCGGTCGTAGTAGGTGATGTTCTGCTTGTGCGGCAGGTGCGAAAGCGGCTCTTCCGAGAAGAAGAACGAGTTGTTCGTCCCCTGCTCGAAGGAGTAGCGCGGGTAGCCCTGCAGGTCTTCGGGCTTCAGGCTGGCGCGGCCGGCAAGCGGGTGGTTCAGGCCCACGAACACGTGCGGGTGCGCCTCGAACAGCGGGGTGAAGGTAAGGCCCGCGTCGGTGAAGGCCTTCGTAAGCACCTTGCGGTTGAACTCGGAAAGGTACAGCACGCCGATCTCGGAGCGGAACTCCTTCACGTCCTCGATAACCTCCGCGGTGCGCGTTTCCCGCAGCGAGAAGTTGTACTCTTCCTCGTCGTATTCTTCCGCCAGGTCCACGAACGCATGCACGCAGAAGGCGTAGTGCTGCGAGGAGACGCACAGCCTGCCCGCCGCGGTGCTGCCGGAATTGGAGTAGCGCGCCTCGAACAGGTCGAACTGCTGCAAGATCTGGCGCGCATAGCCGATGAACTCGGTGCCCTCGTTGGTAAGGGTGATGCCGCGGTTCGTTCGGTTGAAGATGGAAATGCCCAGTTCCTGCTCGGTGTCCTTGATGGTAGTGGATAGCGTGGGCTGGGAAACATAGAGCTGCTGGCTTGCGGCGTTGATGGAGCCGCATTCGGCAACCTCGATGATGTAGCGCAGCTGCTGCAAGGATATGTTGGTATGCATCGCTTTCCTCCCTGCCCTGCACCCAGGGCAAACCAGGCCGAACGCAAGGCTGGCCATGAAAAAGAAAAAGCCTGGAAGTTGACACCTTCCAGGCTGAAATAGATGGTGGGCGATACTGGGATCGAACCAGTGACCTCCACCGTGTCAAGGTGGCGCTCTCCCCCTGAGCTAACCGCCCGAAGCGCTGATCGCTTCAGCGAGGATTTATATTACCAGAACCGGTAAGCCCGTCAACAGATTTTTTGAAAACCCGTTGAACCGGCCGCTTGGCGGCTACAGCTCGATCTTCGCAGCGGCGGCGGGCTCTTCGGCCGTGTCTTCCTCGATGAAATCGCCGAAGATGGGCTGGCCGTCCTGGCTGAGCTCCACCATGCCGGTAAGCACATCGACGTACTGGTAGGACTGACGGGCAGCGGTGCCGCGCTTGCGCTTCACTTCCATGATGAACAGCTGCGGGTGAACCTGCTTCAGCTCGCCTTCGCTTTCCACGATCTTGGAACGGCCCATGTTGGCGCGAACCTTCAGCTTCTGGCCAACGTACTGGCTAAGCGTTTCGTGGATGTTGTCGATAATCTGTGCCTGTTTTGCGAGATCCATATAGTGACATTCTTTCGAGTTTGGACATAAAAATACTTGGCTAGTCTATCATCGTGCCGAATGCTACGGGGCAATCTACATTTTGCGTCCATACGCGCAAACCAGGACACGCCAGAACACGTCGGCAGCAACAAGCCAGAGCGAAGCAACCCCGGGGCTACTGCAGGTACGCGCCCGTCTGCCTGCCCCACAGGTGGGCATATTCCCCACCCTGTTCTACCAGCTCGGCGTGCGGGCCGTCTTCAACCACCTTGCCGCCGTCCAGCACCACGATGCGATCGAGGTTGGCAACGGTGGAAAGGCGGTGCGCCACCACGATGCAGGTGCGCCCGCGCATGAGCGTTTCCAGCGCGTCCTGCACCAGCTTCTCGCTCTCGGAATCGAGCGCGCTGGTGGCCTCGTCCAGCACCAGCACCGGGCAATCGGCAAGCAGGGCGCGGGCGATGGCGATGCGCTGGCGCTGACCGCCGGAAAGCTTCACGCCGCGCTCGCCGGTAACCGTCTGGAACCCCTGTGGCAAACGCTCGATGAACTCCAGCGCATTGGCCTGCTTGGCAGCTTGGCGGACCTCTTCCATGGTGGCATCGGGCCGGCCGTACGAGATGTTCTCGGCGATGGTGCGGTGGAACAACAGCGCCTCTTGCGGAACATAGGCGATCTGGCGGCGCAGGCTCTGTTGCGTGCAGTCGGCGATGTTCTGCCCGTCCACCAGGATGCAACCCTCTTGGATATCGGAAAGGCGCAGCAGGAGCTTCGTCAAAGTGGTCTTGCCGGCACCGCTCATGCCCACCAGGCCAACGCGTTGACCTGCGGGAATATCCAAACAAAACTTGTCGAACACCTGCGTGCGCGCATTGCCGTCGGTGTAGTAGAAGTCGATGTCCTGGAACCGGATGGCGCCCTCGGTTACCTGAAGGTCGGGCGCGCCGGGCTTGTCGTCCACCAGGCGCGGCTCGTCCAGCACAACCGTCATGCCGCTGGCATCGCCGAAGGCACGGTTGAAGCGCTGCAGGCCGTTGTTGATGAAGTTGAACTGGTTGGTGATGGTGTAGGTGTAGGTGAACATGAGCACCAGCGTGCCCGGCGTGATGCCGAACCAGGCGTTGCCGCCGGCGATGAACACCGCGACCACGCTCATGATCACCACGGTGATGCACGCGGTTATGATGCCGCGGGTAAGGGATGCCCACATGCGCTTGGAGTCGCGCAGCACCACTTCCCTGTTCGCGGCGTCGAACAGCCCGCGCTCGTAGTCCTCGCGGCCATAGGTCTTCACCGCCAGGATGTTCGCCACCGAGTCGGAAAGCTCGCCCGAAAGGTTGTTCTGCGCGCCGGCTGCCTTTTCGTTCAGCGACAGGATGCGCTTGTACATGTAGTAGGAAACGCTGGCATACACGACAAGCAGTAGCATGAGGATGGCCACATACAGCGGCACGCGCGGCGCCAGGATCCCGCAGGTGAACACGATGGAGCACAGCACCGGCATGAATGGGAAGTTGATGGTCTCGATTATCTGGTTGTACGCGCTCATGAACTTGGAGGTCTGGCTTACCAGCGTGCCGCCGAAGCGGTTGGAATGGAAGCTCATGCTCTGGTTGCACAGCGCGTCGAAGCTCATGGTGGCCAAGTCGTAGCTCGCGGCGATCTCCAGTTTGTACAGCGTGTAGTCCTGCAGCTTGCTGGCCGCCTGACCGAGCACGTTTATGAGTATGAGCGCAACCACATAAGGGCCGTATACGGCGAACACCTGGCTGGCCCCCACGGGCTGCTGGCTCACCTTGTCAACGATCAGGCTCATCACGTAGGGGTTGCCGTAGGTGAGCAGCGCAACGAAGGCGAAGGTGCAGAACATCAGGCCGAAGAAGTAGCCCTTGTGGTTCTTCGTTACCTGCCAGTAGAAATGCAGCGTGCGGCGCGTGGTGGACTGTTTGCTAGGCCTGCCCATGGAGCTCCAGGTACGCGCGTCCCAGCTCGATGAAGGCCTCGCGCTCCAGCGATTCGCCGCGGCTCTTCGCCGACACGCCGGCACGCTGCAGCACGTCGGGGATGTTGGTAAGCATCAGCTCGTCGGAGGTGGCAGGATTGCCGAAGTAGGTTTTCATGGAGTTGGAGATGGTCTTGCGGCGCGTGGCGAAGGCGGCATCGGCCATGGTCATGGCGGCCTTCATCAGGGGCGCGGGCAGCTGCTCGGCGCGGCGGTCCATGCGGATAACGGCGCTCTTCACGCGCGGCGGCGGGAAGAAGTTGCCCTCCGAAACGGCGAAGCGGCCATGGTATTCGGCAAGCAAGCCCAGCTTCACCGTGTAGGCGCCGTAGTTCTTGGTGCCCACCTTGGCGCACATGCGGTCGGCCACTTCGGCCTGCACCATCACGGTTTGGCTTTGCAGGCTCCCGTAGCGCTCGAAGAAATCGAGGATGATGGTGGCGGCCACCGCGTAGGGCAGGTTCGACACCAGCTTGTTCGGGGCAAACGGCACCTGAGCCGGCGGAACCGCCAGCGCATCGCCCGAGATGAGCGTGAAGCGGTCCGCCCATTCGGCACAGGTTCCGGCCAACACGGCAGGCAGGTCGGCATCCATCTCGATGGAGGCAACCTTGCCGGCGCGCTGCAGCAGGGCAACGGTGAGCGTGCCGATGCCCGGCCCCACCTCCAAAACGCAGTCTTCAGGGCAAAGCTCCGCCAGGTTGCAGATCTTTTCCACCACCCCATCGTTGATAAGGAAGTGCTGGCCCAGGGCCTTCTTCGTCATAAGGCCGTGCGCTTCGAGCACGGCGCGGGTTTCCGAAACGGAAGCCAGATAAGAGAGCTTGCCCATCAGGCGCCCCACTTTCCCAAATCCTCGCGGCGGATAGATTTAAGCCCCACCAGGGGCACCACTTCATCGATGGCGAAGCCCGCCAACGCCATGCTGGAGCGCACGGTTGCCACCAGCGGATCGTAGCCATGCGGGTCGCCGCCGTCGCCCACCACGAAAAGGGTGAGCGGGCGCTTTTCCGCCGGCGGCAAACCGGCACGCTTGCGCTTCAGGTACTCCCAGAAATACGGCTGCACGCGGTCGAGCACCGCCTTCGCCTGCGAGGGCGCGCCGGCGAAGTAGATGGGCATAACCATCAACACGCGCTGGGCCTGCTCCAGCTGGCTCAAAAGGCCCACCATGTCGTCTTCGTAGATGCACGTTCCGGCCGTCTCGCAGAACTCGCAGCCGTTGCAGCCCTCTACCTGGGCGGTTGCCACCTCGAACAGCTCAAGCCCTACCTGCGGATGGGAATGTTCCAGCGAAGCGGTGAGCATCCGCACCACGCGGGCGCTCTTGCCGTTGATGCGCGGGCTGCCGTTGATGATGAGCCATTTCTCCATGGAAGCCTAGCCTTGCAGGCGGGCGAACGCGGCGCGCTGCCACTCGGTGGGCTGGCGGTTCAGCAGGCCCAGGGCATTGGCGTACATCCGGCCAAGCAGCTCTTCGCGCTGCTGGGCGGTTTCGCAGCCCAGCACTTCCTGCAGCTTCTGCGCGGTGAACACCACGTGCGCCGGGCCGCAGTCCACCCCGCGCATGGGCTCGGGCGTCATGTACGGGCTGTCGGTTTCGGTGAGCAGGCGGCCGCGCGGCACCTTCACGGCACCGGCACGCACCTCGTCGGCCTTCTTGAAGGTGATGGGGCCGCCGTAGGCGATGAAGCAGCCGTGCTGGGCCCAGGGCTCCAGCGCCTGTTCGTCCAGGTTGAAGCAGTGCAGCAGCACGCCGCCCTCGGGGAAGCCCTCTTCCTCCAGGATGGCCAGGCCTTCCTCGTGCGCCTCGCGCATGTGCAGGATAAGCGGCAGCCCCGCAAGCTTGGCCAACTGGATCTGACGGCGGAACACCCCGCGCTGCGCGGCACGCGGCGAGAGGTCGTAATGGTAATCGAGCCCCACCTCTCCCAAGGCGCACACCCGCGGGTCGGCCACGCGGCGCAGCATCAGGCGCTCCATACGCATGTCCCACAGGCACGCGTTGTGGGGGTGCACGCCCACCGCAATACGCAGCTCAGGAATGCGGGAAGCGTATTCTCCCAGGCCAGCAGCCCGAAGCTCGGTGGCCGCACCGGCAGCCCACTCCTCCAGGCACTCGAAGGTAGGCTGGGAGCCGTCGTGGCCCGCAGGCAGCGCATTTTTGCCCGCGCCATCGCCGCCTACGCCGTCGGCCGGGTCGCACATGGCGCACATGAACTGCACGTTGTGGTAGGCGCACTTCGCCAGCTCGGCAGCGGGGTTCTTCAGCATCTGCAGGTGCGCGTGCGTATCGGCCACCGGGCCCTCAAGCACGGGTGCGGCAACCTCGCGGTACTTGTGATGCTTGCGCTTCTGGAAAAAGGAAACGCTGAACGCCCCCTCCTCCACGAAGGCGGCGTTCAGCGACAGATCTTGGGCTTCGGTTGGCATGCGTCCGCCCGTTTTGCTACTCGATGGAAAGGTCGATGGCGTCGGCGTCCAGGCGAGGGAACAGCGGGTCGCCCACGGAAACGGCACTGCCGGCCTGCAGCTGGCCCCAAGCGGTGGCAGCCTCGATGTCGGTGACAGACGTGATGTCGCCCAGGCTCAGGCGGCGGAACACCTCGGCGGAGGTGCGGGGCATGAACGGCGCCATGTACAGCGCGATGATGCGGATGGCCTCGAGCGCGTTGT
>CAVFYB010000053.1:0-11551 GCA_963626845.1 Bacteroidaceae bacterium | reverse complement strand
GCCTTTCGTTCGATGTTCGCGCGGTGGCGAAACGCGGTGGACATATGGCACGTATAGTATGATAAGCCGCGTGAAACGAACGATCGGGCGCAACCGCCATGCAGGCTGCGCCCTTGATGCAAAGGAGATTTCCGTGGCCAACGTCAACGAGAACTACGCAAAGCTTCCCGGCAGCTACCTGTTTTCCGAGATCGCCCGCCGTACCGCCGAGTACACCGCAGCGCATCCCGAGGCGAAGATGATCAAGATGGGCATCGGCGACGTAACCCGCCCGCTTGCCCCTGCGGTCATCGAGGCCATGCATGCCGCGGTAGACGACATGGCCACGTTCGAGAATTTCCACGGCTACGGCCCCGAGCAGGGCTATGACTTCCTGCGTGCCGCCGTTGCTGAAAACGACTTCCGTGCCCGCGGCGTCGATATCGATGACGACGAGATCTTCATCTCCGATGGCGCCAAGAGCGACTGCGGCAACATCGGCGACATCCTTGCCATCGACAACAAGGTTGCCGTGTGCGACCCGGTGTATCCCGTCTACGTGGACACCAACGCCATGGCCGGCCGCGCGGGCGACTACGACGAGGAAGCCCAGGGTTGGACGAACATCATCTACATGCCCACCACCGCTGAAAACGATTTCGTTCCCGCTTTGCCCGATGAGGTTGCCGACGTCATCTACCTGTGCAGCCCCAACAACCCCACCGGCACCGTGCTGAATGCCGACCAGCTGAAGGTTTGGGTGGATTACGCCAACGAGCACGGCTCTATCATCATGTTCGACGCCGCCTACGAACGCTTTATTGCGGAAGAGAACGTGCCCCATTCCATCTACGAGGTGGAAGGCGCCAAGACCTGCGCCATCGAGTTCCGTTCCTTCTCGAAGACCGCCGGCTTCACCGGCGCACGCTGCGGCTACACCGTGGTGCCCAAGGCGCTCGTGCGCAACGGCCAGAGCTTGAACGCCATGTGGAACCGTCGCCAGTGCACTAAGTTCAACGGCGCTTCCTACATCATCCAGCGTGGCGCGGCGGCTATCTATACCGAAGAGGGTGCAAGGCAGGTCGAGGAAACGCTGGACTACTACCGCAACAACGCCCGCGTTATCAAGGAAGGCCTTGAGCGTGCCGGCTTCCAGGTATTCGGCGCGGTGAACAGCCCGTATGTTTGGTGCAAGGCTCCCAACGGCATGGGTTCGTGGGACCTGTTCACCCTGCTGCTTGAAAAGGCCAACGTCATCACCACGCCCGGTGCCGGCTTCGGCCCTTCGGGCGAGGGCTACATCCGCCTTTCTGCGTTCGGCGATGCCGAGGCAACCAAGGAAGGCGTGGCCCGCATCGAGAAGCTGTTCGCCGAATAACCAATCGGCGCCGCCCCGGTTGGGACGGCGCTTGGCGATGTGGCTCCCGATAGGGAAGGGCGCACGGCGGTTGCGTTGTTGACGCTCTGTCCCGAGCGCTGCGCATTTCGCAAATGGACCAAAGCCCCGGCTCGGGTAGGCTCCTGGGAATCCGAAACCTTGGATTTCTGGACAGCTTGCCTGGGTCCGGGGCTTTCTTTTATAAATTTCCCTATGCTGTATATCGAGTAAAGGTATTTCACTCTTATAAGCAGCTTTCCTAATCTCTTGTTAGGGAATCTTGAACGCGTTCAATAAAATCGCGTTTGCAATGGAAGGGGAATAACATGGCAAGTTTTTTCAAGGAGATCGATCCGGCTCAGTTCAAGCGTCATTGGCTGGATATCCCGTTCGGCAACGACCCGCGTCAGAAGCTTGACATCTGGCTTCCCGATGAAGGCGAGGGCCCGTTCCCCACGATCCTCTTCGTGCACGGTGGCGGCTGGGTTGGCGGCGACAAGCGCGAGAACACCATGCCCGGCGCCTTCAAGGTTATGAGCCAGGGCTATGCGCTTGCCTGCATCAACTACCGCATTGCGCCCGACGTGGTGTGGCCTGCGCCGTTGCTCGATGTGCGTGCCGGCATCCGCTTCCTGCGCGCCCACGGTGCCGAGTACCAGCTGAAAACCGACAAGTTCGCCGCCTGGGGCAATTCGGCCGGCGCCCATATCATCAACATGATCGCCGCGCTGAACGGTCGCCCCATCATGAAGGGCAAGGAGCTGGGCAACCCCGATGTTGACGATTCCATCCAGTGCCTGGTAAGCCTCTATGGTCCCACCGACATGTACCAGGTAGACCTGTGCAACCGCCTTACCGAAGAGGACGTGGTGAATGCCACCGGCGGCACCGAGGTCCGCAACGACCAGGGCGAGGGCATGGTGTTCCCTCACAACCTGATCATGGGTTTCAAGTGCTCGCGCAATGCCGCCGCAGCCAGCTTCGGCAGCCCTATCAACTACGTTACCGCCGATTTCCCGCCGGCGTTCCTGCTGCACGGTATCAAGGACCCGGTGGTTCCCTACACGCAGTCGGTATCGTTCCGCAACAAGATCAACGAGACCTGCAACGAAAAGCGCTGTAAGCTTAAGCTTTTCGAGGATGCGGTGCATGGTGACGCATGCATGAAGACGAACGAAGTGGTGGACGAGATCCTGGACTTCATCGACGAAACGCTGTGGGAAGGCCCGCACGAGCGCACGGAGCTTCCTGGAGAGATCGCCGTGCGCGATGTTCATGGGGCGGGGGATGAATTCGAGAACTAGCTCCGGCTTGGCTTCGTCCGGTTCGACCGTTTCAGCGCAGGCACCGTTTGGTGCCTGCGCTTTTTTGCTTGCCGCTACTCCTTGCCCTCGGCGCAATCCTGCAGGTAGTCGATAAACGCCCATGCGGCATCGGAGGGGGTTTGGTGCTCGGGGATGCGTGCGTACAGGTAGCGGACGCGATGGATGTCGGCAGGGTCGCGCGCCACGAAGTCGTAGGCCTCATGCATGTTCTGCAGCCAGGCGAATTCGCCGCCCAGGCATGAGCCAATGCCATGGGCAACCAGGCTGAGGGCCTCGCTGTACAGCTGCGTTTCCATCACGATCTTCGGTGTGAATCCGGCTTCACGGCACATCGTTTCCGTGATGGTGCGCATTTCGCTGGGGTTGGTGAACACGAACGGCTCGTCCTTGAAATCGGCCAGCTTGAGGTTGGGCTTGTTGGCCAGAGGGTGGTTGGACGGCATCACCAAAAGGATGCGCTCGCGCCCAAGCGGGATAACGTTGCTGCCTTCCAGCTTCACCGCCGAGCCGATAAGCTCCATGTCCAGCGGGCGGTTGTTGAATTGTGCGGAAGTGGGGTAGCCCATGCTGATGGAGATGTCCCCGTGCTTTTGGTAGAAGCCCGCCAGCAATGCGCCGATGTTGCCTACTGGGATGTTCATGCCGCAGCACACGGTGCGCTTCTGCTTTTCCGCGTTGTCCTGTATGGTGCGCTTTGCATCGTCCAGGATGGCGAAGGCGGTGTGTGCCTGCTTGGCAAGGTAGCGGCCGTTTTCATTGATGACCAGCTTCTTTCCCACGCGGTCAAACAGCTGGTGGCCTATTTCTTTTTCCAGGTTGCGCAGCGCGCTTGAAAGCGCGGGCTGCGAGATGTGCAGCACCTCGGCTGCTTCCGACATGTTCTCGCACGAGGCTATGGCCAGAAAGTAATGTAGCTGACGTGATTCCATCAGTGCCCCCTCTTATAGATTACGAAAGTGCAAATTGCATTTCGTATTCGATCCCCTTATCGATTCTACCTGCTTGGATGCGATCGTAGGAGATGAAACGGCGAAAACCTGCGCGGAGCGAGAAGGGCGCAATAGGGAGGAATGCGTGCTGAACAGCGTGGCCGGGTTGGGTATACTGGGTTAGCTGGTTTGCCTGGGGCAGGCTGGCGAAACCGACAGTTCGAGAACCTCCTGTCGTTAAACAAAACTAGGTAAAGGGCCAGCTCTGCTAGCTTCGGATCGTAGCGCTCATGCGGGTGCGCGACATGGCATGGGCGTTGTTCGCTCGGCGGGCATGCGCTGCGGCGTTGGGCGCCATCTTCGGCGGGGAAAGCTTCCCGTTGCTGGTGACGTTTGGGCTGACGGCAGATCCCCTTGCGGCAGGCTGCTTCTTCACCTTGTTTTGCGACGGGCAAGAAGGAGCATACATGTACGGCCTTAAGACCGAGAGCAGCTTCGACGCTGCGCATTTCCTTACCGATTACCACGGCAAGTGCGAGAACCTCCACGGCCACCGTTGGCGTGTGGTTGCCTACCTGGCGCAGGATCAGCTGTGCACCGAGGGTACCCATAAAGACATGGTGCTGGATTTCGGCGACTTCAAGCATGCACTGCGCGATCTTACCGAAGAGCTGGACCATTCCTTCATCGTGGAAGAAGGCTCGCTTATGCCGAAGACGCTGGCATGCTTGGAGGAAGAGGGCTTCACGCTTTCCATGATGCCGTTCCGTACCACCGCCGAAAACCTGGCGCGCTATTTCTACGGCCGTTTGGCCGAGCGCAACCTGCCCGTTTCTCAGGTAGAGGTATACGAGACCCCGAACAACTGCGCTATCTACTACGGTGAGAACTAGTGGCTTCACCTGCTGAAACTTGCTGTTTGGATGATGCGGGCTGCGCCTTGCCGGTGGTGGAGCGCTTCGTTTCCGTCAATGGGGAAGGGCCACGTGCCGGCAGGCTGGCGGCGTTCATCCGCTTTGCTGGGTGCAACTTGGCGTGCTCATGGTGCGATACGGCTTGGGCAAACGTGGGTGATTGCGCTCATGAGGACTGCACGCCGGCTGGACTGCTGGAATGGGTCGCAGGCTCGGGCGCTGCGTGCGTAACGCTTACCGGCGGCGAGCCCACGCTGCAACCGGGGCTTCCCGGTTTGGTGCGCGCGCTGTATGGATCCGACATGTGGGGTGCCGGCCTTGGCGCCCAGCGTGTGGTCGAGGTAGAGACCAACGGCGCCGTGGACTTGGACCCGCTCCATGCCTTGCGAGAGGAGCTGGCAGCTGGGCAGGGCGTTTCCGGCTGCCGGATCCACTTCACCGTCGACTGCAAGATGCCCTCTTCGGGGATGACCGCCGAAATGCTGCCCGGCAACTACGACCTGCTTCGTTGGGGCGATGCGGTGAAGTTCGTCGTTGCCTCGCGCGAAGACTTGGAGTGTGCGCAAAAGGTTATAGAGAAGCACGACCTGTGCAGCCGGTGCGAGGTGTTCTTCAGCCCGGTGTTCAGCTGCATAGAGCCGTCGCAGATAGTGGATTTCATGCAGGAGCAGCGCCTTTCGCGTGTGCGCCTGCAGCTGCAGCTTCATAAGATCATCTGGCCTGGCCAGGAAAAAGGAGTATAGCCATGGGTAATCAGGATGCCTTGACCGAAAAGGGATTCAACGTGGCAACGGGCACCGATGCCCCTGAGCGCGCCCTGGTGCTGTGCAGCGGTGGCATTGATTCCACCACGCTGTTGGCCATGGCGGTTGAGCGCTACGGTGCGGCCAACGTATTCGCGCTTTCCATCAGTTATGGCCAGCGCCACAACAAGGAAATCGAATCGGCCAAGGCGGTTGCCGCCCACTACGGCGTGCAGCAGCGCTTCTTGGACTTGGCGGCCATCTTCGCCGACAGCAACTGCTCGCTGCTGGGGCATTCCACGCAGGAGGTGCCGCGCGAAAGCTACGCCGATCAGCTTCAGGAAACCGAGGGCAAACCGGTAAGCACCTACGTGCCGTTCCGCAACGGGCTGTTCCTTTCCTCGGCCGCTTCGATGGCCCTTTCGCTGGGCTGCAGCGTGCTGTACTACGGGGCGCACCATGACGATTGGGCGGGCAATGCCTACCCGGACTGCTCGCAGGACTTCGTGGATGCCATGAACCACGCCATCGTGGAGGGCACGGGCGGCGAGCTTCGCATGGAAGCGCCTTTCGTGCAATGGAGCAAGGCGGACATTGTGAAACGCGGCCTTGAGCTGGGCGTTCCCTATGAGCTTACGTGGAGCTGCTACGAAGGCGGCGAAAAGCCCTGCGGCGTGTGCGGCACCTGCATCGACCGCACGCGCGCTTTCGAGCTGAACGGCGCCACCGACCCGCTTCTGCGCTAGCCGCGCAGCCAACCCATTCGCCACAACCCCTATAGGAGCACCGATATGACGAGCAAAGAACGCGAAGCGGAAGCAAGCATTTCGCTGCTGGGCAGCCAGCACACCGAATACCCCACCGATTACGACCCCAGCGTGCTGGAGACGTTCATCAACAAGCACCCGGGCAACGACTACTTCGTGAAGTTCAACTGCCCCGAGTTCACCAGCCTGTGCCCTATTACCGGGCAGCCCGACTTCGCCACCATCTACATCTCATACGTTCCCGGTGAACGCATGGTGGAAAGCAAGAGCCTGAAGCTGTACCTGTTCAGCTTCCGCAACCACGGCGACTTCCACGAGGACTGCATGAACATCATCATGAAAGACCTGGTTGCTCTGATGGATCCGAAGTATATAGAGGTGTGGGGCAAGTTCACCCCACGCGGCGGCATCTCCATCGACCCGTACTGCAACTACGGCAAGCCGGGCACCAAGTGGGAGGACGTTGCCTGGGAGCGCCTGTCGCACCACGACCTGTATCCCGAAAAGGTGGACAACCGCTAGCTTGACGGATTGCTTCGCCTGATGGACGGGTATCATCTTGCCTGTAAGCGTTAACGGGCCAGCCGGCTCGGTTTATGTTGCTGCGGGGAAGGGCGTCCTGGTTCTTTCCCGCGCATGCAGGCTTCGGTTTAGGGGGAGCTATGGTTTCGGGAACATACCATGCGCAGGTGAGCACGCCCATCGGCGTCAAAGAGGGAACCTTGACGCTTGAAGAGCAGGGTGGGGCGCTTTCCGGCGTCCTTCACGTGCTGGGCGGCGATACCCCCATACAGAACGGCACCATCGATGCGAACGGAAGCCTTTCCTTCTCGGGCACGCTGCAGGTTCCCTTCATCGGGGCACTGCCGTTCACCTTCGAGGGCTCCCATGAAGGCGACGCCATCAGCGGCACGGCCGTTACCCGGATGGGCGCCATCAAGATTGCGGGTTCGCGCGTTTAGCGGCATTCGTGACTGGGGCGGTCGCTGCAGAAGCCGCTGATGACGAGGTGGTCGCTGCCAGGACGACTGCTGCCGAAGCGCCCGCCAGCTCAGAACCGGACTTGCGAATCCGGCGCCCTGCTAGCGCTTTGCGCTTTTCGGGCTGCCCAGATTCATTCCCCTCATATACCAAGTCGCAACCTGCTCGGGACTGTCTTTCGCGCCCTGCTCGAACCACCACGAAACGGTGTGGGAAAACGAGCTCACGTACAGTACACACGCCAGATCCTCGGGGATTCCGGTGCGTTTGCCCGGCCCGCTCTTCGTGAACAGGACCTCTAGCTGCGACTCGAAGTAGCCGGTGAAATGCGGTTCCCCTTCGCGGATGAGCTTGCCGCATATGCTGCTGTGCGTATCGCGCAGGTGGTACAGCAGGTGCGCCAGCTTTCCCTCCAGGCTTTCGGTTGCCAGGGTGGGGTGCGTTACGCAGTACTCGTTCACGCCTTCGAAGATATGGTCGAACATCTCGCGGCACATCTGGTCGAGCAAATCGTCTTTGGTTTCGAAATGCGCATAGAACGTGCTCCGTCCGATATCCGCTTCTTCGATGATCTGCGCAACGGTAACGGCGCTGTAGTGCGAGCTTCCCATCAGCTGTTCGAAGGCTTCGTAGATGGCCTTGCGCGTCTTGCGCTGGCGGCGGTCGAGTTGTTTTTGCATGGGAGCCTTTCGAACGTTTTCCGGCAAATGTTCCGTAACCGCCAATACATTGCTGCTGTGCCCTAGTGCTCACGGGGGCTGCTTTGCTTCTGTATTTGCCGTACTCAATGGATTATACCGAACATATAGTTCGGTAACATAAGATTGGTATGGTATTTATGGAGAGCCTCAAACCCTATTTCGAGCCGTTGGAAAAGCTGTTGGAGCTTGGCGGTGCCAGGAAAGACATCGTTTTCCTGGTTGTTTCCGCACTTGCCCTTGTGGCGAGCTTCGTATGCGGCGATAGCTTGCCGGTGAACCCGGCGTGGGTAGCGATTATCCTGTGCGGCGTGCCCATCGTCTGCGAGGCGTTCATCGCTATCGTAACCGAGTTCGATGTGAAGGCCGACCTGTTGGTTTCGTTGGCGCTTATTGCCGCTGTCGCCATCGGTGAGTTGTTCGCAGCGGGCGAGGTGGCGCTCATCATGCAACTGGGCGGGCTTCTGGAGGAGCTTACCGTGGCCCGCGCTCAGAAGGGCATACAGCGTTTGGTGGAGCTTGCCCCGCGTCGGGCTCGCATCGTCGAAGCCGACGGCAGCGAGCAGGAAATCGATGCGGACGAGGTGCAGCAGGGCCAGTTGGTGCGCGTGCTCCCTGGTGAGGTGGTTGCGGTGGACGGCGTGGTGGCGGCGGGCGCTACCAGCATCGACGAAAGCGCGGTCACCGGCGAGCCCATGCCGGTGGACAAGCAGCCCGGCAGCGAGGTTTCTGCCGGCACGGTGAACCAATTCGGCTCCATCGATGTGCGCGCAACGCGCGTGGGCGAGGACAGCTCCATACGCCGCATGGCGCGCTTGGTGCAGAGCGCCGATGCCGGCAAGGCGAAGATCGTGCGCATGGCCGACAAGTGGGCAACCTGGGTGGTTGTGGGCGCGCTTGCCTCTGCGGTCGGCGTGTACCTGGTAACGGGCGAGATACTGCGGGCCGTTACGGTGCTGGTCGTGTTCTGCCCGTGCTCGCTGGTGCTGGCAACGCCTACGGCCATCGTTGCCGCGATAGGCAACGCCACCAAGCGCGGCTTCCTGGTGAAGGAGGGCGACGCGCTGGAGCGGTTGGCGCAGGTGAAGCGCGTTGCGTTCGACAAGACGGGCACCATCACCGAAGGCGAGCCGGTGGTACGGGATGTGCTTCCGTGCGGCAAGGCGGCCTTCTCGCGTGAGGAGCTGTACGCGCTGGTTGCCTCGGCGGAGCTTCGCAGCGAGCATCCTTTGGGCAGGGCGGTGGTGCGTTGTGCCCACGAAGCGGAAATCAACGTTCCCGAACCCGACGATTTCGAGATGCGGCCAGGCTTGGGCGTGGTTGCCAAGACGGCGGGTCACGACATTGCGGTGGGAAATGAGCGGTTGATGGCCGCGGTGGGCGTTTCAGCCGACGAATTCGACAGCGAGGTGCTTGCCTTGTTGTGCGGCAAGGGCGACACCCTTGCATTCGTTGCGGTTGACGGAAGTGCTGCGGGCCTGGTGGCGCTTACGGATACGGTGCGGGCCGAATCGCGCGAAACGGTTGCGAAGCTGAACGCCTTGCCTGTGGAAACCGTGCTGATCACCGGCGACAACGAAGCCGCTGCCGGCACGGTATGCGCCGAAGTGGGCATTGTCCGGTACGAGGCGAGCTGCCGGCCGGAAGACAAACTGCGCTATATCGAGGACAGCGAAACGCAGGGCTGCCCCTGTGCCATGGTGGGCGACGGCATCAACGATGCGCCGGCGTTGAAGCGTTCGTTTGTTGGCATTGCCGTTGGCGGTGTGGGCAGCGATATCGCCATAGAGGCCGCCGATATCGCAATCGTGAGCGGGGGCATTGCGGGCCTGCCGCACTTACTGGCGCTTTCCCGCCATACCATGCGCGTGATCAAGGCCAACCTCTCCTTCGCCATGACGCTGAACTTCGTGGCCATCATCCTGGCGTTCGTTGCCGTGCTCGATCCGGTGAGCGGGGCGTTGGTACATAACTGCGGCAGCGTGATCGTTATTGTGAATTCCGCCCTGCTGCTTCGTTGGACGGCGAAAAGCTAAGGCGGCATAATGGGGCAAACCTGATCCCCGCACGGAAGACTCCTCTATGACCGAAGAGCTTATATCGCTTGCCGTTATCGTTCTGGTTGCGGCACTTTGCCCTATTGTTGCGCAGTCCATCCCCAAGAAGCCCATTCCTGAAACGGTGTTCCTGCTGATAGCGGGCGCGTTGCTGGGGCCCAACATGGCCGGCGTCATCGAGCTTTCCGATTCCATCAGCTTGCTTTCTGAGCTTGGCTTGGCGTTTCTGTTCCTTTTGGCCGGCTTCGAGATAGACCCGAAGAACATCACAGGCCACCAGGGGAAACGCGGTTTTGCAACCTGGCTGGTGTGCCTTGCGCTGGGCTTTGGGGCCGTTGCTGCGGTTTCGTACGTTGCGCCTGCCCATGCGCCGAGCGATTTGGGCGGCGTTGCCGTGGCAATTGCCCTGGGCACCACGGCCTTGGGTACGCTTATGCCCATTTTGAAGGAGCGCAACCTTATAGGCACGCAGGTGGGCGATTCTGTTCTTGCCTACGGTACCTGGGGTGAGCTTGGCCCCATCATCGCCATGGCGCTGCTGCTCTCTACGCGCGCAGAGTGGAAGACCCTCGTGGTTCTGCTTGCATTCGCCGCCATTGCGGTGATTGCGGCGGTCGTTCCGGCAAAGGCGAAGAAGGCCGGCAGCCGCGTGTACCGCTTTCTTTCCGAGAACGCGAACAGCACCTCGCAAACCACCATGCGCGTTACGGTGCTGCTGCTGGTGGCGCTCGTTACGCTTTCGGCGGTGTTCCAACTCGATGCGGTGTTGGGCGCGTTCGCCGCAGGTTTCGTGCTCCGCTACGTTATCCCGTCGGGCAACCATGACCTTGAGAACAAGCTCGACGGTTCCGCCTTCGGCTTCTTCGTGCCGCTGTTCTTCGTGGTGTCCGGTGCGAAGATCGACCTTATGGCGGTGTTCGACAAACCGGCGTTGTTGGTGGGCTTCATCGTTGCCCTGCTGCTTATCCGCACGGTGCCAATATTTGTGTCGCTTTCCACCGATGGGGAGACGCGAACCATGTCTTCGCACAACCGGGTAAGTGTGGCGCTGTACTGCACCACGGCGCTGCCCCTTATCGTGGCGGTTACCTCGGTGGCTACCACGGCAGGCGCCATGTCCGGCGATACGGCTTCGGCGCTGGTGGCTGCCGGCGCCATAACGGTGCTGGCAATGCCTCTGTTGGCCCAGCTCACCTATCGCGTTGCCGATGTGCACCCGGTCGATACCGCGCGCGAGGTTGCGCACGACCCGCGGCACATGGGCGATATCGTGGCCGATCACCTTGCCTATGCGCAGTTGGCCGATGCTGCCGATGACACGCAGAGCGCCCGCCGTCAACGTAAGCTTGCCAAGGCAAAGGATCGTCTGGAAAAGCAGCATAAGCGCCACGATTTAGTGGAACAGGCCATGCAGGAGCGCAGGCAGCGCCGTGTCGAGCTGATGCACGAAGTGCGCCAGGAGCGCGACCAGAAACGCGCCGAGCTGGTAAAGCAGCTCAAGGAGATAGACGAGGGGAAGTAGCGCGCCTCTTTCTGTTCACGGCAAGAAGAAAGGGGAGTCGCACTGATGTGCGGCTCCCCTTTGCATGGGCGGTATGCTTGTTGAACGCTTAGCGGCAGACGATGTCTACGGGGACGTTCAGGATCTTGGCAACCTTCAGGATGGTGTCGGTGTGGCTGCCCAGTGCAGCTGCCATGTGGTGCGTCGGGCCGGTTTCGTTCCAACGGTTCATGAACTCGCGGGCGCCGATGCTGAACTTCATGCGCATGTTGGTGTCGC
>CAVFYB010000052.1:0-12181 GCA_963626845.1 Bacteroidaceae bacterium | reverse complement strand
ATGTGCGTGCTCCTTGGGTTTCGTTGCAATGGCGACATTATCCCACTTCATGGGGCGGGATAGAGTTTAGCCCTCGTGTTAGCGTCGGATGGCTTTGGGACAACGGCTAGTACATTTTGATTAGCTCTTCCGCGCTGAGCGTTTCCCCATTGATCGTCTTAAGAAGCCCGGCGGCTTCAAGTCGTTTTTTACGCGACTCGTATAATGCGGTTATAAGCCTTTCACGGTTTTTACCGTAGTGAACCTCGTCATGGCACTTGCTGCAGAGCATCACAACATTTGCAGGGCAGTCTATTTCGAATTCGAAATCGCCGCGAGCCTTCAGCGGAATAAGATGGTGTGGCTCTAGGTATGCCTTTCCGTCTTTTAGCCTAGGGAATGTTTCATGCACCGAACCAAGAGCGCTTCCTAATTCGCACTTCCAACCGCAGCGTACAAGGGATTCCTTTACGGTTTTCGTATCACGCTTATAGCGTCTCTCTAGTGATTTATGCTCGTAGTCGCTCATTTTGACTGTGGGCGCATCTGGGCATTTTGCGGCGTTGGCTATCTTGTCATCGATTTCGGATAGGTTTTGCTTTAGAACGTCCAGCAGCGGCTGATCTTCGTCGGCGTCCCTTCCATAATGGCTATTGCCATGCGCGCCTAGCACGTACCACGCACTTCGGCCTTGTGCGGGCAACTCATTAGCTCGAGGGATACACCCCATTATCTTTAACCGCTTTGATTCCCAAGCAAAACCAATTTCACGCATGAAAGTTGCAAGGTATCTTGACTTGATCCGCAGCTGTGGTTTTCTTGGCTCAGAGGTGGAACGAGAACGGGGTGGGTTGGTCTTGACATTTTTAATGGCAAACCTTGCTAAGCATTCCTTTATGATTTCAGCTTCCTGGTCATAGGGACAGTCCATCACCAGATAATTATTCTTAGTGTCGTAGTGCCCTTTGCAGTCGTACGCTCCGACCAACAAGGCCCCTGCGAAGAGCTCGTCATCGGCTTCCATGATTTCTTTGCACAAACCGAATAAATGATCCTTCGACATTCCATCTTGGAGCTTGAGGGTGAACCTGTAGCCTGCTGGGTTGGGTTTGATTGCAGCGGGTTCCCCCGTGGTCGTAATCCCTGCCCGTTCCAGAAGCGATGAAATTAGATTCTTTTGATCAAGTATGGCTTTCTTATTGTCCGGACATGACTTTGTGTTGTTGAGCCGATACGTGATGTGCCACATGCTTGGGTTCTTTGAAGCGCTCAAATTTGCTTCATCGCCCGTCAGCATTGCTCCTAAGAAATACGTTTCAAGAAGTTCTAGTTCGGCCTTGCCGGTAAAGGGGTTTTTGAGTTCTCCGCCAAGTGCTAGACGGTGTTTATTCATTCCGGACTCCATAAGCGACATGCTAGAAAGAACAGGGCTTTCAATAACTCGGTAAGAAATAATATCGCGGTTCTTGAATTGTTGTGAAATTATGAATAATTGATCTTATGCAACGGATAATAATTCGCGCTATTTCGTGTTATTTTTGGCTATTTGCAGGGAGCGGTTTTTAACATGCAGGACAAATTAGCGCGCATGGATGATGTTGCTGCCTATTTTGACGTTACTTCGGAAACGATACGCAACTGGATCAAAACCCGTAGTTTCCCCGCGACTAAGATCGGTCGGCAATGGAGATTCGATTGGGACGCGATTAGGGATTGGCAAAATAATCCGACCGCCTGCTCTCGCAAGAAGGCCTCCTACAAAGACTACGTTACAGCTGTTTCGGCCCTTGATGGGAACCGTGACTTTAGAGCTGAAATCAACAAGGGCGGTATCAGGCTGATCAACGGCGATTGCCTTGTCTCTATGGAGGGCATTGCCGACGACAGTGTGGATTTGCTTCTGACTGACCCTCCATACAATCTCGGCCTGTTTATGCAAGGGCGAGCGACCAACCTTAAGCGGATGCGCGAGAACTATTTCGGCGCCGCCGGCTGGGACAACCTTACCGCTGACGATTGGGCTGAGTCGATGGATGGGTTCTTTGGCGAAGCGGCACGCGTCGTCCGCAAGGGCGGGGCACTCATTGTGTTCATGGCTGTTATCAAGCTTGAAACCTTGATTAGTTTGGCCCAGAAGCACGGGTTCTACTACAAGACGACTGGGGCTTGGCACAAGTTGAATCCGATGCCGAGAAACATGAACTTGCATTTCATCAATTCAACCGAATCATGGGTCTATTTCGTAAACGGGGCAAAGACCGGAACATTCAACAATGACGGCAAGGCGCTGCATGATTTCTTTGAAACTTCCGTCACGCCGAAAAGCGAAAGGGAGTACGGGAAGCATCCAACCCAGAAACCCGTCGAGCTCATGGACTACTTCGTAAGGACGCTTACTGATCCAGGAGACATCGTGCTCGACCCGTTTATGGGCAGCGGAAGCTCTGGAGTATCCGCAAAGAACATGGACCGTAAGTTCATCGGCATAGAGCTTGATGAGAACTACTTCGATATCGCCGTTCAGCGCTTGGGGGTTAACAGCTAAATGAAGCCGACCGTAATAGATCTTTTCGCTGGCGTCGGCGGTCTATCTCTCGGTTTCGAGATGGCAGGATTCGAGGTCGCGCTAGCCAATGAATACGACCCCTCTATCGCCGATGCTTATATGAAGAATCGGCCCAACACCAAGATGATCGTTGAGGACATTACCGAGCTGCCTGTCGAGGAGACTTTCGGCCCTTACGAGGGCAAAGTTGCTGTGGTTATCGGTGGCCCGCCTTGCCAGGGCTTTTCCCAGAAGGGCAAGCGCAAGAGCATCAACGATCCCAGGAACTTCCTCTTTCGTTATTACTTCGAGGTCGTCAAGAAGGTGAAGCCGCAGTATTTCGTTATTGAAAACGTTCCCAACCTTCTCACTACTGAGAACGGGTATTTCAAGGATGAGATCGTGGAGCTCTTCAGCGGTATCGGGTACGCAGTCAGCTGTGGGGTCCTCTGCGCCGCCGACTTCGGTGTCCCGCAGGATAGGCACCGCACGTGTATCTTGGGAAAACTCGGAGCCGACAAACCCATCGAGCTTCCGGAACCGAATGGGATGCATACGACCATTTGGGACGCTATCAGCGACTTGAGCTATCTTGAGTCCGGGGAGGGTGCCGAAGAGCAAAGTTACAGGATCGCGCCCCAGAGCGAGTACCAGAAGTTGCTTCGCGACGGTTCTTCTGAGCTCTGCAACCATATTGCGACTCGGCACAGCAAGGTCACGCTTGAGAGACTCAAGATGATTGCGCCTGGGTGCGGCAAGGAAATGCTGCCAGAGGAGCATCACACGAAGTCGATATATAGCGGGACTTGGTGTCGAATGAAGAAGGACGGTATCGCCAAGACGATTACCACACGGTACGACACGCCTTCATCCGGCGAGTTTACGCACCCGTACCTCGATCGGGCCATAACCACCCGAGAGGCGGCCCGTATTCAGTCCTTCCCCGACTGGTTCCATTTTCACGGAAGCAAGTCTTCCCAGATGAAGCAAGTCGGCAATGCTGTGCCGCCGCTTCTCGGGAAAGCAATTGCCGAGCGTATATTGGATGATATGAAGAACGATTAGGTAGGTCTTGACCATGGTTGTCCCACGAGCATATAGGCCTTCAGAGCCACTGGATCCGAGGCTTGTTACCAAGACGTCGCTGCCAAAACCCAAGGCCGCCATAGCTTTGCTGATGGTGCTTTGGCTTGCCAATGGCAAGCCTGATGAAGTCACCTATGGACGCAGCAGCGGCGCTTCGAAGGATGGCGGAATTATCAGCGATGATCTTATTGAGGTCGTCAAAGATTATGCGGATGGCCACGGCATCGTGCTCGGGCTTGACGAAATCAGGGCATATCTAGCAGGAAATCCTCTGCTCGAGAGCCAGATGGAATCTCTTAACTCGGCTTTTGAGCTTGTTTGGCATTTGGGAACATTGAGCTTTACGAACAGCTCTCTTTTCAGGACAGCCGAGAGAACTGGCGGAGAGAGATACCAGAAAACGATTCGCTTCAGCTCTAATCTCGACCTTGTGAGCGTTCTAGAGGAAACGAACCCCGATGCTTTCGCACATGTTCTTTTATGCTGGCTCACCAACGGTAAGGTTCTTTGTGACGAGGAAGTTGAGAGCAGGCTTGTGCGGATGCTCTCTGTCTTTTCCGAATCGGCACTTTATAAGACTAGCAAGGGCGAGAAAGGAACCATTTTTGCCATAAGCGGCGTCTATGACGCACTTATGGCAAACGATAACGATCTGGAGGTCGACGTGGTCGACAGGGGCGAGGAAGCCCAAGGGACGACCAGAATTCTCAAGCCTGCCATTAGCACGGGACTTTTTCCCGCGCTTGCAATAAATGGGAACACGGTAGCTATCGCTGAAGGCGTTGATAAGGCGGAGCTCGAAGCTTATGTCTCGCGCATTCATGTCAGCACCCAAATCGCCAACGCCAAGCTGGAGAGCACCGAGGGGAATGCAATGGAGAATCGCGCAATTGCGGAGCAAGTGGACGAGCCGCGTAACCTCATTTTCTTTGGTGCGCCCGGAACAGGCAAATCATTTGAGCTCAATAAACTCGCGGACGCCTACTTTGACGAGGGTCATCGTAACCGCGTCACGTTCTACCCTGATTACACTTACTCGCAGTTTGTTGGTTGCTTTAAGCCGGTGACACGATATCGGGATGACGACGACAAGCCCGTCAGTAAGCAGGAATCGTATATCTCTTATGAGTTTGTCCCCGGGCCTTTCCTCGAGACGTACGTAAAAGCCGTGCAGAACCCTACCGAAAATTATCTCCTTATCGTTGAGGAGATTAACCGCGCAAACCCTGCCGCAGTCTTCGGTGATGTGTTCCAGCTGCTGGACCGTGATGCCGACGGGCGCAGCGAATATGAGGTTGCGGTTCCAAGGGAGATGCGCGACTACCTGGGTGTGTTTCTTTCCGAGTACGCGAGCAATGCCCATATTGACGACCCGGAAAAGCTCCTAAGCGAGCAGAAGCGGTTGAGCAAGGAGACGGGCAGGCTCTCCCTCCCCGACAACATGTACATCTGGGCAACCATGAACAGCGCCGATCAGGGCGTATTCCCGATGGATACGGCGTTCAAGCGCCGCTGGGACTTCCGCTATATCGGCATCGATGAGGGCGAGAATGCCGATATCAATGGCAAGTCGCTGAGCAAAATTGGGGTGCCTTGCGGCGGACGCGAGGTTGTGTGGAACAAGCTACGCCATGCCATCAACGAGTTCATGGCGAGCGACGACCTGAAGATCAACGAGGACAAGCTCTTGGGGCCGTTCTTCATCAACCCCTTGGCGCTCACTGCTGAGCGCTTCCCTAGCGTTTTCAAGGACAAGGTTCTGCTGTACCTGTATGAGGACGCGGGCAAGACCAAGCGCTCGAAGATGTTTAGGAAGGACCTGACCACCTACTCGAAGGTCTGCGATGCTTTTGACAAGGACGGCGAGCTCATTTTTGGGGATGGTTTTGACGACCATATCGTTTTCGATGATGACGACGACTCTGCCGAGGAGTAGAAGACGATGCGCCAGGCCTACGTCCGTGAGCTGAAGCCGTATTCCGTTGCCGCGCTCGCTTGTGAGTTCGGCATGGATATGGGGCAAACGATGCGTGCAGTCGAAAAGCTTATGGCCCGCGGCATCGTGCGGTATCGATCCGATAAGGACACTTACGGCGTAGGCAGCACCGATGGCGAAGTCGCGGCTGATGACGAGCGCTACCAGTTCAGCTTCGTGGGCATGGCAATGATCGGCGACCTGGTGGTCATCTCCTGTCCGAAGTACTTTCGCGACAGGCCGCCATCGCCAGACGAGCTGCGCCAGATTATGCGGCTGCTCAAGCGGGACGCCGGCAGGGCGAGCGTTGCCGCTCTTGCCGACGATGGCGAGCGCACCGATGACAAGCTGCCGGCAATGCTTGCGCTGCTGGAGCTCTATGCCGAGTACGGCGTGTACTCGAATTACGTCGAAGGGCGCGAGCTTAACGGCGCGGGTGCGATCGACTGGAACAGGACCATCGGCAACCACCTGCCGTTCCTTTCCGATGGCCGGCCGGTTTACCTTGAGTACGAGACGCGAAAGACACTGCGCGATGAATCCGACTTCATCACCCGGCTGCATCGGGCGGTGCTCACCGAATGTTCGAGGGAGCTCTTTGGGGCCCATGTTGGCGACCTGCTCTCGCTCGATGAGGTTGAGCTTTCCGATGAGGAGGTCGACGAGTTCGGCGATGCCGAGGCTCTGGAATGCCGTTTGGAGCGCGAGCGCGGGACGCAGTTCGTTGACTGGAAGATCGCCGTCCTCGACCTGCTATGGCGCTATCTTCTGAACCGCGAGAGCATGACTGAACGCAATGAGGTGCGTGCCTTGGGCACCACGAGCTTCTACCACCTGTGGGAGGAAGCTTGCAAGACGGCGTTCGGCGATGCGCTGGATATGAGGCTCGACAAACTCGGTTTCCGCCTTAAGGGCGAATGGACCGAGCGCAAGCGCGACACCCTGCTGGGCATCATCGAGTCGCCGAAGTGGGAACGCCGCCGGGGCGATGCCTACGTTGAGTGCGACCCCGTTGCCACGTTGATTCCCGACACCATCACGTTTGCCGTCGATGACAACGGGCGGCATGCGTTCTGCATCTACGATGCCAAGTACTATGTGCCGTGCATCGGCGGCAAGATGCAGGGACAACCCGGCCTCGAGTCGGTAACCAAGCAGTTCCTTTACCAATCGGCCTACAAGGACTTCGTTCTTGACCATGGATTCGACTACGTGGTGAACGCCTTCCTGGTGCCGACTGCCGGCGATGGGTTGCGTGAGCTGGCGCGGGTCTCGTTCCCGAAGGTCATGGGCGAGGTCGAGCCGCCCTTCAGCAACTACATCCACATGTGGGCATTGCCTGCCGCCGAGGTGTTCGATGCCTACCTGCGGGGCGAGAGGATCGATGCTGAGGCTATGAGGGCTATTTGGGAGAACCCGGCGCATCTTCATGCCTGAGCCATGGCGGACTTATCTGCGCTTAGCCGCTTCATGGACGATGGGTCGAAGGTCGCGCGGTATGGCAGCGGTGACCTCGAAGATGATTTTCGCGACTGCTCGGATAGCCTCTGCTTCCCGACCTATTCCACGGACGCCGCTTGCTCGTCCAATGCCTTCTTCAGGATCTCGTCGAAGCCGGTAAGGGCGGCGAAGGGCATGAACTGGGTTGCCCGCCTTGGGTCGGGCATCGCCTGGTGGGGGCCGTGCTCTTCCACGTTCGCACGGATGTCGCTCAGGATGGCGCGGCGGCGGGCGGCCTCCTCGAAAGAGACCCCTTCCAGGAACTCCTCTTCGTAAATCATGGCGGCTCCTTTCGCTTCGGCTGCTACCGGGTTCGCAGGTTTGAATACGAACAGGTGTTCTAGTATAGGCGCATGGAGCGCAGGATGGAAGACGGGCAGACGCGAAAGGTGCGCCGTTGGCGATCCTCTCTGATTCCGATACACGGGCTCTGGCCCGCATCCCTTGCTGGGGGTGCGGGCCTTTCTGCGTTTAGGGGCCGTTTGTGACGGGCGCCGAGGAGGATAAAAATGGCTATTAAAAACCATGCCCCACGGCCCGGGGAAGAGTGCGTGGGGCATGGCGGTGCGTTGGGGTATTCGGCGTCCTCGCCAAACCGTTGGCGAGCGGATGCTTGGCGCCGATAAGGGAAATCAGTTGGAAAGGGCCCCTTTTAACTCGTTGATCCGACGGATAAACGCAGCCCCTTCATCGGTTTCCTCGATAGTAGGAAGCGAAGCGCTGCTTTGTACAACGGCGATGTCAGCTTCGATTTCCGCATTGTTGTGCAGTGCGGCTTCCAGTCCTGCGAAAGGCTGCAAAGTTTTCAAGCGCACGCCGCACGAATCCGAGATCAAGGTCAAGCCGCCGATTCCGGTGGTTTTGCGATAGGCGGAAGACATGCCGCCATCAACCACGACCACCTTACCGCCGCACTTGATGGGGTCTTCTCCATCCTTCACCTTCACGGGAACATGCCCGCAAACTATAAAGGCGTGTTTCGGATCCATCCCGAAGCCCTCGAAGATGGCGTTTACTGTATCGGCGTCTTGGTACAGCGTGTAGAAGGCGTTCTTAACTTCCTTGCGTGCCTCTTTTTCTGCGATAAGGTACAGCTCGAACGTGGCCATCTTGCTTTTCGCGAAAAGCGGTGAGGCATCACCGAGCCATAAGTACCACAGCAGGTCGCAGCCTTTTTTCTTCTGTTCAGGATCGGTGGCGTTGAATGCATTGCGAACATGTGCATCAACTGCATCGAAGAGCTCTTTGCCCTTCAGCTTCTGCCCGAATAGATCCGCTTCCTTGAAGCTGCCATCCTCATTCAGCGGAACGCAAGCGTGGAACATGAGCGCGTTGTTCTGGATTTTGTACAGGCTGCCCCGATCAAGGAACAGCTTCATGTGCCGTTGGAGCTTCTCGCTGTTCTGGAACTCGAGTTCCAGGCTGCGCATCGCATCCTCTTCCTCGGGGGTGAGGGCATAGGGGTCTTCGTGGTTTACCGTGGGGAAGACGGTGTCGGTAAGGGCGTACTCGATCCCATCGACTTCGATGGTGTTCTTCTGCCAATCGATGCGATGCAGAAGCTTTCGATCTTCAAGGCCGAACGAAGGATTCTCATCGATGAGCTGTGCTTCCACCTTGAACTGCAGGATAGCCATAGCCTTCTGGATCTTGATGTTCAGTTGCAGCTCTTCTTCCGGCAGGTCGGGGTTGCCCTTAAGGCCGAACGCCACGCAAGGGTCGTCCTTGTAGGCGCTCAGGGCGAACCTTGCCAGTGGCTGAAGGTCGATGCCGTACGCTTCGGTAAGGATGGAAAGGTTGCCGTAACGTGCGCAGTTTCGCACAACATGGGCTATGCAACCGCGTTGTCCCAATGCGGCGCCCATCCACACCACGTCGTGGTTGCCCCACTGGATGTCGATAGCAGGGTTGGATGAAACCTCTTCCATGATCTTGTCGGGGTAGGGGCCTCGGTCGTATACGTCTCCAATCAAGTGGATCTTAGGTGCAGCGACAGCTCGAATGCCGGCGCAAAGGGCGTATAGGGCGGTTTCGGCGCCGGGCCCTTTAGCAATGGCGTTTGCGGCTATGCCGAGCTGCTCGGAGTTCAGTCCAATAAGCTCCACGGCAAGTGCGCGGTAGGCTGCAGGCAGTGCCTTCAGCGTGCATACGTGCGAGCTTTCGCGGCCAGCCTTTTCCAGCACGGAGACAACCCCAATCAGGGCCGACTTGTAGAGGCCGGTTGCATCTTCGGCCGTTTCAGCTAAAAGGGGCAGCTTATCTTCCGGGTAGTAGATAAGGCCGGCCAGGTCCGCCTGCGGAAGAGGGCAGAGTGCGCTGGTGAAGGTTTCTTCCACCAGGGCACGGATTGCGCCGCATGCACTTCGAGTTGCGTGCAGGAACGTGTCGTATTCGCCATGCACGTCCGAAAGGTAAATCTCGCGAGGCCTGGGCAAGCCAAGCACCGATTCATCGAGTGCTATCTGGGCAAGTGCTTCCTCGTTGGAGCGTGCTTGGCCAGATAGCCTTTGGGTGCAACAAGTGTCGAACATCAGCCAGCCTCCTTGCTGGGAACAGGTTGCTTTCGGCGCTTATTCTAGCGGAAGCTGAGTTGTTGCTACGCGATCAGGGGCTCATTGCTGCATGTGTGTCCAATGGCGCTGATGAGGAATCCCTCATCAGCGCGCCTGAGGTTGTTATTGTGCTTTCGATCGGGTGGCGGTAATGCGCGCAAATGAACGTGTTCGTAATTATTCGGTTTTGGCGTTAAACTGCCTATATGGGGGTTCCGCTTAGGTGCGGAATATAGTTTCAAGGAGGGGTTGGCCATGTGTGCTAATCGTTTTGTGTTGAACAATGTTTCTTATCATGGTTCGGGGGCCATCAAGGAGATTCCTGGCGAGGTCTTGCGTCGGGGGTTGAAGAAGGTGTTTGTGTGCTCTGATCCGGACTTGGTCGAGTTCGGCGTTGTCTCAAAGGTTACCGATGAGCTTGACGCTGCGGGCATCCCATGGGTGCTCTTCGACAAGATCAAGCCGAACCCGACTATCCAGAACGTCAAAGATGGCGTAGCTGCGTTCAAGGATTCGGGCGCGGATGCGATTATCGCAATTGGAGGCGGGTCTTCTATGGATACCGCGAAGGGAATTGGCATCATTGCCGAAAATCCTGAGTTCGCGGACGTGGTATCGCTGGAAGGCGTTGCGGAAACGAAGAATCACGCCACCTTCACTATCGCGGTCCCCACGACGGCTGGTACTGCCGCTGAGGTGACCATCAATTATGTGATCACCGACCCGGATGCTGTGCGCAAGTTCGTGTGCGTGGACGTCAACGACATCCCTGATGTTGCCGTCGTTGACCCAGATATGATGGCCTCTATGCCCGCGGGTCTTACTGCCGCAACGGGCATGGACGCGCTCACCCATGCTATCGAGGGGTACACAACCAAGGCGGCATGGGAGCTTTCGGACATGTTCCATCTGAAGGCTATCGAGATTATCTCCGGCCATCTGCGCAGCTCTGTAGCCGAAGCAAAAAGCGGCAAGCCTGGCATCGGCCGAGAGCAGATGGCGCTTGGTCAGTATATTGCGGGAATGGGCTTTTCCAACGTAGGCCTTGGTATCGATCATGCCATGGCGCATACTCTTTCGGCTCATTACGACACGCCTCACGGCGTTGCCTGCGCCATGTTACTTCCCATTGCCATGGAATTCAATAAGCCGGTTGCCGAAGATCGTTTGGCTGACGTTGCTAAGGCGATGGGCGTCGATACTTCTGGCATGAGCGCGTCGGCTGCGGCGGATGCCGCCATCCAGGAGGTTCGCAAGCTCGCAGGCGATGTGGGTATTCCCGTTTTCTGCGAAGCGCTGGTGGCTGAAGACCTGGACCAGTTGGCTACCGACGCCATGAACGACGCCTGTTTTCCCGGTAATCCTCGTGATGCTTCGCATGAAGAAGTGGTTGAGCTGTTCAGGAAGCTTCTCAAGACGGCTTAAAGCTCTTTAAGGTTTGTGCGTTTTATAGAGCAAGGAAGCTGAAAACCAAGCAATTTGTTCTACACATTATTAATTTTGATGGGAAATCGCGTATTTTTTCAAAGGGTCTTTGAAAATTTGGCTGATTTGAAAACAATCTTGCCGATTTCTGCTGAATTTTATTACTATTAGGGCTGTTCAGGGGGATGTAGGTAATTTAATCCTGAACGGGACAAAATCGCAGAACTGTGCAATTTCAGTTCTGTCAGAATGCCGGATTCGAGCAGGTGAGCGTTCAGCGTCCGGCGTGTAGAAAGGGAGCAAAAATGGCAGTACCAGAGTTGACGCCCGAAGAGCGCCAGCAGGCATTGGAGAAGGCTAAGGCCGCACGTACGAAAAGGGCGAAGGTTCGCGAAGACCTTAAGAGCGGTGCGCTTACCCTCAAAGAGGTTCTGGATATGAGGGATGATCCGGTGATCGGCCGCATGAAAGCCTTCACCCTTATCGAGACTCTTCCGGGTTACGGCGAGGCTAAGGCTAGCAAGATCATGGCAGAGATCGGCATTGCCGAGTCTCGTCGCCTTAAAGGTTTAGGCGAGCGTCAGCGCACCGCGCTCCTTGAGCGTCTTGGCTAGTACGCGCAAAGGAAATCTTTTTGTCCTTTCCGGCCCTTCTGGGGCCGGAAAGGGCACTTTGGTTTCTAGGGTCTTAAACATCGTTCCCGACGCATGGGTTTCCGTTTCGGCAACCACCCGGCAACCCCGCCCCGGCGAAGTCGATGGCATCAGCTATTACTTCATGGACCAGCAGCGCTTCAACGAACTTGTTGCTAATGATGGGCTCCTTGAATGGGCTACCGTCCACGGGAATTCGTATGGCACTTTGAAGTCCAGCGTTCAGGAGCATATGGAGGCTGGTTGCCAGGTTATCTTGGAGATTGACGTGCAGGGGGCCTTCCAAGTGCGCAAGGCCATGCCGCAAGCCCACTTGATCTTCATCGAGCCACCTTCAATCGAAGAGCTTGAACGCCGCCTTCGGGGCCGCGGTACCGAAACGGAAGAGGTTATTTGCAAGCGCATGGAAACCGCGAAAGTGGAGCTGGCCAGCAAAATGGAGTATGATGTTCAGGTTGTCAACGAC
>CAVFYB010000051.1:0-12586 GCA_963626845.1 Bacteroidaceae bacterium | reverse complement strand
CATTCCTCAAGGCAGTCGCCGCAAGCGATGCAAGCTTCTTCGTTCACGATCTGGCATACGCCGTCGACAACCTCGATGCACTCCTGAGGGCACGCGTCGATGCAGATGCCGCAGCCGATGCACTCGTCGGCATTGATCACGGGATGAGACATGGTAGACCTCTTCTCTTTTCAGGGCTCTTGAAATGCTTTGTCGGTGGGACAACCCCTCTACTGGTTAATCCCATGTTCGGGAAAATACCACAGCGCATGGCGGATGCAAGCTGAACGCCCAGTTTTTCTGAGAACGGGCGTGAGTGGTAACCGACGCGTAACACGCCAACCGTTCACCGGGAAATCGCTCACGCGGAATAGGCCGCTCCGCACAAGCGCTTCGCGGGCGAACCGCTAGCAGATGCGCGGCAGCTGCTCACCCACCAGCATGTCCATGATGCGCAGCGCGCCGAAGCCCGTGCGGATGGAAACGCGCGAATCGCGGTCGGCCGGCTTTTCCGCCACCTCGCCGATTACAGCAGCGTCGGCGCCGTACTTGTTCGCCTTCATGGCAGCAAGGGCAGCTTCGGCCTGATCGGCAGGAACCACGCACACCATCTTGCCCTCGTTGGCCACCTGGTACACGTCGTAGCCCAGCATCTCGCAGGCGCCTTCCACCGCCGGCTTCACGGGAACCGCGCCTTCCTCAATAACGAAGTCGACACCGCTCTGACCAGCCAATTCATTCAAGGTCGAAGCCAAGCCGCCGCGCGTTGGGTCGCGGAAGCAGCGCGTATTGGGGGCCGCAGCTATAACCTCGGCAATAAGGTGGTTCAGGGGCGCGGCGTCGGTCTGGATGTCGGCGCTGAAGGAAAGCTCCTCGCGACACGACATGATGGTAATGCCGTGGTCGCCCATGGTGCCGGTTACCAGGATCTTATCACCCGGCTTGCAGTTGGCACCGGAAAGGCTCACGCCCGCTGGAATGAAACCCACGCCGCTGGTGTTAATGAACACACCGTCGCCGTGGCCGCGGTTCACCACCTTGGTGTCGCCGGTAACGATGCGCACGCCGGCTTCCTTCGCCATTTCGGCCATGCTGGCGCAGATGCGCTTCAGGTCGGCGATGGGGAAGCCCTCTTCCAAGATAAAACCGCAGCTCAAGTACTTCGGCACCGCGCCGCTGGTGGCAACGTCGTTCACCGTGCCGCACACCGCCAGGCGCCCGATGTCGCCGCCGGGGAAGAACTGCGGGGTAACCACGAAGCTGTCGGTGGAATAGGCGATGCGCTCGCCCGGCGCGGGCGCGGGAAGGGTTGCGGCGTCGTCGCCACGCAGCAGCTCGTCGCCCGCATACGCCTCGAAGAACACCTCGTCGATGATGCGCTTCATCATGGTGCCACCGCTGCCGTGGCCCAGCAAAACCGTTTCGTCCATTACGGCCTCTCTCGCTATTCGCCGGCAAGCTCCGGCATTCACTGCAAAACAAAACAGGGCGGGCACAAGCGCACCGCCCACAAAAGTTAAATGAAGGCGCCGGTGGTGGTCATGTTCAACCGACCCGTTTTCACGCCCTTGGTGCCGATGATCAGGTTCGCCACATCCTGCACCTCGCCCGATTCGCCCTTCAGGATTATCACTTCCAGGCAGTTGTCCTCGTCCACATGCACGTGCATGGAAGCCACCACCATGTCCAGGTACGTGTGCTGGATATGGTGCAGCTTTTCCTGCAGGTCGTTGGCATGATGGCTGTAAACGATGGTGAGCGTGCCCATGACGATGCGCCCGGGAATGGAGCACTCGTCTTCCACCAGGGCGTCGCGCACCAGGTCGCGCACCACTTCGCTGCGGTTCTTCGCCAGGCCGCGGCGCGCCACCAGGTGGTCGAACTTCATAAGCAGGTCTTCGGGCATCGCCACCGAGAAACGCATAAGGTCGTTGCTCATGCTGTTCCCTTCTTCGCGCCGCGAAGGCTAAACCAGGTTCACGGTTACACCGGAAGCGCTCTGGGCGTCTTCTTCCAGGGCGTCCTTGGCATCGTCGAGCGTGGCACGGACCTCGTCGAGCAGCTGCATGGCGGCATGGAGCTTTTCGCCCACCGTTTCAAAGCCGGCGTCGGATGCGTTGTGGGCAAGGTTGTGGGCCCAGCGGCGCTCCAGCTTGATGTGGTCATCGATCTGGTCGATCATCTGCTCGAACTGGCCGGTGTTGATTCCGTTGGTGCACATACCTGCTCCTTTTTCGTGGTGTTCCGCCATTGCCCGCAGCCCTTAGGGGCCGGGCACGTGCCTTTGCGGCGGGCGGTTTTCGTTTACCGCGCAAGCGTGATGGGTGCTCGCATTGCAGCCCCATTATGGCCCCGGATCGTGCCGCTTTCAGGCGGTTTCGGTGTGCGGTGTGAATTTTTCCACAATTCGTGTGACTGCTACACTGGACGAAGGAACCGCTCGGGAAGGAGCCGCCGTGAACAAGCCATCGCCCTCGCTGTACGAGCGCGTTGCCCAGCAACATGTTTCCAAGTTTGCGGGAACATATGACGGCAGCGTGAACGCAGCGGCGCTGGTAGTCTCCTCCCGCGAGCCGAGCGGCGCCGCAAGGGAAGCGCTGGTTGCGTCCTTTCGCGCGCTGGGGTATTCCAGTTTGAGCATCGGATGGGCGGCCTGCGGTGGCAAGGCAGAAGGCGCTGCGGCATCGAACGCTTCTGGCGCCGACCCCGCGAACGCCGCAGGCTCCAGCCTGTTCACGCTGATAGAGGCCATCTGCCCCCTATGCGTTGTCTCATTGGACCAGCTGGCGGCCGCGGCGCTTTCGCGCGACTTCAACACCCCGTTGCCGCTTGAGGTTCGCACCTTGCTGATGGGACACGCCTGCGTCTGCTTCCAGGATTTCGATTCCCTTCTTTCCTCCGACGAGGGCAAACGCAAGGCCTGGGGCCTGCTGAAATCGTTGCCGAAAATGCCGTAGGGCAATCGCGGCAACGGCACAGGTTACATTTCGTTGCACCTCACGGCGCCATCCGCCGCGGTGGTATCCTTTCCTATAACCTTCGAAACAGACACGGCCCGCCCCACACCTGCGGCGGCGCCTCCAACCGAAAGGCATGCACATGGCAAACAAGAGCCTATCCGGCCAGCACAGCGACCTGACCATCCTGGTTACCGGCGGTGCAGGGTTCATCGGCAGCCACACCTGCGTCGAGCTGCTGCAGCAGGGCTACAACGTGGTTATCCTGGACGACCTGTCCAATTCCAGTCTGGTGGCGGTGGACCGTATCCGCGAGCTCACCAACGCATCGGCCGACCAGCTGAAGTTCGTAGAGGCCTCCATCCTAGACCGCGAGGCGTGCGAGCGCACCTTCGCCGAGAACAGCATCGACGCTATCATCCACTTCGCCGGCTTCAAGGCCGTAGGCGAAAGCACCCAGAAGCCCCTTGAGTACTACTGGAACAACGTGGCAGGCTCGCTGGTGCTGTTCGATGTTGCCCGCAACCACGGCGTGAAGAACGTGATCTTCTCTTCTTCCGCCACGGTGTATGGCGAACCCGAGCAGATCCCGATCACCGAATCTTGTCCGCTGCACGAGGCTACCAACCCCTACGGCGAAACCAAGGCCATGCTCGAGCGCATCCTTACCGATTTCTACCGCGCCGACGACGAGTGGAACGTGGTGCTGCTCCGTTACTTCAACCCCATCGGCGCCCATGTTTCCGGACGCATCGGTGAGGACCCGAAGGACATCCCCAACAACTTGCTGCCCTACGTTGCGCAGGTTGCCGTGGGCAAGCTCCAGTGCATCCAGGTGTTCGGCAACGACTACCCCACGCCCGACGGCACCGGCGTGCGCGACTACATCCATGTGGTCGACCTGGCTCGCGGCCATGTGAAGGCGCTCGACTACATGGGCGGCAAGGTCGGCACCGGCAAAGCCATCGGCCTGGGATCCATCGAAGGAACAGCAACCGCCGACGGCACCCGCACCGGCGTTTCCATCTTCAACCTGGGCACCGGCACCGGCTCTTCCGTCCTGGACGTTATCCATGCCTTCGAAAAGGCCTGCGGCAAAGAGCTTCCCTACAAGATTTGTCCTCGCCGCCCTGGCGACATCGCCACCAACTACGCAGCCTGCGGCAAGGCTCGCGAAGAGCTGGGCTGGGCTGCGGAATACGACCTTGCGCGCATGTGCGAGGATTCGTGGCGCTGGCAGTCCAACAATCCCAACGGCTACGGAGAATAACCTGCGGCAAGGGTACGCTGCCGCAGCGGATACCCCGAGCTGGGCACGTTTCCACGGCGTCGGCCCCGAGCAAACCGCGCGTCGCAGGGCGCCTTGAGCGGGGCCGACGCCGGCTAGGAGGAGCAACCCTGTGCTTGGCGCACCTCCAAGCTGCACAGCCTACGACAGCGACGCCCCGGCAACACGAAAAAGGCCTCGTTCCCAACCACGGAACGAGGCCTTCTCATTTCCCCTAGATGCAACGGGCGGCCAAAAGGCCGCCCCCACATCAACGGTGGCCACGCTCCCCAGCATAGCCACCTGCTTTGGCAGGCTCCGATCCCCATTGGAACTCTGCCGCCATTCCCTGCATGCCCCCCAGCATGATGTGGGGAATAGATGTTGCGTTCTTGCCTCCCCAGGAAAGATCCGCAACTGGAATGACTTCATTATGTGCCTTGGAATGGGATTGTGCTTATAAACCTTGATTGATTCGCTGTTGTCTTATTGCGATTATTAATCTGAATGGGCTTGAACGTGTTTAACCACAATAAGAAAAACCGTTATCGCAATACCGCAGGCTAGCCATATTGCGTTTCGCAATAGTTGCGTACGGTCTAAATAAGCTACTAGCACCGTCATGCATGCCCGTATGCCGCTCCCTACATGTTCGCATCCACGCCGGGCAGCACCTGGACGATGTGCTTCAGCCCCAGGCTGAGCTTTTCCGACTTAGGGCCCAGGGAGCACCCGAAAAGCTGCCGTATTTCTATTCGCTGACCTCTTCGCCGCCCTGTACTGCGGGCATATCGTCATCGCCGGGATGCTTCGCCAACACGAACACGGTGGACATGATGAACACGAACCCAACGATATCGATCCAGGTAAAGGACGTTCCCAGCCACAGCACAGCGAACAGCGTGGCTGAAACCGTTTCAATGCTGGCGATAAGACCGCTCTTAGCCGCGCCGATGTCCTTCACAGCCTGGAAGAACAGGGTGAAGCCGACGATGGTGCCGAAGAACACCAGGCCCACAAACAGCATCAGGTAGCCCGTGGCATCGAATCCGGTGTCGTAGTTCCACGACTGGATGGCAACCGAAAGGATGATTCCGCCCACCAGCAGGCCGCCCGCAACCACAGGCACGCTACCGAAATGGAACATGAGCTTGCGGGGAATCAGCACGTATACGGCATAGGCCACCGCTGCAACAAGGCCCCAGAACAAGCCCTCGGGCGAAAGCACCATCGTTGCCGGGTTGCCGTGCGTTGCCAGAAGGAACGTCCCTGAAACCACAAGCAGCATCGCCGCGATCTCGCGCGCAGAGGGCGCCCTTCGCGCTCGAAAGCACATATAGAACACCACCAACACGGGCCCGATGTACTGGATAACCGTCGCCGTGCCGGCATTCGAGTGCTGGATTGCCAGCAGGTAGGTAAGCTGGCACGCCATCAGGCCGAAGACAGCCACTATCACCAACTGCAGCACCGTGGAGGGGCGCTTCCACATGGCCAAAAACGGCTCGCGATACGCGATAAGCGCGAACACGCAGAGCACTAAGCCGGCGAACAGCATGCGCACCGAGGATATCCACAACGGATCGGCGCCATAATTGGCGAACAGGTACTGCGCGCACGCGCCAGAAAAACCCCAGCCGATGCCACCCGCCAAGGCGAACGAGAACCCACGTATGTTCTTGTTGATATGCATTGCTCAAAGGTAGCACCCGCAGGCCGCAAAGAGCCGCCTGCAAGCCACCAACCACTAAGGCTCTACATCGGCGACCAGGATCAACAAACGCAGAGCCCCACCAGCGGTGCAGCGACCGGGCAACGACTACCGGCGGAACCGCACGTAGACGCAACTGCCCATAGGCAACCCGCTCTTCGACACGCCGCTACCGGGTGCGGGCATGCCTCCAGAGCACCGCCTCTTGCGCCCCCCACACCGCCAAAAGCCAGCCAACCACCTCAACCGGCGCAGACCTTTCCAAACCGACAACAACCCAGTTCAAACCGCAATTCTGCCGTTTATCTTGAACGCGTTCATTAATATTGAACGTGTTCAGTCACCATTTGGCGGCTATCTGTGGATGAACTCGACTCCGTTATCGACAGATTTGACCGTCTGCGAAAAAATTTTAGGTCTCTTATTGATTGCTTAGCGAAATGAAAACGTTGCATTCGATTTGCTTATAACACGTTCATAATATGTTCACGCTTTTTTGCCCCACAAAGTTAACGTTTTTGTTACTCAGTTTAATTAAATTAAACGCATTCATAGGTGTTCGGTAGGCAATTACCTATAAATAATGAACGTGTTTTTTGAACCCGTTAGTCCGATAATAGCTGCAGAAATCGCACCGCTCACCTTAAAGCGCAGCGGTTTCCCATCCCCTTATTCGCGAACCGGGCAAATCGCGAAAGCCCCCCAACGAGAAGCCCCCTCCGGCATCTCTCTCCCGAATAAGCAGATGGAAAAGAAGGGACGTTCCGCGTAAGAGGCGCGGAACAAGACAAGGAGAGGGGTTTGAATGGCTCTCAAACGTGAATACGGCGGCATCCAGCCGTGCATCCGTCTGGGCATGTTCCGCATTCGCATTCCGTTCATTCACTTCAAGATCTCTGGTCCTGAAGTGATTACCGGCTTGATGAATGCATGCACTTCCTACGGCGCATTGGCAGTTCTCACCGCCACGCTTGGCCTGGACCCAGACGTAGCATACGCACTGGTTCTGTTCGAAACGGCATGCTACACGCTGAACTGGCTGTTGGGCGAAAGCTCCATCTGCGGTTGGATCACCGCCGCTATGGCAGTTATCGTACTCTATCTGGAAACGCTCCCCGAAGGCGTTGTGCGCATACAGGCGCTTACCGCAATACAGTTAGAATTAGGCATACTGTTCATAGTATTAGGCGCCACAGGCTTATCAAAGAAGCTGAATACGATCATGCCACCGGCACTGAAGGGCGGCATCGTTCTTGGTGCAGGCATCAACTCCGTTGCAGCTCGCCTGAAGGAAGGCGGCGCAATGGACACCGCAACCATCGGTTGCCTGGTTGGCCTTACCGTGGTTTGCCTGCTTATGTTCAGCCAGCGTGTTCGCGATAAGATGGGCACCAACAAGTTCCTGGCCCTGCTTGGCAATTACAGCTTCCTGTGGGCAGTGCTTGCTCTGTTCGTAATCGGTGGCCTTACCGGCGAATTCAAGTACGAGTTCTCTGGCCAGATCATCGTGATCCCCGACTTCGGCGCCATGGTTCAGGCAGTATCCCCGTTCTGCATCGGCTTCAGCACCGATCCCACCATCTGGATCACCGCTATCCCCTATGCCCTTACCGCATGGATCATCGCTTACGGCGACTTCATCACGGTGCAGGAGCTTGGCCTGAACGCTGTTCGCGAAGACGAGCACATCGAGTTCAACGCAAACCGCACCAACGTTATCTGCGGCATCCGCAACGTTATCCTTTCGCTGGTGGCCCCTTACCCGGCACTCGCCGGCCCGCTGAGCCCTCCGTACTGCATCGCTACCTACGCTCGTTACAAGTCGGGCGGCCGCGAGGGCATGGACTCCATCTACGATGGTGCCGGCACGAACCTCATCTTCACGGTTATCGGTCTGTTCCTGTACCCGCTGTATGAGGCCTCGCTCGCAGCGTCTGGCGCACTGCTCGTAGTAATCATGGTTATCCAGGGCTTCGTATGCGCACAGATCGCCTGCAACATGCTGCGCGACGACATGGACAAGGGCCTGGCCGGCATGGGCGCTGGCCTGGTAGTAGCCCGTGGCGCAGCAATCGCCCTGCCTGCCTCGATCATCATGTACCTGCTGCTCTGCAACAATCAGAAGATCAAGGACGACTACGCGCAGAGCAAGGAAGCCCAGCGTCTTGAAGACGAGGAAACCGAGCGCCAGCTGGCAATCCTCGAAGCCAAGATGCGCGGCGGCAAAGCCGAAGACGGCATGCCAGTGGAAGAGCATAAGGATTAATCCTTAGCAGCAGCTTCCCGAGCCCATAGCTCATCGACCTGAAGCCCCCTCCTTTCAACAGAACGGAGGGGGCTTTCTTTATCCCACTCGGGCGAGCCTATCCCCGAGCACGACAACCACCGGATGGACTCCGCTAGAGAAAAAGAAAGCGGCCCCGGGATTCCCGGAGCCGCTGAGCGCTTTCGCGCGGAGGGTTATGTTTCAGTGCTTACTTGTAGGAAGCAACAGCCTCGTCGAACTGACGAAGGTAAACGTTCTTGGAAGCGGAAACGAACTTCGCCTGGCGAGCGTTACGAGCCTCAGAAGCCTTTGCCTGAAGCTCTGCAGCATTACCGCAATCAAACTTGATGAATGCAGCAAAAGCAGCAACGACAAAGAAAGCAGAGATAGCAACTACGTAAGACATGTGAATCCTCCTGGATGATGCTCAGCCCCATACTGAGCGGTTTTCTTGCTTCAACTGAAGCGGTGTGCCTTTCGCATCCCCGTTTCAATGTGGGTTCATAGTACGCCGCTGCAATCTCAATGCAAGCGAAGAAAAGCGCGCTGAAGGGCCGAAAGCACATGAACGGGTTCGAAACATGTTCAGAACAAGTTCACGGGCAGATTTGGTAACACTTCAGCAGATTTGGGTAATGTTTCATACACATTTCCATCATACGCGGCGCTTTTGGCAATAGTGTTTTAGTTTCATCAACACCGCAGGTCAAAGGGCTTATTTGACTTTCATGCGAGCATATTGTTAGGCAGTTTTGAACACAATTTGCCCGATTGAATCGGACGAATCCTCTGGAGTTGTGCATCCCGACCCAACGGGCAAGATCGAGCAAAGCCTAAAGCACGATTCCGTAACACCATCGTTCGCCACTAGGGGGGCGCAAAACAACGATCCCCGACCAATGGCCGGGGATCGACTAAGGCTTGATGCCGTGTAGCGCAGTTTTACGCAGCCAGTGCGGTGCGCAGCTCCTGGATGCTGGCAAAGTCGGTTTCGGTGTTGCCGTTCTCTCGGTCGATCTTGATCACCTTGCCGGTCCACTTAGGCTCGTTGGAGGAATCCTGCTCGGAATCAGGGTCGTTCTCTTTGTACTCGTCGGTTTGGACCACGTAGCGGTAATCGAACGTCTTCTTGCTGGGCAAGTCAGCCTTGTCGAAGTTGTACTCCAACTGCTGAAGGATGCCTTCCATAGCCTCCACCGAAGAAGCCTCCTTCAGCGCCACGATGCCCTTCTCGCTGTTGTACAGCGCGGTAGGCGAAACGTAGATGGTGCGGATCTGGCGCTGACGCTTGCGCTCCATGTAGGTGATGAGCGCAACAAGGGCGGCAATGCCAACCCACCACAAGATGGCAAGCACCAAGTCGAGCGGGTTATCGATGTGGTTGAAGCCAAGGTAGAACCACAGCCACAGCAGGAAAGCCGCAGCCACAGCAGAAATGGCCAAAACGATGACGTTGTTCTTCTTCATTGTTAGGCCTCCGTTCCAGCAGGCTTGGTGGTGGCAACGGGTTCTTTGCCGTCGTCGCCACCATCGCCCATTACGTTGTTCATGTCCTTCTTAAGCTGATGCGTGTGGTTGCCGCGGCGGAACGCCACGAACAGGCCGTACAGCGCGGTAAGGATCATGCAGATGATCATGTAGAAGTGCACCCAGCAGCTATGGGTTTCGGTACCCAAGGGGTTCTCATCGTCGTAGATCTGCTCCTCGGGTGCCGCTGCAGCCTCTTCACCGGTTACCGCGGTGAAGGTGTCGGCAAGCGCACGGGCCACGGTATTGGCAGCGGGCACATTGCCGGTAGTGCCGCCAGGAACAACCGCGTTGTTGTTGGAGGCGGGCACAACCGCAGCCGTAACCGTAAGGGCTCCCAGGGTTTCGGTTACCTCGTAGTTGGCAAGGTCAGCCGAACCGCCTGCCAGCACGTAGGTGTTGTCGGAGGAGCCGACCTCGGTCTGGGTGCCAGTGGTGCGGGCAATCAGCGTCTCGCCCTTCACCAGGCCCGTGATAGACATATCAGTGCTGGTAAGTGCAGAGCCGTCGTAGACCTTGGTGGCGCTGCTGGTAACGATGCTCAACGGAGCCGGGTTCACCTTAAGGGTGTACTCACAGGTGGCTTCCACGTAGTTCGGGTTGGTCGCGCGGACCATGACGGCCACGTCGGCAACGCCCTTGACCACGGGAACCTCGGCAGACCAGGTCTTGCCACCATCGGTGGAGTACTCGACGGTGGTGCCCTCGGTCACGTTCGGAACTGCCGCGGTGCCATGCTCGGCGCCGTCGTAGATACCCTCGTAGCTGGTACCCGTTACAGCCATTTCGCCAGAGGCGGTAACGACCAGGGTGCCGACCTCCTCGCTGGTGAGCGTGTAGTTCTTCGCCATCTGCTCGCTGGAGAACTCGATGGTGTACGCGTTGCTGGAGCTGCCGGCGTTGGTCTGGCTGCCGGTTACCGTGAACGTTGCATCAGCGTCGTTCACGAGGCCCGTCACCTTGCCGGGCGCCGTAAGGGCAGAGCCGTCGTAGACCTTGGTGGCCGACTCGGTCGCCACGCTGTAGCCCTTCGGGGTGATCTGGTAGGTCCTAGTGGTTTCGCCGGTGTAGTTGCCCTTACCGGTGATGGTCACGGTTACGGTGCCGGTATTCACCGTGTCCTCGGTGAACGTGATGACGTAGTCCTTGCCTTCAACGAGAACGTTGCCGTCCTTGTCGGTCACCGTGGGCTTCTGCTCCTGGGTCCTGCCGTTGTAAACAACATCGGGAACCATGCCAACCTCAACGCCCTTGTAGCTGTCAGGGTTCTCGGGGTCGGGGACGATGGACTGCGCCTTGACCTCGAGGGTGCCGAATGTGCCGTCGACGACGCTGTAGTTGCCGGCCTTCGCCGTGCCGTTCCAGTCGACCGTGTACGCCCTGTTGGCCTTGCTGCCGACCTCCGTCTGGGAGTCGCTGGTGACCACGGTCGCCGTCTCGCCGGCCACCAGGGCTATGCTGCCGCCGGCCGTCAGGGGCTCGCCGTCGTAGTACTTGCTGGCGCTGTCGGTGTTCACCACCGCATTAGCGGGGGTGATGGTCAGCGCTTCAGCGTTGTTTGCGTAGTTGGAGTAATTGCCATTCGTGGCGCGGAGCTGGATGGTCTTGGAATCAGCTACGTCCTTGGCCTTGAGCTCGCTCGGATCAGAGACCCAGGTCTTCCCATCGATGGAGTACTCGACGGTAAGCTCGTTACCATAGGCATCCTTGGCGGTAGCAACACCGGCGGTGTAGGTCTGGCCGTCATAGGTCTTGACCACGTCGCTCTTGGTCCAAACGACCTGGCTCTCGTCGATGTTGCCCTGGGTGATGCGCAACGCGCCCTCGCTCTTGGTGACGTTGTAGTTCGTCTCCTTGAAGAGCTCGCCCGGAGTGTATGCGATGGTGTTCGCAACCTCGCCTTCAGCAACAGTCGTTACCGTACCGGTTGCCTTGAAGTCGCTTACCTGGCTCAGGAAGAGCTCGTCGCTCGAAGAAGCCTCGGGCTTGGAGTGAGCCTGGCCGTCATAAGGCCATTCGCCGCTCTCGGAAGCAAGGACGACATCACGCTTGGTGATGGTGAGGCTCACATTGGAAGCTGCGGAATCCACAACGAACGTGACGTTCGAGAAGTTGGGGTTCGTGCTCTTGAAGTCGCTGGCGTTGACGGCCTTCGTGTAGGCAACTACCGAACCTTCGGAGTTGACGGCAACGTCCGTGCCGGAAACGGAAAGGTCCACGCCCTCGTTAAGGGCAACGTCATCGGCGGTGAAGTTACCGTTGCCGCCGGCGATTGCAACGCTGTAGCCCTGAACCGTGTGCCCAGCGCCGTCGTAGGTAAGGGTCTGGCTGTTGCCCTTGATGGTCACAACGACCTCGTTCTCGTCAGCAGTGACGATGAGCTTGCCGGCGGTCGAGCTTACCACCTGGTAGTTTTCAGCAAGCGTACCCTCGTTGAACTCATAGGTGAATGCGTTGTCGGAGCTGCCGACGTTGGTCTGGCTGCCGGTGATGTCGAAGGTAGCGCCCTCGCCGGCAACGAAGCCGTCAGAGCCAACGGTCACGTCGGACTGCTGGTTGCGAGTCAGCGGCGTGCCATCATAGACCTTGCTGTCGCCAGCGGAAGCGAAGGTCAAAGAACGCTTATTGATGGTGAGGTTCTCGGACTCGGTGGCATAGCTGCCCTGCTTATAGTTGTCGGACGTTGCGCGCAGCTGGATTTTCTTGCTGTCGCCATTGTTCAATGCCGTGATCTGGGACGGATCGGTATACCAAGTCTTGCCGTCAACGCTGTACTCGACGGTCAGAGCATTGCCGTACTTGTCCGTTGCTGTGGCGGTGCCGGCGGTATAGGTGTTGCCGTCGTAGGTCTTCACCACATCGGTCTTGCTCCATACGAC
>CAVFYB010000050.1:0-12681 GCA_963626845.1 Bacteroidaceae bacterium | reverse complement strand
AAGTGGACGTTGCCCCCAGCTTCGCCGAGCACTCGCTGTTCAGCGAGGCCTGCAATGCAGCCGGGCTTTCGGTGCCCGCTGTGTTGGATCGGTTGGTGGAAGGGTAGGGCGCCCCTCGTTATCTTTCGCCTTGTCAACAAGAATCAACCGCGGGCGGTTTTGCGGGCTTCGTGGAAGGTTGCGCCTTTATAATGACAGCATGCAAAACAATCTTTGGGGAAGGTGTTCATTATGGGCAAGTTCGCAACGTTCATCGTAGGCGGCGCGGTAGGCGCTGTTGCAGGTCTGCTCCTTTCGCCCCGCTCTGGTTCCGAGAACCGCGCACTTTTGGGCGAAGTCATCAGCGAAAAGGGCGGCAACATCTCTTGCCCTGTCAAGGTTCAGGAAAAGGGCAAGCAGTTTGTGGAGGCTGCTGCTTCCACTTCCACCAAGGTTATCAACACAGTGGTAGACAACGGCGCAGATGCTCGCAAGGCCGTTGCCGAGCGCGCTCAGAAGCTTACTCCTGAATCCGTGAAGGCATTTGATGCCAACGGCGACGAGCTCCGTCAGAAGATCGAGGCCGCTCGTGAGCGCATTGCGACCCAGGTAGCCAAGAACGCCGAGGCTGCTCGTGATGCCGCGGTAGACAAGATCCCCGTCGTGGTGGATGCAGCTGCTGGTGCAAAGACTGCTGCCGCGGAAGCTGCCGGTGCGGTAAAGGAAGCTGCCGCCGGTGCCGCTTCTGCCGTGTCTGCCAAGGTGAAGCCCGCCGATTCGGCCGAGCCTGTGGTCGAGGGAGCACACGTTGCCCCTGCTCAGCCTGCGGAAGAAAAGCCTGCAGAATAAGGCCCAAACGGTTTGATAACGGTTCGGTTCCCCGAAGCAATAAGCAATATCGTGGGAACAGGACGTACGGCTCGTTAAGAGTCAATGGAGCGGCGGCCCTCGGTCGCCGTTCTTCATGCCCGGGGCAAGCCCGAAGGAGGCCCTTTGAAGAAGAGCGAATACCTAGCAAGCAGCCTGCGCGGCGTGCCCGTGTACGAATTGGACAAGAAGGGTGTCCCGCATAAGCGCATAGGTAAGGTGCACCAGCTTGTGTTCCATCCGCATGCCCGCAAGGTCGTGGGCTTCACGGTGAAGCGCCCCGATATCGCCCTTATGGCGCACCGCTCCGACCTGTTCGTGGCCCTGGACAGCTTCGACGTGGAAGGCGGAAAGCTGTTCGTAACCCTTACCAAAGCCGCTACCGGCAAGGCTGCCTGCAAGCGCCTGGGCGTCGACTGGGACGAATGCATAATGTGGCAGGGCATGCCTCTTATGACGCAAGACGAAAAGCGCTGCGGCTTCGTGGGCGATGTTCTGTTCGAAACCGAATCGGGCCAGGTGAAGAAGGTAGTGGTAGACCGCGGCGCCACCGCCGATGTGCTGCTGGGGTGCGCGGAGCTTCCCGTTGACCTTATCAAGGGCTTCAAGTTGGGCGTGGGCGATAAGTTGAACAACGAGGAGGGCGAAGACTTCCTGCGTGGCGCCATCATCGTTGCTCCTGAGGCGTTGGAAGTTGCCAGTGAAGGCGGTTTGGCGCAGAAGGCGGGCGCTGCCAGCGCAGTGGCGGCCAACAAGGCTTCCACCGTTGCCCAGAAGGCGAAGCCCGTTGCATCGGCAGCAGCCCAGAAAGCCAATGACGCCGCGGGCAAAGCCGCCCATAAGGCGGGCGAAGCCGTGAACGACGGCGCCTTCAAACTGGGCGTTCAGCTTTCCAAGACCAAGGGCATGTTCTCCAGCTTCAAGGAAGAATACCGCCGGGCGGCGCATGGTGGCGAGGATGAGGGCAAATGAGCGAATCCGACAAGCAGACCGTTTCCGTGTTCGGCCACACCATCAAGAAGGCCGATCTTATCAAACTTGTGGGCCTGGTGGCATTCATCGCCATCCTATGTGCCATCGTGGCGGCGCTGTGGCCAAGCCTTTCCCTGCTTTTCGAGGAAGATGGCCTGGACAAGGTCATAGAGAGCATCCAAAGCAAGGGTCCGTTCGGTGTGCTTATACTATTGGGGCTTCAGCTGCTGCAGATCATCGTTGCGTTCATTCCTGGCGAAGTGGTGCAGGTTGCGGCGGGTATGCTATACGGCCCCTTCTTCGGCTCGCTCATCATCTTGGTGGGCTGCGTGATTTCCAGTGCCATCATCTATCAACTGGTGCATAGGCTGGGCGCCCCGTTCGTGCGCTCTATGGTCAGCGAAGAGCACCTGGTGAAATTCTACGAGTTCGAGCGCTCGGGCAAGCTGAACCTTATCGTGTTTATCCTGTTCGTGATTCCCGGCATGCCGAAAGACGTGTTCACCTACCTGGTGCCGCTAACCGGCATGCGCATGAAAACGTTTTTGCTGCTTACCACGGTGGCACGCATCCCCGGTGTGATCATTTCCACCTACGCTGCCGCCGGCCTGGCGGAAGGTGACATCCAAACCAGTCTGATCATTTTTGGTGTAGCGGCGGTGCTCATGGTGCTGGGCATCGTTTTCCGTGAGCGAATCATGAGCTTTTTCAGCGCGCAGAAGACGTATCACCATATGGATGAAGAACGTAAACGTATAGCTGAGGAGCGTGAGCGCAATGACCACTCCTAACCAGCCCCCAGTTCCTCCCGCAGCCAGTGGGGGGCCGGATGAGTCTCGAAGCGAAGCACTTTCCGCTGCAGAAAGGGAGCTTCAGGCTGCACGTGAGGCTCTGGAAGCTGCCGAGCGAAAGCTGGCAGAAGCGCGGGCTGCTGCGGGAGTTCCCGCTGGGCGGCCCGCTTACCAGTCGGTTGGCAACCAGGGCGTAGGTTCCGGTCAGCCGCCGATGCCTGGTCAGGTTGCTCCAGGGGTTGGACAAGCTGTGCCTGGCCAAACCGCACCTGGTCAGGCAACCTATGCTCAGTCTGCTTACGGCCAGCCATCGCCTGGATATGGGCAGGCCGTACCTGGCCAAGCAGTACCGGGCGTTGGGCAAGCTGCACCTGGTCAAGCTGCCCACGTTCAGCCTTCGGCCGGGCCCTCCCAAGCCGCGTACCAACAGCCTCCGGTGCGGCCGCACTATGCCACGCCTCTTTCCTCGCGTGATCATGTTGCTGCTGGCCTGCTGGCTATTTTCCTGGGCGGTTTCGGTGTTCACAAGTTCTACCTGGGCTACAACACCCAAGGGTTCATCTTGCTCGCATTGAGCCTGGTAGGCGGCTTGTTCACGTTCGGCTTGATTGCCGGCGTGGTGTGGATAATCTCCATCATCGAGGGCATTATCTACCTCACCAAAACCCAAAGCGAGTTCGAGCAGCTGTACGTGCATGGGCGGCGCGAATGGTTCTGATGCTTGCTGCGCCGTGCCCCGCTCGGTTACATCAACGTGGTATTAAGGTGCACTGTTCGGCACAGCAGCGCTCGACACGATATAATAAAAACCACTGTGTGAATCCATGCCTTTAAGGAGGAACAATATGCCCACCATCACCCGTGATCAGGTTAAGGTCCCCGCGGACGTTATGCCTGAGGCTCGTGAGACCTACATTGACAACTACATGAAGGCAACCCGCGGCACGGGTCGCCTGATGCTTTTCGCCTGTGACCAGAAGATCGAGCATCTGAACAAGGACTTCTACGGCGAGGGCATTGATATCTCCGACGCCGAGCCCGAGCATCTTTTCGAGATCGGCTCCAAGGGCACCATCGGTGTCCTGGCTGGTCAGCGCGGTCTGGTTGCCCAGTACGCTCCCGACTATCCGGAAATCAACTACCTGGTGAAGATGAACTCCAAGACCAACCTGGTCAAGGGCTCCCAGGACGATCCTTACAGCCCCCAGCTCCACGAGCTCGAGGCTGTTCTTGCCATGCGCGAAGCCGGCGTGAACATCGTTGGCCTGGGCTACACCATCTACCTGGGTTCCGAGTACGAATCCACCATGATGGCTGAAGCTGGCGAGCTCATCGCCGAGGCTCATGCTGCCGGTCTGCTCGTTGTTCTGTGGATCTATCCTCGCGGCAAGGCTGTTACCGACGAAAAGGATCCCGAGCTTATCGCTGGCGCTGCTGGCGTTGCCCTGTGCCTGGGTGCCGACTTCGTCAAGGTGAACCCCCCGCACGAGGTAGAGGGTCAGACCTCTGCTCAGGGTCTTGCCATCGCTTCCAAGGCTTCCGGCCGCACCGGTCTGGTTTGCGCTGGCGGCTCCAAGGCAGATGCCAACGTGTTCCTTACCCAGCTGCACGACCAGATCCACATCGGCGGTGCTTGCGGCAACGCAACCGGCCGTAACATCCACATGCGTTCCACCGAAGAGGCCATCCGCCTTACCAACGCCATTTCCGCCATCACCCTGGGCGACTGGAGCGTTGAAGACGCCGAGGCCGTATTCAAGGGCGAAAGGGAATTCTCCCTCTAAAGATCTTCTTCAGCAGAAAGCCCAAAACCAAACGGGAGCCCACAGATGCGGGCTCCCGTTTTTTTGTTGATGGCGTAAATGAGGGGCTTTGCCTTACCGAGGTAGGACCCCTCTGATATTCAGGTATGCGGTTGATTGGCTAACCGAGGACCTCGACGAGCTCGATCTCGAAGTTCAGGTCTTTGCCGGCCATTTCGTGGTTCAGGTCGAAGGTCACGTTTTCTTCGGTAACCTCTACCACCAGGGCGGGCAGAGGCTGGCCGCCGGGGCCCTGAAGGTACACGCGCTGGCCAACGGGCAGGTCTTCGGCGCCGGGAACGTTGGCAGTGGGAACGGTCTGCACCAGTTCCTCGTCGTGCTCGCCATAGGCCTCAGACGCGGGCAGGTGAACCTTCTTCTTCTCGCCCACGGCCATGTCCTTCACGGCGTTGTCGAAGCCGGGGATCATCTGGCCGGCCATGCATACGAACTCCAAGGGCTCGCCGCGCTCTACGGAAGAGTCGAATACCGTGCCGTCGTCGAACGTGCCGGTGTAGTGGGCCCGAACGCGCTTGCCTTCATTGCTCATGTGGTTTCCTTTCTTCGGTTCAGGAAGGTGCGCCATAGCTTGCTGGCGCCGTGGCCTCGGTGCGTTGCGGGCTCCCGTGAACAGCGGGACAACACTGCCGCAGCCGAAGCTGATTCAAATGCTGCAGGTTAGTGTACCTGCTAACGCCGCGCATAAAAAGAACCCCGTCCGAAAACGGGGTTCTTCTGCAAGCGACAGATCACGTGCATCGCTTTATGCTGCTCAGATTCGTAAATGGGCCAGATTTAAGCCAGCACCACAAACCTTACAATGAGCCAAGCGCAGCTGATGGCGGTGAACACGAGCATCATCGGGAAGCCGACCTTGGTGTACTCCATGAAGGTGATGGGGTAGCCGTAGCGGCCCGAAATGCCCGAGAGCACCACGTTGGCGGAAGCGCCGATGAGCGTGCCGATGCCGCCGATGCAGGCGCCCAGCGAGATTGCCCACCAGTACGGCATAACGTCGATGCCCGTCTGCTCCATCGCAATAAGGATGGGGATGAGCGTAGCCACCATGGGGATGTTGTCCAGGAACGACGAGATAATGGCCGAAGCCCAGCACAGCACGATGATGGTAACCAGCACGTTGCCGCCGGTTACCTCGATAAGGCCGTTGGCGAGCATGTTGATAACGCCGGTTTCGGAAAGGCCGCCAACCACGATGAACAGGCCGGCGAAGAAGCCGATGGTTGCCCATTCAACATCGAGCAGGATCTTCTCGATGTCTGCTGCGCTGATGATGAGCATTACGGCAGCAGCGGTGAGGGCCACCGTGCTCGGGGTGACGTTGAAGATGCTGTGCGTCACGAACGCCAAGGCAACCAGAACGATCATTACCACGCTCTTCTTGAACAGGCTCTGGTTCTGGATGGCCTCATGGGCGTGCATCTCCATGATGTGCGCCTGCTTTTCGGGCGAGGCGTTCATGTTGCGGCCGTACATCACGTAGAAGATGGCGATGGCGGCAACGGTGATAAACAGCACCGCCGGGCCGTTGTACACCAGGAAGTCGAGGAACGTGAGGTTCGCGGCAGAGCCGATCATGATGTTCGGCGGGTCGCCGATAAGCGTTGCGGTGCCGCCGATGTTCGATGCCATGATCTCGACGATGAAGAACGGCACGGGGCTCATTTCCAGCATCTTGCATACCGTGAAGGTAACCGGGCCGATGAGCAGAACGGTGGTCACGTTGTCCAGGAATGCGGAAAGCACGGCGGTGATCAGCAGCAACAGCACCATGATCACCCAGGGGTTGCCCTTCGCTATCTTCGCTGCCCTGATGGCTATGTACTCGAAGATGCCCGACTGTTTAACCACGGCCACGAATATCATCATGCCCACCAAAACGCCAAGCGTGCCGAAGTCGATGTGCTCCATGCCCTTGTCGAACGTGACGATTCCGGTAAGGATGAGCACGACGGCGCCCGCAAGCGCAGCGGTTGTACGGTGGATTTTCTCCGAGATGATCAGCGCGAACACCACAATGAAGATCACGATGGAGATGATCTGCGGTGTAGTGAATTCAGGCATACACACCACTCCTTCCGTTCCCAGATGCCCGGCACCTGGGAGTTTTCCTTTGTAGGGAGTTTACCCCCTCTTACCCGACGCTATACAAAAAGAAGGCCATTGGCCTTCGTTGCAGCGTCGAATTCCCCTGTAAGAAAAGATACGTTTTGGGCAAATGGGCGTCAATAACACGTTCACGGCAAATCGGCCGCGATCCATTTCCGTTTCTTCTTACATTTATAGGCAAAGGAAAGCGGGCAGAAGAAAGGCCTGCGTCCGAGCCGCGCCCGTTCCCTTTGGTTGGGAAGCGGGGCAGCCTCGAAGCGCAGGCCTTGTCTTAGGCGTTGGCGCGCTGAAGCGGCTTAAACCAGGATGCAGAAGCGCAGCACCAGGTACACGCAGCTGATTGCGGTGAACAGGATCATCAGCGGGAAGCCCACCTTGGTGTACTCCATGAAGGTGATGGGGTGGCCGTACTTGCCCGAGATGCTGGCCAGAACCACGTTGGCGGAAGCGCCGATGAGCGTGCCGATGCCGCCGATGCAGGCGCCCAGCGAAACAGCCCACCACAAAGGCATTACATCCATGCCGGTGGATTCCATCGTGGTGATGATGGGGATGAGCGTGGCAACCAGCGGGATGTTGTCCAGGAAGGAAGAGATAATAGCCGAAGCCCACACCAGCACGATGATGGTGACCATCAGGTTGCCGCCGGTGGCATCGATAAGCGCGTAGGCCATCATCTCGATAACGCCGGTTTCGGCCAGGCCGCCGACGACCACGAACAGGCCGGCGAAGAAGCCGATGGTTGCCCATTCAACGTCCATGAGCGTGTGCTCCACGTCTGCGCGGCCCAGGATAAGCATGATGGCTGCTGCCGCAAGGGCAACGACGCTGGGCTCGATGTCGAGTGCGCCGTGTACCACGAAGGCAAGCGCTACCAGGAAGATCATCACGACGCTCTTTTTGAACAAGCCCTGGTCCTTGATGGCCTCATGCGCGTGCATGGCCATGATGTGGTCGCGCTTTTCCTGGGAAGCGCCCATGTTGCGCCCGTACATCACATAGAAGATGGCGATGCAGACGGCGAGGATGATGAGCACTGCCGGGCCGTCGTTGGCCAGGAAGTCGAAGAAGGTAAGGCCGGTGGCGGAGCCGATCATGATGTTCGGCGGGTCGCCGATAAGCGTTGCGGTGCCGCCGACGTTGGAAGCGATGATCTCCGTCAGGAAGAAGGGGATGGGGTTCACTTCCAGCATCTTGCACACGGTGTAGGTAACCGGGCCGATAAGCAAAACGGTGGTCACGTTGTCCAAGAACGCGGAGAGCACGGCCGTGATCAGCACGAACAGCACCATGATAAGCCAGGGGTTGCCCTTCGCTATCTTGGCGGCGCGGATGGCCAGGTACTCGAATATGCCGGAGTTCTTCACCACGGCAACGAATATCATCATGCCAACCAGCACGCCGAGTGTGCCGAAGTCGATGTGCTCGACGCCGGTGTCGAACGACACAACGCCGGATAGGATAAGGGCGACTGCGCCAGCGAGGGCAGCCGTGGTGCGATGCACTTTCTCGGAAATGATGAAGGCCATCACGACGACGAAGATGACGATCGAGATGATCTGAGCGGTAGTTAAGGCGATCATTCCGTAGTGCTCCTTTCTCTTAAAAGGGAACAGATGCGGTTTCTCGTCTTGAAGCACAGAGTCCCGGGTAACACACGTCCATTGCCTGAACAGGCAACGCCCCACTCTGGCGTACCGACTCCAAAAAAAGATCCGACACCGAAAGTACGGGATTGAACATGTTTTAGTCAAGCAGAAACCAGCAAGTGGCTTCAGCTGCAATGATCTTGAAACTTAATAAGGCGGGTGCTTCTATTTGCTTTGCCTATGGGAACGATAACCTGGCGAAATCAACAGGAAGATAACGTCGCATTTCAACGTAGGGAAAAACAGAAGAGGCTGAAAAGTATCAACGCAAGCTATAGGACTATAAGTTTCACATAGGTGGTGCAAATCATATTCATGCAAACTATCTAAAACATGTTCAAAGTGAATTAGAACATGTTCACCCAAAGGAGAATAATCGGCTGTGGACTTAAGCGCTGTGCGTTGCCCATCGGGGGATCGGGCTGCAGCGCAACGGTTCACAGTAGGGACCATCTTCATATGACGAAGGGGAACCAAGGGGATTTAAGTTTGGCTTTGCCTTTGTTCGCGAAAGCGATCCAACAGCCAAGTGAAGCAGAAATCTCCAACCGTTTTCTTGAATCTATTGAAGGCATCGGGAAAGCAAGCGTGCACGTGCGAACCCGATGCAATCAAAAGAAGGAGGAGTAAGATGGTCGATTTCATTTTTGCGCAGGAATGCGCAAGAGGAGAGAGGGGCTAAGCAATGGCTATGCTTAAGCGTGAATTCGGTGGAATTCAGCCATGTTGGAAAATTGGCCTATTCCGTATCCGTCTGCCGTTCATCCACTTCAAGATCTCGCCTCCCGAGGTCGTAACCGGCCTGATGAACGCCTGTACTTCGTACGGCGCTCTGGCTGTTCTGATCACCACCTTGGGTCTTGATCCTGCAGTGGCATGGGCACTGGTTGTGTTCGAAACCGGTATGTACACCCTGAACTGGCTGCTCGGCGAGCCTTCCATCTGCGGTTGGATCACGCCCGCCATGGCAATCATCGTTGTGTTCCTGGAATCTTTGGATCCGGGCGTGGCGCGATTGCAGATGCTAACGTGCATCCAGCTGGAATTAGCGCTCTTGTTCATAATCTTGGGTGCTACAGGCTTGTCTAAGAAGCTCAACACGATGGTACCTCCCGCTATCAAGGCAGGTATCGTTATGGGCGCCGGCGTCAACGCCGTAGCCGTTCGCCTGAAGGAGGGCGGCGCAGTCGACACCGTCACCGTTGGTTGCCTCTGCGGCCTGGTGGTTGTGTTCCTGCTCATGTTCTCCAAGCGCGTACGCAAGTACATGGACACCAACCGCTTCGTTGCCATCCTCGGCAACTACAGCTTCCTGTGGGCCGTTATCGCCCTGCTGGTAGCTGGCGGTGCTGCTGGTGAGTTCAACTTCGAGTGGTCCGGCGAAATCATCAAGGTTCCCGACTTCGGTCTGCTCTTCACCACCGTTTCGCCGCTGTTCATCGGTTTCGCTTCCGACCCCACCGTTTGGGTTCAGGCATTCCCCTACGCAATCGTTGCATGGGTTATCGCCTACGGCGACTTCGTAACGGTTCAGCAGCTCGGTCTGCAGGCTGCCCGCGACGACGAGTACATCGAGTTCGACCCGAACCGTACCAACGTCATCTGCGGTATTCGTAACGCACTGCTTTCCATCTTCGCACCTTACCCGGCACTTGCTGGCCCTCTGTCCGCTCCTTACTGCGTAGCAACCTATGCTCGCTACAAGCAGTCCGGCCGTCAGGGCATGGACTCCATTTACGATGGTTCCGGTACCAACCTGATCTTCACCGTAATCGGTCTGTTCGTTTATCCTCTGTACGAGGCATCCCTGGCAGCATCTGCAGCACTCCTCGTGGTTGTGCTCCTCATTCAGGGCTGGCTCTGCGCACAGATCGCATTCGGCCTTGTACGCGATGACCTTGACAAGGGCATGACAGGCATGATCGCAGGCTTCATCGTAGCCCGCGGCGGCGGCGTCGGCTTCCTGGCCGCAATCGTCCTCTACCTGCTCATCTCCGACAACGACAAGATCCGCGAGGACTACGCCTACAACAAGGAGCTCCAGCGCATCGAGGATGAGGAGACGGAGCGTCAGCTCGAAGCTCTCCATGCTCGCCTGGAGGCTGCAAAGGCAGGCAAGATCAAGGAATAACCTTGGCCTAGCCTGAAGGCAGAGTAAACAGGACATACGTCCCATTCCGAAGTGAGATGCTTTGGATGAAGGGGGACCGGAGTGCACGCTCCGGTCCCTTTTTGGTTTGCGGGGTTGCGTTGAGCAGCGGCGATGGGTTTAAGCGCGAAGTTTGGTTGTGCGCTTGAGGGAACGCGGCACTCGGCTTGGGCGAATGGGATTGGGCGAACGGGGTTGAGCGAATCTGCTGGGCGAATGCGGCTGCCCCGTTTCCTTATTCACGAAGGGCAATAGAAGTTCGCGAAATCGGAATAAGAGCCGGGCGTATCCTGCGGCCGGCTTCCGTATAATTGAACACGTTCTAGATAAAGCCCTTCGCCGCCCGGCTTCGCGCGGAACGGGGAAGGTGAATATGAGAGACGATAGGAGTTCCCATGGGCAACAACGTCGACGACCTTCGCAGCGCCCTTGAGTTTCTGCGGGGCATTCCCGGCCAGCTGGTAGAGACCGATGTGGAGGTGGACCCGGCCGCCGAGCTGTGCGGCGTGTACCGCCATGTGGGAGCCGGCGGAACGGTGCCGCGTCCCACCAAGGAAGGCCCCGCGATGATCTTCAACAACGTGAAGGGCCATCCCGATGCGCGTGTGGCGATCGGTCTTCTGGCCAGCCGTTCCCGTGTGGCGAAGCTGCTCGACGCCGACCCGCGCCGCCTGGGCTTCCTGCTGAACGATGCGGTGCTGAACCCCATCCCGCCGGTAGAGGTGCCCGCTGAAGAGGCGCTTTGCCAGGAAGTGGTCCACTACGCCACCGAAGAGGGCTTCGACATCCGCAAGCTGGTCCCGGCGCCCACCAACACGCCGGAAGACGCCGGCCCGTACATCACGCTGGGCATGTGCTACGCCTCCGACCCGGAAACGCACGTTTCCGACATCACCATCCACCGCATGTGCCTGCAGGGGCCCGATGAGATCTCCATCTACATGGTGCCCGGCGCCCGTCACATCGGGGCATTCTACGAGAAGGCCGAGGCCATGGGCCAGCCGCTGCCCATTTCCATCAGCATCGGCGTAGACCCGGCCATTGAGCTTGCCACCTGCTTCGAGCCGCCGACGACCCCCATGGGCTACGACGAACTCAACGTTGCCGGCGCGCTTCGCGGCCAGGGTGTGAAGATGGCCAAGTGCCTTACCGTGAGCGAGCGCTGCATCGCCAACGCTGAGTACGTCATCGAGGGCGAGATCCTTCCCGGCAAGCGCGTGGCGGAGGACATGAACACCGGCACCGGCAAGGCCATGCCCGAATTCCCGGGCTACACCGGCCCCGCCAACCCTTCGCTGCCCATCATCAAGGTGAAGGCGGTCACCACGCGCAAGAACCCCATCATGCAAACCTGCATCGGCCCTTCGGAAGAGCACGTGAGCATGGCGGGCATCCCCACCGAGGCCAGCATCATCCAGATGGTGGAAAAGGCCATGCCCGGGCGCTTGCAGAACGTGTACTGCGCTTCCCCCGGCGGCGGCAAGTACATGGCCGTCATGCAGGTGAAGAAGAGCATGCCTTCCGACGAGGGGCGTCAGCGCCAGATGGCCCTGCTTGCTTTCTCGGCGTTCAGCGAACTGAAGAACGTGTTCCTGGTGGACGAAGACGTGGACCCGTTCGACATCAGCGACGTGATGTGGGCCATGAACACCCGCCTGCAGGGTGACCAGGACATCATCACCATCCCCGGGGTGCGCTGCCATCCGCTGGATCCGTCCAACGACCCCGATTACTCCAACAGCATCCGCGACCACGGTATTGCCTGCAAGACCATCTACGACTGCACGGTTCCGTACGATTTGAAGGACCGCTTCCATCGCTGCAAGATCATGGATGTGGACCCGAAGCACTGGCTCCCCGATTTCGAGGCCTAAGCGCATGGAGCGTCTTGTTGTTGGCATAAGCGGCGCAAGCGGCACGCACCTGGCCTGCCGCTTCATCCGCCAAGTGAAAGAGTTCGCCTCGTGCGAGGTGCATGTTGTGGTAACCGATGGCGGCCGCCTAACCGCGGGCTACGAGGAGCCGGAGCTTTTCGCCGAGGCGCTTCGCGCGGCCGACTTCGTGCACGACAACGCATCGCTGGGGGAATCCATCGCCAGCGGAACGTTCAAGACCGCGGGAATGGTGGTTGTCCCCTGCAGCATGAAGACGGTGGCCGGCATCGCAACGGGCTACAGCGACAACCTGCTGCTTCGCGCCGCCGATGTGACGCTGAAGGAGCAGCGGCCCCTGGTGCTGGTTGCGCGCGAAACGCCCATGAACGCCATCCACCTGCGCAACCTGAGCCAGCTGGCGGCAATCCCGAACGTGACGCTGCTGCCGCCGATGATGACGTACTACCATCA
>CAVFYB010000049.1:0-12803 GCA_963626845.1 Bacteroidaceae bacterium | reverse complement strand
CAGGCGGCCCTTGCCCGTCAGGCCGGTCAGGAGGTGGTGGTGGAAGCTGTGCCGAGCTCCGCTCCCTCCGAAGGCGCACCCGCTGACGATGTTGCCGCTCCCGCCAATTGGGGCGCTGCTAACCTCGATGCCGGCCTTACCGGAGAGATAAGGCTCAACATCGACGAGGAATAGGGCAAGAAGGGCTGTATGGAAACATTCATCGCTACCGCACTGGTCGGCATCGTTGTGGGAATGCTGTCGGGCCTGTTGGGCATCGGCGGCGGCACGTTGATGGTTCCCATATTCCGCCTGGGCTTCGGCCTTTCGGCGTTTGCTTCCACGGCCACCTCTCTGTTCACCATCATCCCCACCTCGCTGGTGGGGTTCGTGACGCACATCAAGAACAAGACGTGCATCCCGAAGGTAGGCATAGCCGCCGGGCTCGGGGGTGCTGTTACCAGCCCTATCGGTGTGTACCTTGCCAACATCTCGCCGGCGTGGTTGGTTATGCTGGCGGCGGCACTCATCATCGGATTCTCTTCCTACAAGATGTTCAAGAAGGCCCTGCGCATTCCCAAGGTGCAGGCAGCTGAAGGCGGCAAGGTGCTGGGCGTTGATGCCCGGGCGGCTGCGCAGAAGGCCGCGGATTCCCAGGAGGCAACCGGCGCCGATTCCTTCGAGTTCACGCGCAAGAAGCTCTTCCAGTCCGTAGGCATCGGCCTTATAGCGGGGCTGGCCTCGGGCTATGTCGGCGTGGGCGGCGGCTTCCTTATGGTGCCGCTGTTCATCTCAGTGCTGGGCATCATGATGCGCCATGCGTCGGGCACTTCGCTGGTGGCCATCATGATCCTGGCCATTCCCGGCGTCATCGAGCAAGGGCTTCTGGGCAACATCGACTACATGGCCGGCATCGCCATGGCGGTGGGCAGCATCCCCGGTGCCGTTGTCGGCGCGAACCTGGTGCGCCGCATCCCCGAGCGTCAGCTGCGCCTGTTCTTCGGCGCGTTCCTGCTGGTAAGCGCCATTGTGCTGCTGGCGAATGAGCTTGTTGCGATGTAGTTTTCCGCAGAAGGGGAGTCGGGCCTCGGTATCATCGGTCCGCGTTGTTGGCGAATGGGTCCGTGGCGCCGTGACTGAATTCTGCGGTAGCGTGCTAGACTGCCTTGCACGGCCGTTCCCTGCGGGGCAGCGGGTTTTGCCCTAAGGCGCTCATTCTGCCCGAAACTGGCTGTTCGGGATATGGTAAGGTCGAAGCGTAGGATTTCCCCGACCTGCAAGGATGCCCCATGGCCTATCCCCGCCACAACGTGAACATCATCCTGGAGATCACCTCCCTGTGCCTGGCCCTTATCTGCGGCTGCGTGCTTGGTTGGGCCATGTTCGGTCCCCATACCAACTACCTGGTGCTTACCGTGTCGGGCGCGCTTTTTACCGCGTTCCTGCTTATCACTATCGCCCTTATCCTGGATCCCGACCGTATCCGCGCAACGCAGTCTATGTCGGTGCTGAACCTTGCCAGCGAAACGCTGGAGGCCATGCAGGAGGGCTTCAACTCCGAGGCTGCGCAGAAAGTCTGCGAGCTGCTTCTTCCCGCAACCTCTGCCTGTGCGGTTGCCATTACCGACCGCGAAAAGGTTCTGGGCTATTCCGGTGAAGGCGCCGAGGATCTGGGCGAGCTGGGCGGTCACATCCGTACAGCGGGCACAAAGCGCACGGTACAGGACGGCAAGACGCGCGTGTTGCGCAGCCAGCTGGAAGTGGGCCTGCCCAAGCCTATCAAAAGCATCCAGGCTGCTATTATCGTGCCGCTGAAGCTGGGTAACGTGATCCAGGGCACGCTGAAGTTCTACTACCCCAAGGCCTCGCGCATCACCGAAACGCAGATCTCGGTGGCGGAAGGCTTCGCCCAGCTCCTTTCCACGCAGATCTCTGCGCTGGAGCTCGAAGAGCAGAAAAAGCTTGCGGCAAGCATGGAGTTGAAGGCCCTGCAAAGCCAGATCAATCCGCACTTCCTGTTCAATATCATCAATACCATGGCATCCCTGGTACGCACCGATCCCGACAAGGCCCGCGTCATGCTGCGCGAGTTCGCGGTGTTCTACCGCCAAACGCTGGAAAACAGCTCCGACCTCATCTCGCTTTCGCGTGAGGTAGAGCAGACGGTGCGCTACCTTTCGTTGGAGCAGGCTCGTTTCGGCGAAGAGCGTCTGGCCGTGGAAGTGGACATCCCCGACGAAGTGCGTGCCATGCAGGTGCCGGCGTTCATGGTGCAGCCGCTGGTGGAAAACGCAGTGAAGCACGCTATGGCTGCGGAGGGCAAGCTCACCATCTATATCTCGGGCGAGCTTGAAGGCGCAGACGTTACCCTGCACGTGAACGACGACGGCATCGGCATGAGCGAGGAAGCGCGCCAGAACATCATGGCGCCGAAGTCGGAAACGGGCTTAGGCATCGCCGTGAAGAACATCAACGATCGCCTGCGCGGCTACTACGGCGAGCGAGCCTATATGGACGTGCAGAGCAAGCTGGGCGAGGGAACGCGCGTCACGCTCTTCCTTCCCGACTGTGCGAATATGTAGCCTTAACAGGGCTTTTGGGTGAAATCAAGAAGACCGCGCCATTTTCGGTAAGTGGTCTATAATACGAATGATTATGTGAGAAGAACCGAGGAGGCTGCGTTGCTGAAGGCAATCATCGTTGACGACGAGGCACCGGCACGTTCCGAGCTGCGCTTTCTTTTGGGCGAGCTTAACCAGACCGAGGTTGTCGCAGAGGCGGCAAGCGTTCGCGAGGCTATTGAAAAGCTCAAGGAATACCCCTGCGACGTGATGTTCCTGGACATCAACATGCCCGAGGCTACCGGCATCCAGCTGGCAGAGGCCCTTCAGCACCTGAAGTACCCGCCCGCCGTCGTGTTCGTTACCGCCTACAGCGAGTTCGCCCTCGATGCCTTCAAGGTGAATGCCATCGACTACCTGGTGAAGCCCGTTGAAACCGAGCGGTTGGCCCACGCCCTTGCCCGTGTCCGCGAGCACGTTACGCTGCACGCCAAGGCCCAAAAGGCCGAGCGCATCCCGGTGGAAAAGGGCGGCAAGAAGATCCTCATCAACATCGACGACATCCGCTACGTCATGGCGCGCGACGACTACGCCTATCTGCAGACGGGCGTCGACCGCTTCTTTTCCACGGTCAGCCTGGCCCAGTTGGAAAAGACGCTCGATGGCCATGGGTTCTTCCGCGTGCACCGTGGCTACTTGGTGAACCTCGCTCTGGTAAAGGAAGTGGAGCCCCAGTCGGGCGGCACGCTTCTGCTGTCCCTCGATGGCGTTGACGAGAAAATTCCGGTTTCTCGCCGCCGCGTTTCCTCTTTGAAGAAGGCGCTCGGCCTCTAATCTGCTAAAACCTTTCAGCGACGGCACACCCGCCGTCGCTTTTTTGTGCCCTGAAACGAGAAAGACGAACGATGATCCCCCTCAATCCCAAACGCGATGTTGCTTTATTCGACCTTGACGGCACGGTGCTCGATACCTTCGCCCCCATTCTGGAGAGCATGCGCTACGCCACCGAGAAGGTGCTCGGCGAGGCCCTGCCCGACGAAGAGCTGGTGTCCAAGGTGGGCCAGCCCCTGGTTACCCAGATGGAAGCCTTTGCCGCCGATCACGGCTACGGCTCCGACGTTGCCGAAGAGCTCACGCGCGTGTACCGCGAATACAACGAGCGCGATCTGGACGAGAAGTCGGCTCCCTTCGCAGGTGTGCCAAAGGCCATCTGCGCGCTGAAGGGCAAGGGCTACCTGGTGGGCATCGTCACCTCGAAGCGCGTTTCCCTTGCCACGAAGAGCTTGAAGGCCCATGGCCTGTACGACCTGTTCGAATGCGTGAACGGCGCGGAAGACAGTGAGGGCCACAAGCCTGACCCCGACCCGCTGCTGCAGGCGGCGAAGAAACTGGGCGTTTCGCCGAGTCGTTGTGTGTACGTGGGCGACAGCCCCTACGACCTGCAGGCGGCCCATGCGGCCGATATGCCCAGCGTGGGTGTTTCCTGGGGCAAGTTCTTCGGCCGCGATGTGCTGTTGGAGCAGATGCCCAGCGTGCTGATCTCCGATTCTGCCGAGCTGGTAGGTGCTGTGGAGTTCGCCTCCGTCCACTGATCCGTGCGCCTGCGCCGGCAGGCGGCGGCAGAAGGCGCGGGGTGTACAATGCGCCTATGTGAAAATCCGCGTTGCGAAGGACAGAACATGAGCACGAGTTTTGACGACAAGCCCGTAGTCGGCATCATCATGGGTTCCCAGTCTGACATGCCCACTATGGAAGCTTGCATGAAGCAGCTCGAAGAGCTGGGCATTCCCTACGAGGTGAAGGTGGCAAGTGCGCACCGCAAGCCCGCCGAGGTACACGAATGGGCGTCTTCCGCGGTCGAGCGCGGCATCCGTGTCATCATCGCCGCGGCCGGCAAGGCTGCGCATCTGGGCGGCGTCGTTGCGGCCTACACCCCGCTTCCCGTCATTGCCGTGCCCATGAAGACCTCCGACCTCGGCGGACTCGATTCGCTTCTTTCCATGGTACAGATGCCTTCTGGCGTGCCGGTTGCCACGGTTGCCATCAACGGCGCGAAGAACGCCGCTATTCTGGCTGTTCAGATGCTGGGTACCGGCGATGATGAGGCTCGCGCCAAGATCGATAAGCTCAAGGCCGACATGGCCGAGGCCTAAAGGCGTCACTTATGCCGAAGGAATTCTTGAAGGGCAACGAGGCCTTTGCCCATGCTGCCCTTGAGGCAGGCGTTCGCGTATGCGCGGGTTATCCGGGCACGCCTTCTTCCGAGGTGATAGAGACCATTGCCGCCGAGCATGCGGCGGGTCGCGCCAAGGGCGTGCACGTGGAATGGTCCACCAATGAAAAGGCCGCACTCGAGCTGCTTGCCGGCGCCGCCTATTCCGGCGCGCGAACCCTGTACACCTGCAAGCAGGTTGGCCTCAACGTTGCTAGCGACCCACTGATGTCGCTGAACTACGTGGGCGTGAAGGGCGGCACCGTGCTCTACGTGGCCGACGACCCCGGCCCCATCTCCTCGCAAACCGAGCAGGATACCCGCCGCTTCGCCAGTTTCGCCAAGGTGCCGGTGTTCGACCCGGCAACGCCCGAGCAGGGTTGTGCCATGATGGCTGCGGCCTACGACCTTTCCGAGAGGTACGCCACCCCGGTTATCATGCGCCCCACCACGCGCATCTGCCACGCATCCACCTATATCGATGTGGCCGACGAAACCGAGGCACGCCAGCCTCAGGGCTTCGAGCGCGACCCGAAGTGGGTCATCTTCCCGAAGCGCTCGTACAAGGGCCATGGGGAAATCAACGAGCGCCTGCCCCGGATAGAGGGCGATTTCAGCTCCGAGGCGTACGACCGTTTCAACCCGCAGCTGCAGGTAGGGAGGAGCCCTCGTTTCGGTATCGTTGCCGGCGGCATCTCGTATGCCTACGCGCGCGAGGCGCTTCGCCTTCTGGAAGCGCAGGCGGCCGAAGGGAAGCTGGTTTGGGCCGAGGGCGCGCCCGCCGCACCCGTGCTGCCGCCGCAGTGCGAAGGCGGCTACTGCACCATGGGCGGCCCCGCCTGGGGCAAGCCGGTAGAGGCCCTGCCGGCCTACCGCATCATGCAGGTGGGCACCCCGTACCCGTTCCCCGCAATGCGCGCTAGCCGTTTTGCCGACGGCCTTTCCGACGTGATCTGCTTCGAGGAGCTGGACCACGTCCTGGAAGACGAGATGCTCAAGCTGGCCGGCGCCACGCGTGCGGGCTATGCCGTGCACGGCAAGCTTACCGGCGAGACTACCGACCGCGGCGAGAACACGGTAGACGCCATTGCCGTCCAGCTTCGCGCGTTCTTCGGCGTTGAGCTGGCCGAACCCGAGCAGGTGCTCTGCGCGCCCGGCGCATCGGCCGATGGCGAGGGCGTCGATGGCAGGCAAGCCGCGCAGGCGCCCGCCCGCCCGCCGATGCTGTGCCCGGGCTGCCCGCATCGCGGTGCGTTCTATGCGGTGAAGACGGCCCTGCGCAAGCCGAGCGACGGCATTTTCTGCGGCGATATCGGCTGCTACACGCTGGGCAACGCAAAGCCGCTCGATGCGGTGGACACCTGCCTGTGCATGGGCGCCGGCATCACGGTTGCCCAGGGCTTCTCGGTGGCAGAGCCGGGCAAGAAGGCGCTTTCCTTCGTGGGCGACTCCACCTTCTTCGCAAGCGGCATGACGGGCATCGCCAACGCGGTGTACAACCAGCACGACATCACGGTGTGCGTGCTGGACAACGCGACCACCGCCATGACCGGCTCGCAGCCGCATCCCGGCACGGGCGTCACGCTGATGGGGCCGAAGACGAAGCCCATCAGCATCGAGGCGGTCCTGCGCGCGTTGGGGGTCACCGTCATCACGCACGCAAACCCCCTGCATCTGGACGAGGCGCGCGCCGCCGCCCGGCAGGCCATCGAGTTCGACGGCCCTTCCGCGGTCATCTTCGAGAGCCCCTGCGTGAAGCTGATCAAGCCGGGCGCGCCGGTTCGCTTCGACGAGGGCGCCTGCACGGGCTGCGGCAAGTGCGTGCTGAAGATCGGGTGCCCCGCGCTTTCCTGGAACAAGGAGGAGCGGCGCCCGGTGGTAGACGTTTCGCTGTGCAACGGCTGCGGGCTGTGCACGTATCTGTGCGAGAGCAGCGCGCTTTCGTGCGAAGGCAACGAGGGGAGCGCCCGATGATCAACATCTCCATTGCGGGCATCGGCGGCCAGGGCAGCGTGCTCGCCGCGAAGATCCTTGCGGAAGCGGCCCGGTCAAAGGGTTGGCAGGTGCGCTCCACCGAGACCACGGGTATGGCACAGCGCGGCGGCGACGTGATGAGCCACCTGCGCATGGGCAACAACGGCGAAGAGGTGTTCAGCCCCTTGCCGGCCAATGCCTCCGACGATGTGGTGATCGCGCTCGAGCCGGGCGAGGGTCTGCGCGCGCTCCATCTACTGAACCCGGCGGGCGTCATGGTGACGGCGCGCTCGGGCATAGCCCCCACCGTTTCGAGCTTTCGCGCCCCCAGCTACAACCCGGCCGAAATGGTCGCGGCGCTCGAAGGCTCGGGCGCCCAGGTGGTTGCCGTCGACGACGTGGCGCTGTGCGAGCAGCTTGGCTCGCGCAAGGCGCTGAATATCATCATGCTGGCCAGCGCGCTGAAGGCGGTGAACGACCCGGCCTTGGGCAGCAGCCTTGCCGGTGTCCTCACGCTCGACGACATGCGCAGCGTCATCCCCGCCTGCGTGAAGCCGCGCTTCGTTGACATGAACCTTGCCGCCATCGACCTCGTGGAGAGCGCTCCATCGTGCTAAAGTTTGGAAAACAAGCTGCTCCTTGCTCCGGCAACGGGGCCGCCAACCGCTTCAACTGATACGAAAGGCAGATCTATGGAACTCACCAAAGATCAGTTCGATCTGATAAAAGAGCAGTTCAAAACCCTGAAGGAACGCTCGCCCTTCTACGCCAGGAAGTTCGAGGGCATCGACCTTTCCGATGTCCAGACCCAGGCCGATTTCCAGAAGCTGCCCTTCTCCGAGAAGGCCGACCTGCGCGAGGTGTACCCGCTGGGCCTGGCCGCCGTGCCCGAGGAGAAGATCGTGCGCGTGCACTCCTCTTCCGGCACCACGGGCATCCCGGTGGTCATCCCCTACACCCAGAAGGACGTGTGCGACTGGGCAACCATGTTCGCGCGCTGCTACGAGACGGCCGGCATCACCAACACCGACCGCATCCACATCACGCCCGGCTACGGCCTGTGGACGGCGGGCATCGGCTTCCAGCTGGGCGCCGAGAAGCTGGGTGCCATGGCGGTGCCCATGGGCCCGGGCAATACCGAGAAGCAGCTGCGCATGATGGAGGACCTGCAGTCCACCGTGCTGTGCGCCACCTCCTCGTACGCGCTCCTGCTGGCCGAGGAGATCGCCGAGCGCGGCATCCGCGGCAAGCTTGCCCTGCGCAAGGGCGTTATCGGCTCCGAGCGCTGGGGCGAGAAGATGCGCCACCGCATCGAGACCGAGCTGGGCATCGAGATCTTCGACATCTACGGCCTTACCGAGATCTACGGCCCCGGCATCGGCATCTCCTGCCACGAGCACGCCGGCATGCACCTGTGGAGCGACTTCGTATATGCCGAGGTCGTGAATCCGAAGACGGGCGAGCCTGTGCCCGACGGCGAAGTGGGCGAGCTGGTGCTCACCACGCTGCGCAAGGAAGGCGCGCCGCTCATCCGCTACCGCACGCATGACCTTACGCGCATCATCCCCGGCGACTGCGCCTGCGGCATGCACCACCCGCGCATCGACACCCTGGTGGGCCGCACCGACGACATGTTCAAGGTGAAGGGCGTCAACATGTTCCCCGCCCAGGTGGAAGAGGTGATCGCCGCAACGTCGGGCACCTCGTCCGAGTACCAGGTGATGATCGAGCACATCATGGGCCGCGACGTGCTCACCGTGCTGTTCGAGACCGCCCTGGAAGGCGATGCCCTTTCCCGTTGCGAGGAAGAGCTGAGCCTCATCTTCAAGGCGAAGATCGGCTGCACTCCCGAGGCGAAGGGCGTGCCGCTGGGCGAGCTTCCCCGTTCCGAGAAGAAGACCCAGCGCATCTTCGACAGCCGCTACTAGCGCGCAGGCTGGCGCGGACCGACGCAGGATGGCGCAGGCCGGCGAACGCCGCCTGTTCGCCGCTCGCCCGCTGCCGTGCGTATGTGCAGCGAATCCCGAACCCAACGTTTCGTTCGAAGCGTTGGGTTTTTTCGTATGGAGTGTGTATTCGGGGTGAACGCACGCGCGGCCACCGGATATTGCCCAGAAGGGGTAGGTCTGCGGTCTAAAATCGCGTTGAACACACCGAAGCGGGGGTTCGCCCCTTCGTACTTGCCCTTGATCGCACCCTAAACACACCAAGGAGTTCCGCGTGCTTAGCCGTTTCAGCGTCCGACGTCCGTACATCATCACGGTTGCCGTCATCATCATCCTTATCCTGGGCGGGGTCTCGCTTACGAAGATGAAGACCAACCTCCTGCCCGACATGGATCTGCCGTACCTGATGGTGGTCACCACCGACCCGGGTGCCAGCGCCGAAAAGGTGGAATCCGAGGTAACCGACGTGCTTGAGGGCTCGCTTTCCAAGATCAGCGGCGTTTCCTCGGTGCAGTCGCAGAGCGCCGACAACTACTCCATGATCTTCCTGCAGTTCCAGGACGGAACCGACATGGATTCGGCCATGGTGAAGGCGTCTTCGGCGGTGAACGAGGTATCGGCCCAGTTGCCCGATACCGCCGGCAGCCCCAACTACATGGAAATCAGCATGGACATGATGGCGACGCTCTACGTTGCCGTCTCCTACGATGGCCATGACATCTACGAGACCTCTAACCTGGTCGACGACAAGGTGGTGCCCGCACTCGAGCGCGTCGACGGCGTCGCCGACGTTTCCACCGTTGGCTCGGCCCAGCAGTCGGTGGAGGTGCGCCTTTCCGACAGCAAGATCGAGGACATCAACAACAAGCTGCTGGCCAGCGTGAACTCCCAGCTCTACGACGCGAAGAAGCAGCTCGACGAGGGCGACGCGCAGCTGGCGCAGGCCGAAGAGCAGCTGAGCCAGCAGAAGAGCACGCTGGAATCGCAGCAGCAGCAAACCACCGACCAGCTTGGCCAGGCCACCAGCGCCCTTACCCTTGCCGTTTCGGGCAAGACCGCCGAAACCGCCACCATCCAGGCGCAGATCCAGGCTCTGAAGGCTGCCGACCCAACGGGCGCCAACCCGCAGATCCAGGCGCAGATAGCCCAGCTTGCCCAGCAGGCGCAGGCTTCCGCCAGCGAGCTTTCGGAATACCAGAGCCAGCTGGCCCAGGCGCAGTCGGGCTCCCTTACCGCAGCTTCCCAGTTCGGCAGCGCCAGCGCCCAGATCTCGGCCGCCCAGCAGACCATCGAGTCCAACAAGCAGCAGCTTGCCGACGCGCGCCAGCAGTACGAGGACTCGCGCGACAAGGCCATCTCGAGCGCGAATGTGGATGCCCTGGTGGATAAGGAGACGCTGGCGAGCCTGATCACCGCGCAGAACTTCAGCATGCCCGCCGGCTACATCGATTCCGGCTCCGACAGCCAGTGGCTCCTGCGCGTGGGCGACAACCTTACCAGCGAAGCCGACCTCCGCTCGCTGCTGCTTACCGATATCGACGGCGTGGGCGAGATCCGCCTGGGCGACGTTGCCGAGGTGACCACCATCGACAACGTGGGCGAAGAGTACATGCGCATCAACGCCAAGGATGGCGTGCTGCTCTCCATCTTCAAGAACTCCACCGCTTCCACGAGCGATGTCTCCAACGCCGCGAAGGCCGCCCTGCAGAAGATCGAGGCCGCCAACCCGGGCCTGAGCCTTACGGTGGTAAGCGACCAGGGCTCCTACATCGCCCTGTACATCAACTCCATCCTGCAGTCGCTTGTCCTGGGCGCGCTTCTGGCCGTGGTGGTGCTCATCATCTTCCTGCGCGACTGGCGCCCCACGCTCATCATGGCGTTCAGCATCCCGTTCTCGGTGCTGTGCGCCCTGGTGCTCATGTACTTCTCGGGCATCGACCTGAACGTGATGAGCCTCGGCGGCCTTTCCCTTGCCATCGGCATGCTGGTGGACAACTCCATCATCGTGCTGGAGAACATCTACCGCCTGCGCTCGCGCGGCATCCCGGCGGCGCGTGCGGCGGTGCAGGGCGCCAAGCAGATAACGGGCGCGGTAATCGCCTCCACGCTCACCACCATCTGCGTGTTCCTGCCCATTGTGTTCACCACCGGCATGGTGAACCAGCTGATGCTGCCCTTCGCGCTCACCATCGCCTACGTGCTCACGGCTTCCATGCTCATCGCGCTCACGATGGTGCCCGCGGCTTCCAGCTTCATGTTCAAGAACTACATGCCGCGCCGCAACAACTGGTTCGAAACGCTGCAGACGAAGTACGCCCATTCCCTTACGTTCTTCCTGCGTCATAAGGCGCTGCCGCTGGTGGTTTCGGTGGCGCTGCTGGCCGTTGCCGTGGTGGGCATCGCGAACATGGGCATAACCATGATCCCCTCCATGATGTCGAAGACGGTGAACGTGACGGTGAACATGCCCGACGGGGTGAGCAAGGAAACCGCCTACGCCACGGCCGACAAGGTGATGGACGCCGCCATGGGTATCGAAGGCGTGGAATTCGTGGGCGGCATGGACGGCACCTCCTCGGTTTCCATGATCTCGAACGGCGCGTCCACTTCCAGCGGCTCCAGCAGCGGCAGCAGTGACAACGACATGTACAAGATGTTCACCTTCTACCTGCAAACCGACAGCAGCGTTACCACGGAAGGCCAGGTTCAGGGGATCCTGGACAAGCTGGCCGCCGACACCGCCAGCCTGGACTGCGAGGTTATCACCGATGCAACGTCTTCCGAGGCCATGAGCTCCATGATGGGCAGCGGCCTTTCCCTTACCATCAAGGGCCCCGACCAGGACAAGCTGGTTTCCATCAGCGAAGATGTTATGGGCATCGTGGGCCAGGTGGAGGGCTACACCGAGATAGAGAACGGCATGGAAGACGCCGCTACCGAGCTCCACCTGGTCATCGACCGCGACAAGCTCACCAAGGCGGGCTACACCGTGGCGCAGCTGTACGCCGATCTTCAGAAGAAGGTTTCCGAAAGTGCCAGCAGCACCTCGCTCACCATCGACGGCACCAAGATGAACGTTTCGGTGGTGGACAAGACCAACCCGGTAACGGCCCAGAACCTGCTCGATACCGAGATCGACATAACGAACCAGCAGTCGGGCGACACCACGACGCACAAGCTTTCCGAGTTCGCCACGGTGGAGCAGGGTGTGGCCGCCAACACGCTGGTGCATATGGATTCCAGCCGCGCCATCACCGTGACGGCTGATGTGGAAGACGGCTACAACAACGCCCTTTTGGCGCGCGACCTGCAGCAGAAGCTGGACAGCTATCAGCTGCCTGACGGTTACAGTATCCAAACCGCCGGCGAGTTGGAGAACATCAACACCATGCTCACCCAGATGATGCTCCTGCTCATCCTCGGGTTCGTGCTCATCTACCTGGTGATGGTGGCGCAGTTCCAGAGTCTGCTTTCGCCGTTCATCATCATCCTCACGGTACCCCTGGCGTTCACCGGCGGTTTGTTCGGGCTGTTGGCCGCGGGCGAGCAGCTGAGCATGCTCTCGCTGCTGGGCTTCGCGGTGCTTATGGGCACGGTAGTGAACAACGGCATCGTGTTCGTGGACTACGTGAACCAGCTGCGGCGCGGCGGCTTAGGCAAGCACGATGCCCTGGTGGCGGCGGGCCGCACACGTATGCGCCCCATCATGATGACGGCCATCACCACCATCTTCGCCATGCTGCCCATGGTGTTCAGCCAGGCAGTGGGCAGTTCCATGGAGCGCGGCATGGCCGTGGTCGTGGTGGGCGGTTTGCTGTACGCCACCTTCATGACGCTGTACGTGGTGCCGGTTATGTACGACATCCTGTACCGCCGCGTGCCTACTGAAGTCGACCTGGGGGATGAGAACATCGACGACGATCCCGGCGATGCCCAGGCATATCTGGAAGCCCTGCGTGGCGCCCATGCCCTGATCGACACCGCGGCTGCTCCTGCGGCGGCCGGGGCCGGGTCTGGATCCTTCGGCGCCCACGCCGCGCCCGGGTCCGGCACCCCAACCGTGACGCCTGCGGTGCGCACGCATCTGGAAACCAAGAAGAGGCGCCGCTTCCGCCGCCGCTAGTGGTGGGT
>CAVFYB010000048.1:0-12831 GCA_963626845.1 Bacteroidaceae bacterium | reverse complement strand
GGCCAGGCCGGAGCGCCAACCTGCGGCACACGCTCTTATTCAGAGGCGAGTTCGCGAAGGTGGGCGCTGCTGCGGTCCAGCTGCTCGGCGGCCACCACGATGCGACGGCCCTCTTCTTCGGGGTTCTGGCGCTCCTTCTTGCCCGGGCGATGCATCAGGATGCGGCGAAGCTCTGCGAGATCGGCTTTGACCTGCTTCTTTTCCTGCTTGTCCAGCTGCTTGCCAACCTTGCCCAGTGCCTGTTCCACCTCTGCCGCCAGGGATTCGGCGCGCTGGCGCACGTCCATGGTGGCGCGGCGGAACTCGTCTTCCTCGGCGTATTCCTGGGCGTCGTTGATGGCCTGCTGGATCTCCTCGTCGGACATGCGGTCGGAATCGTCGATGGTGATGGACTGCTGTTTGCCCGTTCCCAGGTCCTTCGCCGAAACGGTGAGGATGCCGTTGGCGTCGATGTCGAAGGTGACCTCGATCTGCGGAACGCCGGCGGGCGCACGTTTGATGCCCTTCAGGCGGAAGGTGCCGATGGCCTTGTTGTCCTTCGCCATGGGGCGCTCGCCCTGCAGCACCTTGATCTCCACGCTGGTTTGGAACGGGGCCGCCGTGCTGAAGATCTGCGAGTAGTGCACGGGCAGCGTGGAGTTGCGCTCCACCAGGCGCGTGGCCACCCCGCCCACCGTTTCGATGGAAAGGGAAAGCGGCGTCACATCGAGCAGCAGCAGGCTGTTCGAGCGTACGATGCCGGTGGTTGCGCCCGAAAGCGTATCGCCCTGGATGGCGGCGCCGGTTGCCACGCATTCGTCGGGGTTGATAGAAGAGGAGGGCTCCTTACCGGTGAGCCTGCGCACATGCTCCTGAACAGCGGGGATGCGGGTAGATCCACCCACCAGCAGCACGCAACCCAGTTCGGAGGCGGCGATGCCCGCGTCGTCGAGCGCCATCTGGAACGGCTCGGTGGTGCGCTCCACCAAGTCGGCGGTCATGCGCTCGAACTCGGCGCGCGTAAGGGTCATGTCCAGATGCACCGGCCCCTGGGCGTTCTGCGAGAGGAACGGCAGGTTGATCTGGGTGGAAGCGGTTGCGGAAAGCTCCTTCTTGGCCTGCTCGGCCGCCTCGGCAACGCGCTGGAGCGCCATGGGGTTGCGGCGCAGGTCCTCACCGTGCTGCGCCTTGAACGAGTCGACGATGTGGGAAACTATGCGCTCATCGAAATCGTCGCCGCCCAGGTGGTTGTCGCCCGAAGTGGCCAGCACCTCGATGACGTCGCCGCCTATCTCGATAATGGAAACGTCGAACGTGCCACCACCCAGGTCGTACACCATCACCTTCTGCGGCGTGCCGTTGTCCAGGCCGTATGCCAGGGCCGCGCTGGTGGGCTCGTTGATGATGCGCAGCACGTTCAGCCCTGCGATGCGCCCGGCGTCCTTGGTGGCCTGGCGCTGGGAGTCATCGAAGTAGGCCGGCACGGTGATAACGGCGTCGGAGACTTCCTGCCCCAGGTACGCCTCGGCGTCTTTGCGCAGCTTGCGCAGGATCATGGCCGAAACCTCTTGCGGGGAATACGCCTTGCCGTCGATGCTGGGCGTCTTCCACTTGGTGCCCATATGGCGCTTCACCGACGAGATGGTGCGGTCGGGGTTCACCGCCGCCTGGCGCACGGCAAGGCTGCCCACCAAACGCTCGCCGTTCTTCGAGAACGCCACCACGCTGGGGGTGGTGCGCTCGCCTTCCGCGTTGGGGATGATGGTTACGCGGCCACCCTCCATCGCTGCCACGCAGCTGTTGGTTGTGCCTAAGTCGATTCCGATGGTTGCGCCCATATCGGGCCTCCTTGCTGTAGATATTCCTAGGGTTGATCCTGATGAGGCGGTCAAACTCGGTGAACAACCTGAACGTCCGGCTTCTACCGGAGAAGGCCCCGAGCGCTTCGCTTGCGCTTGCTTCCTCATTTTCAATTCGCAGTGGGCTGGGCAAAGACCAGCTTGACGTGAGCTTCGCCTCATCCCGATATCGCTGCTCAAGTACCTGGGGCCCAGCCTTGAAGGCTCAATGAAAATGAGGCGCTCCAGAGAAGCCCTCGGGGCCTCCCCCGGTAAAAGCCTCCATCTCGGTTAGAAGTAGTACCCCCTGCCCAACATGCTGCAGGCGTACTGCGCCAGGCACAGGCCGCAGCAGATAAGCCCCGGGTCCATGGCGCTCATGCTGAAGCCGCGCTGCTTGCCCTGCTCCTGGTAGTTCTGCCCTGCCACCTGGAACTGCTGGTAGGCGCGCTGGTAGTCGCGGTTGTTGGGCTCCATTTTCACCGCACGGCGGATCTGCTCCAGCGCACGCAGGGTGTTGCCCGCGCCCTTGTTCGCCAAAGCCGCCAGGTAGTACCACCGGGCGTTGCGGCTGTCGCTGGTAACGGAGTTCAGCAGATCGACCGCCTGCTGATGGCGCCCGGCGTTGATGGCGTCGATGGCGCTGCGCACCGTGGCGCTGTCGGTTGCGGAAGCCTCGGGGTGGATGGGCCCACCGAAGCCGCCCATGCCGCCGAAGCCGAACAGGTCCTCGAAGTTCACCGTGGTCCAGCCGTAGGGGTTGCCCTCGGTGGTGTAGCCCTGCTGGCCCTGGCCGGTGTAGGATCCGCGCGTGTACGGGTTGCCCGCGAAGGGGTTGCCCTGGGCCTGCCCCGCCCCGCTGCTGCTGCCGGCGCCGCTGGCGGCCGCACGGGCATCGCTGGCCGCGTACTTTTCCGGGTTGATGATGCGATCGTACGCCTCGTTCACCTCGTTCATGCGCTCAGCGGCCTTAGGGTCGTTGGGATTCAGGTCGGGATGGTTCTCGCGCGCCTTCTTGCGGTACGCCTTCTTCACCTCGTCCGCCGAAGCGCCGCGGCTTATGCCCAGAACCTCATACGGGTCCTTCATCATTTCCTACCTTGCTCTCTTCAACGTTGTAGCGCTGCCACACTCCCGAGTACAGAACGCTGCGCAGCACATGCACATCGCGCTCCAACGGCAGCCGCTCGAACGCATCCGCCATGTCGGCGGCCAGCAGCTCGAGGTCTTCCCGCAAGCTGTTGAAGCTGCGCCGCGCCGCGATGAACGGGTTGTAATTTCCTTCTTCTTGATCTTGCCGTAGATCCACGGCTGCATCCATGGCGTAGACGAATTTCCCCAACCTTGCACCGAAACGCCGTAAATCCGTTGCCCAAAAGTCATCCTTCACGGCGAAGAGCTGCCCCAGCAGAAGGCCGAAGCGGTTGGCGGCGGCATCGGGGTCTGCGGAACCCGCCTGCTCTATCTGGTGGATGTCGGCCATGGCCTGCTCGATTGCCTTGCATTCGGCCGGGCGCCGCCGGCATGCCTTGCGGTAGGGAACGGCTATAGCGGCAGCGGCAGCGCGCGCCTTGACGGAACGGTTGTCGATCCAATCATCCATAAGCTTGTGGTATCCCAGCGCCACGCTCAGGTCGGCGGCGTAATCGGTGAACTCGCTTTGGGTAACCTCTTGGAGCTGGACGGGGTGCGCTGGGCAGCGCTTTTCCGATTGGCGCTCCTCCGGCTCGTACAGCGAACCCAGCACCATAGCCATAAACGTCATGTCGTAGGAAACGGTTAAGCGGCAGCGCTGCCCGTAGCGCGCGCGGATGGAACGGCACACACCGCAGTACACCGCGTGGTAGCGGACCTTCTCTTCTTCCCTCAGGCTCTCCAAGCCGGGAAGGACGAAACCCATCATGGCTATTCGGCCTTGCGGGGGCGGGAAAGCAAAGCGACGGCAGCAAGCGAAAAGGCTGCTGCCTTCCCTACCAGCGCCATTGTTCGCAGGGCCCTCACGCTAGAAGCTGCGGTAGAAACAGGTGGTATTACCGGTGTGGCAAGCGGGACCCGCGGGCTTCACCAGCGCCAACAGGGTATCGGCATCGCAGTCGTAGCGGAGCTCTGCCAGCTTCTGGGTGTTGCCCGATTCCTCGCCCTTGTGCCAGTACTTCTGGCGGCTGCGGCTCCAGAACCATGTGGTCCCCTGTTCCAGCGTGCGGCGTACCGATTCCTCGTCCATCCAGGCCATCATCAAGACCTCGCAGGAATCGACGTCCTGCACGATGCACGGGATAAGCCCCTGCTCGTTATAGGCAAGGTCGACAATGGAAAGGGCAGCGGTTTCTTTTTCGCTCATGGACTGCATTCCTTCGTTTGTTCGCTATTTCTTGTTTCCATACAACATGCGCACAACGCTCTTCGGTGGCTTGCCGTAATTACGCCAATCCAGCACCAACACGATGACAACGGCAACCAACCCGATGAACGTGGAAGCCCCCAGCAGCACGTCATCGGACAAGTTGGGGACTTTCGAGCTGATGTCAACCAACATGACCGTGGATGCGGCAGAACCGACCAAGAACACCGAAAGAGATATGGACCCCAGGCAGGCAACAACCCGTACCAGCTCCCACTTCAACCCTTTAATGCGCCCCTTCTTGTTCAAGGGCTTGTAAAGGATGAAGCTGAGCAGGAACGCGGCAACGCTCAGACTGAAGAACATGCTGCCATCCATGACCCAAAGCTCCCTTCCGTAGACCATTGCGTCGAAGGCAAAAGCGACACAGGCAAGCAGGAACGTCTGGGCGCCGGTTACCACCAGATAGTACAAACCACTGCCGAGCTTGCCGGTATCAAGCGCCCGGCCGTGCTCGATAAGGTAGATCAGGAACATCGCCGCCACAATAAGCACGTAGAACGCGCCGGAGATCATATGGCCGCTCTCGCTCATGAACGTTGCCGCTTCAACTAGCGATTCGCCGAAGCACACCATGATCACCAACGGCCCCCGATCGACGATATGCCGGCATGCGCGGGTGCTCATAGGGCAGTTGCAAAGTTTGGTCCAGGCGAACAGGCCCAAGACCACTGCAGCCAGGCAACATACCTGTCCCCAGAATTTGTCCATGAACATGCCAACGGCAATAAGGGTAACCTGCCCGAACATAACGTAAAGAGCGTGCTCGAGCGCACGCTTGAAAGGAGGGTCCGAATTGCCCAGCTTCCCTATGCGCATGAACAGATGGGCGCAGAGGTTCACCAAGATAAGCATCCAACAGATATTGAAGATGTAGTACCGCTCCCAATCGGGGGTAACGGAACCGAACATGGTGGCAACCAGCAGCACGTTCACCACGATCAGGGCAACATCGGCTGGGCTGCCCTTGCCAAAGCGGTTCATGATTATCGTAGTGTTCACCCAGATCTGTAGAGCCAGCGTCATGCTGAAGAAAAAGGCGTAGAACACTGTGGCGCTTATAGCCACGGGAGAGGATTCCGTTGATTCCGGGATGATATAGCGCATGCAGAACATGAACACCATATCGAAGAACATCTCGATGTAGCTAGCGCGATTAAGGCCTATTCTCCGGTTGACTTCATGTGTTGTGAGCTGCGCTGCCATGGAAGGAATCATACGCCTGCGCACATCAAGCGCGCAAAAGCGTAACGAAGCACCACACAACCGTTACAGGCGAACAGGGATACCCTGGGAGCGCATGTACTCCTTCACCTGACGCACGGTAAGCTCGCCGAAGTGGAACACACTGGCAGCCAGCACCGCATCGGCCTCTCCTTCGATGATGCCCTCAGCGAAGTGCTCCAGCTTCCCCACGCCGCCCGAGGCGATGACGGGGATGTTCACCGCACGAGCAACCGCACGGGTAAGGGCCAAATCGAAGCCGTCTTTGCTGCCGTCGCGATCCATGCTGGTAAGAAGGATCTCGCCGGCGCCACGCTTGGCTGCCTCGGCCGCCCACTCAACGGCGTCGAGCCCGGTGTTCTTGCGGCCGCCGTGCACGTACACCTCCCATTTGTTGGGATTGCCGGGCACCTGCTTGGCGTCGATGGCGCACAGGATGGCCTGGGTGCCGAACGCTGCCGCGGCCGTGGTGATAAGGCTGGGGTCGGCGATGGCGGCGGAGTTGACGGAAACCTTGTCGGCGCCGGCGGCGATCATGGTGCGGATATCGGCAACGCTGCGGAAGCCGCCGCCCACGCAATAGGGCAGGTGAAGCTCCTCGCTGGCACGGCTGGCCATGTCTACCGTGGTGGCGCGGCCTTCGTGCGTTGCTGTGATATCGAGGAATATCACCTCATCGGCGCGCTGCTCGTCGTAGCGCTGGGCAAGCTCGATGGGGTCGCCCGCGTCGCGCAGGTTCACGAAGTTGACGCCCTTCACCACACGGCCATCTTTCACGTCCATGCAAGGTATCACGCGTTTGGTTAGCATTGGTTTCCTTTCATCGCATTGCCGGCCGCCGGGTTGGGCGTTGGCAGGCCGAAGCGCAACCGCGAAGCTCGAACGGCCCCGGCGGTCGCAGAGCGGGATGGGCTGGTTAGCGCGTTTCCCCGCAGAGCCTGCACGCCTCTTCCACGTCAAGCGATCCCTCGTACACCGCGCGGCCGGCGATAACGCCCTCGATGGAATCGGCAACGGCGGCCAGGTTCCTCACATCTTCGATGCTGGCAACGCCGCCCGATGCGATTACCGGGTTGCCGAATGCGCGCGCCACCTCCACGTAGCGCTGCGCGTCGATGCCCGTCTGCATGCCGTCGCGCGAGATGTCGGTATATACCAGGTGCTTGAAGCCGAGCTTGCCCACTTCGGCGATAAGCTCTTCGGCCGGGACGCCGGCGCCCTCGCGCCAACCGGCAACCGCCACCTCGCCGTTCTTGGCGTCGATGCCCGCCGTGAGCATGTCGGGGTACTTCGCCAGCGCCTGCTTGGCGAACTCGGGGTTGGTTACCAGGGTGGTACCCAAGACCACGCGCGAAACGCCCGCCGCCGCAAGGCGATCGATGGTTTCCAGATTGCGGATGCCACCGCCTACCTCGATCTTCAGGCCGGTTTCCTTGATGATGCGCTCGATGGCATCGATGTTCTCGGGGATGCCGCTGCGGGCACCGTCCAGGTCCACCACATGGATCCAGGAAGCGCCCTTTTCCTTGAATTCGGCCGCCTGCGCAACCGGGTTGTCGTTGTACACGGTAACGGCGTTGTAGTCGCCCTTCGCCAGGCGAACCGCTTTGCCGCCCAGGATATCGATAGCAGGAAGCAAATCCATTTCGTAGCCTTTCGCTGTTGTTTGCGCTGGTCAGATGGTGGTGTAGGAGGATGCGAGGGCTTTCGGTGCGCCCCTTTGCAGTGAGGTCCACGAGGGCTGCCATCCCGCTTCAGCCTTCCCCGCCGCCTTGGCCGCCTTAGTCCTTGGCGGCCTCCACCACCTTCAGGAAGTTCGCCAGCACCTTGGCGCCGGCATCGGACGATTTCTCGGGATGGAACTGAACGCCGAACGCGTTGCCCTTCTGCATCGCGCAGGGGAACGTCACTGAATGCGTGGTAGTTGCCACCGTGCATTCGTTTTCCGGCGCGATGTAGCTGTGCGTGAAGTAGAAGAACTCACCCGAAGGAATGCCCTCGAACAGCGGGCAGGCGCCTTCCTCGAACTCGACGGAGTTCCAACCCACATGCGGTACCTTGTACGACGTACCTTCCGCATCCACATTGGGCATGCGCACTACCGTGCCGGGGATGATGCCCAGGCCCTCGGGCAGGTCGGCATCGCCCACAGCGCCATCGGCGCCGGGGCCGCCAGCGCCTTCCACACCGTTTTCGAACAGCAGGTGCTCGCCCAGGCAGATGCCCAAAAACGGCTTGCCCGCCTTGATGGCAGCGCGCACGGCTTCCATCTGGCCGGTTTGCAGCATGGTGGCGGAAGCGTCGGCGAAGGCGCCAACCCCGGGCAGGACCACGGCATCGGCCGCCGCAATAACCTGCGGGTCGTCGGTGATATGGGCATCGCCGCCCACAGCCCTCAGGCCGCGCTCCACACTTTTCAGGTTTCCCTTGCAGTAGTCAACGACTGCGATCATCTGTCTAACAACCTTTCGGCCGACTTGGTTTCTTCCCTACCCTAGCGCACCAATGTTTCGTCTGCGTTGTGCCCCGAAAAGAACAGGACAGGCGCTTCCCGGGTTTTCGTGTTGCGCCAGCAAGCGAGAACACCACCGCAAATGCCAACGCGGACAACCTTACCCGCAAACCGTCCGCACGTTACCCGAGCATGCATCTGCTCACACAGCCAAAACGGCCTACAGCATCCCCTTGGTGGAGGGAAGCTGGCCGGCGATGCGTGGGTTCACCTCGAGCGCCTGGCACATGGCGCGGCCGACCGCCTTGAAGCAGGCCTCCACGATGTGGTGCGCGTTCTCTCCCGCAAGCATGCGAACATGCAGGGTTACGCCGGCGTTCGTGGCGAACGCGATGAAGAACTCCTTGGCAAGCGAGGTGTCGAACTGCCCCAGCAGGCACAGCGGAACGTCCACGTCCCAGTGCAGCTGGCCGCGGCCGGAGATGTCAACCGCCGCAAGTACCAGCGTCTCGTCCATGGGAAGGTACTGCGAGGCAAAGCGGTTGATGCCGCGCTTTTCGCCCATGGCCTGGTCAAATGCCTTGCCCAGCACGATTCCCACGTCTTCAACGGTATGGTGGGCGTCCACCTCGATGTCGCCCTTGGCCTTCACGTTCAGGGTGAACAGGCCGTGCCTGCCGAAGGCATCCAGCATATGGTCGAAGAAGGCGATGCCGGTGTCGATGTCGGTCGTGCCGACGCCGTCGATGTCCAGCTCAAGGCTGATATCGGTTTCCTTCGTGGTGCGCGTGATCTTCGCGCTGCGGCTATCTGCCATCAGGTCTACCCCCGTTCATCCAGGATCTGGGCCAAAGCAGCCAGGAATTCCTTGTTCTCTTCGGGCGAGCCCACCGAAACGCGCAGGCAGTCGGTGAGGTACTGCGCGTGCGAGAAATCGCGCACCAACACGCCGCGCCCGTACAGCTGCTCCCACACCTTGTCGGCGCCGGCAACGCGGAACAGCACGTAGTTGGAGTCGGAATCGAAGGCCGTCACACCCGGCAGCTTGTTCAGCTCTTCGATGAGCACGCCGCGCTGCTCGATGATCTGGTTGATGCCCGGCACGAACAGCGAGCGGTTCTTGAACACCACGGTGGCAATGGCCTGGGAAACGGAGTCCACCGAATAGGGCTGGCGCACCTTCAGGAACTCGCGGACAACGCCCGGGTTCGCCAAAACGTAGCCCATACGAACGCCCGCCAGGCTGAACGCCTTCGAGAACGTACGTAGGATGATGAGGTTCTCGTACTGGTCCAGGTACGGACGCATGGAAAAGCGGCTGAACTCGAAGTACGCCTCGTCAACCATGACAAGCGCATCGGACGAATCGAGCAGCTTCTTCAAGAACGTTTCGCTGGCCATCTTGCCGGTAGGGTTGTTCGGGCTGGTGATAACCGCGAAGTCAATGTCGCCTTGCGCCATGCGGGAAAGCACGGCTTCCTCGTCGATGTCGAAGTTCTCCTTGCGCGGGATGTTCACCACCTCGGTGCCCGTAAGGCGCGCGTTGGCCTCGTACACCGAGAACGTCGGCGGCACGTTCAGGAACTTGCGCCCAGGGCCGCCCCAGCAAAGCGCCAGGTTGAACAGCAGCTCGTCGCCGCCGTTGCCCAGCAGCACGTTGTCGCGGGAAAGGCCGTTGGCCTCGGCGATAAGGTCGCGCAGCTCGTTGGCCAGCGGGTCGGGGTACCGGTTGAAGGAAAAGCCCTTCAGCGCCTTGCGGATCTCCAGCTGCACTTCCTCGGGGACGTTGCTGGGGTTCTCGTTCGCAGAAAGGTAGATGCTCGCCGGCAGGTACTTCGGGTCGTACGGGGTGATGCCGTCCAGGTTGGGCTGCGATGCGCGTACGCTGTGCATGCTAGTTCGCCCCCGCTTCGCCGACGCCTGCGGCCTGCTGCTGCTCGAAGGCCTGTTCCACCAGCTGGCGGCGCAGGCGCACGCTCTGGGCGTGGGCCCACAGGCCCTCGTGGTCGGCCAGGGTGATAACGGCCTCGGAATCGGCCATGAGGGCGGCCGGCGAGTACTGCAGCACGCTGGACTTCTTCACGAACTGGTCCACCGAAAGCGGGCTGGAGAAGCGCGCGGTGCCGCCGGTGGGCAGCGTGTGGTTCGGGCCGGCAACGTAGTCGCCCACTGCCTCGGGCGTCCATTCGCCCAGGAAGATGGCGCCGGCATGGCGGATGGAGCCGATGAGGTCGATGGCATCGGGAAGGTGCAGCTCAAGGTGCTCCGGCGCGATGACGTTCACGGTTTCGATGGCGCTGTTCATGTCGGGGCACACCACCACCAGGCCGCGGTTCTCCAGCGAGGCCGTGGTGATCTCGGCGCGATACGACCCTTCCATGTGCTTGGCGATGGCCGCTTCAACGGCATCGGCGTACTCGGCGCTGAAGGTTACCAGGTAGCAGCTGGCCAGCGGGTCGTGCTCGGCCTGGGCCATGAGGTCGATGGCCACCAGTTCGGGCAGGGCCGACTCGTCGGCCACCACGCACACCTCGGAGGGGCCGGCAACCATGTCGATGCCAACATCGCCCGAGACCAGCTTCTTCGCCGCGGCCACGAAGGCGTTGCCCGGGCCGGTGATCTTGTCCACCGGCTTGATGGACTCGGTGCCGTAGGCCAGCGCGCCGACGGCCTGGGCGCCGCCCACGGCGTAGATCTCGGTGACGCCGGCGACGCGACAGGCCTCCAAGATGGCGGAATCGAGCGAGCCGTCCTTGGTGGGCGGGGTCACGCACACGATGCGCTTCACGCCAGCGACGGCGGCGGGGATGGCGTTCATCAGGACGGAGGAAGGATACAGCGCGCGGCCGCCCGGCACGTAGATGCCCACGGAATCGAGCGGTTCGATCTTGGCGCCCACCAGCGCGCCGTCTTCGCGCAGCGTGAACCAGCCCTGCTGCTTCTGGCGCTCGTGGAAGTCGCGGATCTGCTTGGCGGCATGCTGGATGGCGGCGGCGACCTTCGGGTCGACCTTGGCCAGGGCCTCGTCGATGGCGTCCTGCGAAACGCGGAACTGCTCCATCTCCACGCCGTCGAACTTGGCGGTGTACTCGCGCAGCGCCTCGTCGCCGCGCGTGCGCACGTCTTCGACGATGTTGGTTGCGGCAACCAGGGCATCGGCGTTGAAGGCGCCGATTCGGTTGAGCATCTTGTCTTCGAATACCTGGCCGGGTGCGAGTTCTATCCTTCTCATCTGCTATTTCTCCTTAGCCTGCGAGTAAAGCACGTCGGCCAGTTCGCCCACGCGCGGGTTGGTACGGTACGAGCACGGGTTCGCGAAGAAGCGCGCGGTGGATGCCAGGACGTCGTCTACCACCACCAGGTTGTTCTCGCGCAGGGTGGTGCCCGTTGCGGTGATGTCCACGATGCGCTCGGCCATGCCGGTGATGGGCGCCAGCTCGATGTTGCCGTGGAGCTTCACGATTTCCACCGGGGTGCCGATCTTCGCGTAGTACGAACGCGTGATGTTGGGGTACTTGGTTGCCACGCGGATGGAGCCCAGCTTGCGGTAGCGGCTCTCCACCGCTTCGGTGGTGCCAGCCGATTCGGCCACGATGAAGCGACAGCCGCCGAACTTCAGGTCGGCCAATTCCACCACCTCGGGCGATGCCTCGATAAGCGAGTCCTCGCCGCAGATGCCGCAGTCGGCAGCACCCAGCGCCACGAACACCGGTGCATCGGTGGGGCGCACGAACATGTACTCCACGTCGCCGTTGCGCAGCATCAGCGTGCGCCCGGCGTCGGCCAACCCCGTTACATCCAGACCTGCAGCTTCGAGCGTTGCGATGGCGTCGTCTTTGAGCGAGCCCTTGGGAACGGCAATGCGCAGCGGGCGTTTCTGCTGGGAGGCTTCCAGCGCAGCCATGACCTGCTCCAGGTAGAAGGCGAAGCCCGCAGCCGGAACCTCGGCGGCACCGTACTGGGCAAGCAGGTTGTCGTAGCGGCCGCCGCTTCCCAGGGGCGAGCCCAGGCCCGGCGCGTACACCTCGAACACCAGGCCGGTGTAGTAGTCGAACGAGCTCATAACCGAGAAGTCGATGAGCAGCTTGCCCTCCAGGCCGGCGGCGACCAGCGCATCGTAGACTTCCTCGAGCTCGCCCACGCCCTTGGCGCAGCCCAGAGGCTCGAGCAGCGCACGAACCTGGGACAGCGCCTGCTTACCGCCGCGCAGGCGGGAAAGCGCGAAGATGGCCTGGGCGATGGCCGGGATCACGTTGCCGGGGTTGGCAAGCGCCGGGTCGGCCAGCTTGAAGTCCTTGTTGGCCTGCTGGGCGGCGCCGGAAGCAGACGCCTCTGCGGCGGAAACCAGTTCGCCCAGGTACACGAAGTTCGAGGTGTGGTACGCCTGCAGGACGGCGGCCTGCCACTGGTCGGAGGCGTTGGACGCGGCAAGCAGGTCGCGCAGCACGCCGGCGGAGCCCAGGGCGATGGTGAATTCCTCCAGCCCGCATTCGGAAAGGGCCGCGGCGAAGAGGCTTACCAGCTCGACGTCGGCTTCCTTGCCAGCGGCGCCGATGCACTCGATGCCGCACTGGGTAAGCTCGCGAGCTGCGGCTTCGGCCGTTTTCTCGCGGAACACGCGCTGGGTATAGCGAAGGCGCAGCGGCTCTTCGGCGGCGATGCCGCGCGTGGCGCACATGCGGGCGATCTGCATGGTGACGTCGGGGCGCATGGCCAGAAGGTCGCCATGGGAATCGAAGAACTTGAAGGGGGCTTCCGGCACATGGCCGCCCGCTTCCATCACATCGAGCACTTCAAGGGTGGGGGTTTCCACCGGACGATAGCCCTTCGCCGCGAAACATGCGCGGACGCGCGCCGTAAGGTCTTCGCGCACCAGAGCCTCGTCGCTCATCACATCGCGGAAACCAACCGGGGTGACGTAGTTCATGATCCTTCTT
>CAVFYB010000047.1:0-12940 GCA_963626845.1 Bacteroidaceae bacterium | reverse complement strand
CTGCACTGCTTCATGCCTTGGAAGGAGATTCGCTTCGCGAATCCTTCAGGAACGGTGTTCAGAGAACCCCCTCGCGGCGGCGCCCCAGGTACTTGACTGTGGATGCGGGGATGCGGCGAACCATGCGTCAAGCTGATTCTCCGCGCCGCCCCTTCGCGCCTGCCCGAAAGCCGAATCGAGCGCAGGCGAGCGCCGAGGTGCGCGGGTCCCGGCGGAAGCCACCCGGTTTGGCTGCCCCGCCCTGCGGCGCGGATGGGTGGAATAGCTCAGCTAGATAAGGAACTGCGCCAGGTCGGCGTCGCGCAGGAACGCGCGCTCGGTTTCATCTTGCTCGCTGGTCTCGATGAATACGAAGCCGAGGGCCCCGGTTTCCTGCGGATCGAAGCGGTAGAACGCCTGCAAGCCGCTGAAGTGCTGCTGGAACGCGTCGTAATCGAAGTGCGCCTCGCCCTTCGCCAAAGGCTCGGGCGCGGGGATGTAGCCCATGCAGTACAGCCTGCCTTCCCTGCCCGCCAACAGCTCTTCCCAGTTGGGTCGCACACCGCGCAGGAAATAGTCGTAGGTATGGAAGCCGTAGGCGAAGTACGAGATCTCCGTTCCGCAGATGCCGGCGAAGCGCAGCGGGTTGAACTCGATGGGAGTTATGCGGCCGTCCTTCATGCGCGTTTCCACATGCACGGGGAAATTGCGCGCACCCACGAAGCGGTTCACCTCGGTGAGCCATTCGGCAAAATGGGCGGCATGCTGGCGTATAACCGAAGGGCCGGTAACGTAGCAGCGGTCGGTTGTGTCGTTGGCGTCCTTGAACTCGTGGCGCAGCACGTCCAGCACCACCGCTTCGCCGTTCTCGTCGAAATATGCATCCACAGCGTACTCGGTGCCTTCCAGGTACGGCTCGATGATGAACGAGCCTTCCGCAAGGGCGCTTTCCGAGTAGCGGGAGCGCCACACCTGAAGGTTCTGCTCGATGTCCGCCAAAGCCGCATCACATTCGGCGCGGCTGTTCACCACGTACACGCCCACGCTGCAATAGCCAATGGTGGGCTTCAGCACGAACGGGGGCTGCAGCTCCCCGAAATCCAGGTGCGCCAGCTGGGCGGTGGGCACTTCACGGCATTCCAACTCCGGGTACATGGGCTGCAGGAGCTGGCGCATACGGGCTTTGTCCTTGAACGTCGCAACGGCATCTACCATGGCCTTGTCCTGGGCGTGCTCGGCAATCCAGCCGAAGGCGTTTTCCGAGGTGCACACCAAGCGGGCGCCGCCGTTCAAACGAGCGGCGAATTCCTCGCCCTCCAAAACACGTATGTTATAGCTGGCCGCCAGCCTGCGCGCCATGGCGTTGGCCAGAACCGGTTCCTGGGTTTGCTCGAGGTACTCAACAAGCACGGGGGCCGCAAACGGCTCGTCGACGATCATCATGGGCGGGTCCTTTCTGTTTCCGATACCAAGATACCCAAAACCGCCCCTATCGCCCAACCCCTGGCCAAGCCTAGCGGTAGCGCTCGCACAGGCTGTTGATCTGCCGCTCGAACGTGCTGTTCAGGCGGTCTGCCATCTCGTTGGGCGCAAAGGACTCTATCTCGTTTCCGGTGATCAGGTCCAGGATCAGGAAAACGCTCGCATACTGGCAGTACATCAGGGTGAACATCAGCTCGCGCTCAGGCACCCTGCTGTGCTGCCGCTCTATCATCTCGCGCGCCCGGGACTCGAACAGCTCATGGATCTCGTCGTAGAACGCTTCCCTCAAAGGCAGGCGCCCCAGGCCCTCCATCAGAGGAAGCAGCACCTCTTTGCTTTCCACTGCGAACTGCACAGCGGCATGGAACATGCTGCGAAGGTCCTTCTGCTTGGCCGCCGTGTCTGCAAGCTGCGAGATCCAACTGTCGCAGACATAGCCGATCAGGTCGTCCAAGGTGTCGAAATGATAATAGAACGTCTGCCGGTCGACCCCAGCGCGCTTGGCCACCGCGCTTACCGTCACCTTGCCGAGCGAAACCTCGCCCGCAAGCTCCACCAAAGCATTCCCCAACGTCCGTTTAGTGCGCTCGGCCTTTTCCCGTTTCGCCATTGATCCCCCCTTGTTTTCTTACATCTGTATGAAATCTGTCTATTGGACTGGTTTTCTTACACTTGTAAGGTTTTCTCAAGAGAATACCCCAACCTTGGAGAGCCCATGCTCGAGATTTTGAAAGACGCCTTCAAAACGGCGTTCCGCAAACCATTGACCTACATCGCCCTGGTGATCATCCCCCTCATCGTTGCCTGCTTCGGCCTTCTATACTTCGGTACCTTCATGGACCCCTACGAGCGCATGAAGGACCTGCCGGTGGCCGTCATCAACCAGGACGAGGGCTGCACCATGGACGGCGAGGAACGCAACTTCGGCAACGAGCTGGTTGAGAGCATCGTCGACAACGACAGCGCCAAGTGGACCGTTGAAAGCACCTTGCTTCTTGACCAGGGCCTGGAGAACACCGACTACTTCCTGGCCGTGGTGATTCCCGAAGATTTCTCGCAGCGGGTAGCCGCCGGCGAGACGAAGGAGCCGGAACAGGCGAGCATCACCTTCTTCAAGAACACGCGGAAGAACTACATGCTCTCCACCCTTTCCAGCCGTATAGAGAGCGCGCTGGGCGAAACGGTGAAGCAGAAGATCACCGAGCAGTACGCAAAGGCCTACCTTGATGGCCTGGTTTCCGCGAAGGACGGCTTTGCAGATGCAGCCGATGGGTCGCGCGAGCTCAACGACGGCATCAACGAAGCCGCCGACGGCAGCGGTACCATAACCGAGAACCTCAGCACGCTGAAAAGCGGCTCGGAAAGCCTGGGCGAAGGGCTGGGGCAACTGGAGTCGGGCATTTCGCAGATGGACAGCGCCGGCAAAGAGCTGGTATCCGGTTCGGCAAGCGTGAAAGCGGGCATCGCCCAGTTGGCAGAGGGATCCAGCGCATTCCAAGGCACCGTCGAGGGCAAGGCCCAGAGCATCGCCTCGGCCTACGGCGGGGACCCTGCCGATGCCATACCCTCGCTGAAGCAGGATTACGCTGCCGCGCTCAAGGATTACACCACCCAGGTGGTCATAGCAACCAAGCAGGGAAAGGACCCTTCGCAGGTAAGCACCGCTGAAGTCTCCGCTGCGGCAGAGAAGCTGGCAGCGGCCAGCTCGCAGGCGGGCGCATACCAGGCCCTTGCCAGCGTCGACGAGGGCTACTCCCAGATAAGCGCCGGCATCGATTCGCTCAACAGCGAATATGCAGCGATCGATGCGGGAATCGGCACATATACCCAGGCCACCACCCAGCTAGCCTCGGGCGCACAAAGCGCAAAGGAAGGCGCCGCCAGCCTGACGGAAGGCGCAGGGCAGCTGCAGGAGGGCTCGCAAACGCTCACCGAAGGGCTGCAGAGCGCAAGCCAAGGCAACGGCGAGCTGACCGATGCGCTTTCCGACGGCTCCCAGACCATCGAAGGCTCCCTTACCGACAGCACCGAAAACCTGGCAAGCTACACCGCGAACCCCACGGAGATGCAGGACCAGACCTACGGCGATCTGGATAAGTTCGGCTACGGCTTCGCCCCGCTGTTCCTTACCCTGTGCCTTTGGCTGGGATCGCTGATGACCTTCTTCATCTTCAGCACGTTCCCGTCGAACCGCAAGCTCGCACAGAAGCGCTTCAGCGCCGTTATCGGCCGCTGGCCGCTGTACCTGGTGCTCACACTGCTCGAGGTGGCAACCGCCTACCTGGGCGCTTGTGCCTTGGGCGTTCCCAGCACCAACCCCGAGATGATGGCCCTGCTGCTTTTGGTTATCGGGGTATCGTTCATGGTGATAATGCAGCTGTTCAACCTGTTCGACATCCCCGGCAAGGCACTGTGCGTGCTGCTGGTGATCGTGCAGCTGGTGTTCTGCTCGGGCACCATGCCGGCGCAGCTGGGCAGCGACGTGGCGGTTGCCGTGGGCCCGTACCTGCCGTTCTACTACGCCATCGACGGCATACGCGAAGTGATGAGCGGAGGGAACATGGCGGTTGCAGTGGCCGACATGCAGACCCTGCTCCTGTTCGCGGCCGGCGCCGTGGTGCTGTCGCTGCTGGCCTACCCCGCCGCCGTGAAGATGAAGGAGCGAAACGATCGCGCCGCCTTGCGGGAAATGCTGGTAACCGACCCCTGCCCGAATGCGCAGGCGTAAGGTTACCGCAGCAAAACCGATTCAAGGCTGTGCTGATCAGCTGGGCTAAACTGTGACAACGGCCCCTGTTCCACCCGGTGCGAACAAGGGGCAGCAAGGCATCCGCGACAGACGAGAGGGCGAACGTGAGCAGCTACCTTACCAAACGCGCTTTGGAGAGCTCCCTCAAGCGCCTTCTGACCGAAAAGCCCCTGGCGAAGATCACCATCTCGGACATCACCGAGGACTGCCAGATAAGCAGGATGACGTTCTACTACCACTTCAAGGACATATTCGACCTGGTTGAATGGTCGCTCGAGGAAGATGCCGCCGCCGTTTTGGACGGTGCGCAAACGGTAGAGAACTGGGAGGAAGGCTACCTTGCGGTGCTGGGCGAACTGGAGCAGAACAAGCCGTTCATCACCGCCATCTACCGGGAAATGAGCCGCGAGCGCCTGGAGCGCTTCCTTCTGCCGGCAACGCGAAAGCTGGTCTTGAGCGTTATGGAGGCCCAACCCAACTGCGCAGGCGTCCCGGAAAGGAAGCGCGCGTTCATCTCCGATTTCTACGCCCATGCCCTTGCCGGCGTGACGCTCGAATGGATCGGCAGCGGCCTTTCCGCAAATCCGCAAGACCTGGTGAACAATGTGTCCCTGCTCCTTGAGGGAACGATGGACACCGCCATCGAGCGCTTCGCGAACTGAACCCTTACAACCGGGGCCGTTTGATAAGGAACTTATCAAAGGCGAAAAGCTGCATATGGCACGCACCGCCCGCCGCAGCCACAATGAGGTCAAGGAGATAACTCCCGGGCGCCCGTTGCGAGCATGCTCTTCTGAGGGGAATTGAAGAGCTGCCACCGCAACAGGCGCCGCCATACGATGAGAGGGGACCTCATGTATTACTCCAGCGGAAACTACGAAGCATTCGCCCGCCCCAAGAAGCCCGAGGGAATCGAGCACAAAAGCGCCTACATCGTGGGCACCGGCTTGGCGGCGCTGAGCGCGGCGTGCTACCTGGTGCGCGATGCCCAGATGCCCGGCAGCAACATCCACATCCTGGAAAAGGATCCCATTGCCGGCGGCGCCTGCGACGGGGCGGACATCCCGGGCACCGGCTACGTGATGCGCGGCGGGCGCGAGATGGACAACCACTTCGAGGTTATGTGGGACCTGCTGCGGTCCATCCCGTCCATCGAGGACCCCAGCGTCACGGTGCTCGACGAGTACTACTGGCTGAACAAGGAAGACCCGAACTACTCCCTGTGCCGCGCCACCGAGAACCGCGGGCAGGATGCGCACACCGACGGCAAGTTCGGGCTTTCCGACAAAGCCGCCATGCAGATAATGAAGCTCTTCTTCACCCCGAACGAAGAGCTCTACGACCGCCCCATCACCGACTTCTTCGACGATGAGGTGCTGGACTCCAACTTCTGGCTGTACTGGCGCACCATGTTCGCGTTCGAGAACTGGCACAGCGCCCTGGAAATGAAGCTCTACATCAAGCGCTTCATCCATCACATCGCCGGGCTGCCCAACTTCAGCGCCCTGCGGTTCACCCGCTACAACCAGTACGAGTCGATGATCCTGCCCATGCAGGAGTACCTGCAGAAAGCGGGCGTGCAGTTCCACTTCAACACCAAGGTGGAAGACGTGCAGTTCACCATCGGCACCGAGGAAGGCCCGGTACGCGCGGTGACGGGAACCGGGCAGGACACCATCCAGCGCATCCAGCAAGCGCAGTTCCCGCGCAACCCCCACAGCTCGCCCGTGAAGAAGACCGCTTCCCGCATCACCGTGAGCACCAACGGCGAGCAGACCAACATCGACCTCACCGAGGACGACCTGCTGTTCATCACCAACGGTGGCTGCGTGGAAAGCTCCACCATCGGCTCGCAGACGAAGGCGGCGGCGTGGGATCCGCAGATCGAGCCCGGCAACGGGTGGGACCTGTGGCGCCGCATAGCCAAGCAGGACCCGAGCTTCGGGCACCCCGACACCTTCTGCGGGCAGCCGCAGAAAAGCAAGTGGATGAGCGCCACCGTCACCACGCTCGACGGCGAGATCCCGCCCTACATCGAGGAGATCTGCAAGCGCGACCCCTTCACCGGCCATACGGTAACCGGCGGCATCGTGAGCTGCCGCGACTCCAGCTGGCTGATGAGCTGGACGCTGAACCGCCAGCAGCAGTTCCGCGACCAGCCTTCGAACCAGCTGTGCGTATGGGTGTACAGCCTGTTCCCCGACAACGAGGGCGACTTCGTGAAGAAGCCGATGACCAAGTGCACCGGCGAGGAGATATGCCAGGAATGGCTGTGGCATATGGGCGTGCCCGAAGAGCAGATCGCTGATCTGGCGAAGAACCACGCGAACACCGTTCCCGTGATGATGCCCTACATCACCGCGTTCTTCATGCCCCGTGCCGCCGGCGACCGTCCCGACGTGGTGCCCGACGGCGCCGTGAACTTCGCCTTCCTGGGGCAGTTCGCCGAAACGCCGCGCGACACCATCTTCACCACCGAGTACTCCATGCGCACCGGCATGGAAGCGGTGTACACCCTGTGCGACGTGGACCGCGGCGTGCCCGAGGTCTGGGGCAGCACCTACGATGTGCGCGACCTGCTGATGAGCAGCGTGAAGCTGCGCGACGGCAAGCCCATAACGGAAATGGACATGCCCTTCATAGAGAAATCCGCCCTTGGCCTGATGCTGAAGAAGGCCGACAAGACGGATTTGGGGAAGATCCTGCGCGAATACGGAGCCGTTCAGTAGCGGCTAGCGCGCACGATCGCACCTCACCGAAGCCCCGGGACGGACGCAAGGTAACGCGTTCCCGCCCCGGGGCTTCGTCTGCCCAGAGCAACCACCTGCCCCTGTGCTGGCAACTTCCGCGGTTTTGCTGTCGGCTGCGCCTGGAGCGGCGAATCATCGCCACAGAATGTAAAAGGAGCACGATTCGGATCAGCGGGCCAAGGCCATTAGGTCCAGATGCCCATAGCCAACGTGCCCGCCACGATAAGCGCCAAACCCGCACCCGACTTCGGCGTGAGGCGCTCTTTAAACACGATCCAGGCGAACGCGATGGAAATAAGAATGGAAAGCTTGTCTATCTGTACCACGACGCTAACCTGACCAGCAGAAATAGCGTAGTAGAAGAACAGCCACGAAGCGCCGGTGGCAATACCCGATGCCACCAGGAAGCCCAGCTCGCGTGCATCGACGTGGCGCACCTGCGACAGCTTCCCCTTCCCCACGACGATCGCCCAGGCCATCACCAACACGAAACAGGTGCGGATAGCAGTGGCCAGGTTCGACTCGACGCCATCGATGCCCACTTTCGCCAACACCGAGGTAAGCGCAGCGAACACCGCCGCCAGCAGCGCATACACCAACCAGACGCGGTTTTGCCCGCCCGAGGAGCCCCGTTTCCTCTCGATCATCATGAAGGTGCCGACTGCGATCACCGCCGTGCCCACGAGCTTCACCGCCAAGTGGCTGGTTTCCCCGAACAGCACGATGGCCAACAGCACCGCCATGATGGTGCTTGACTTGTCGATGGGCACCACCTTGTTCACATCGCCCAAGGAAAGCGCCTTGAAATAGCAGATCCACGACCCGCCGGTTGCCAATCCCGAAAGCGCCAGGAACAGCCATGACCAGGGCGTGATCTGCGCGATGGTGCCGCCCGATCCCACAACGGCAACCATAGCCCAAGCGAACACCAGCACCACCAAAGTACGCAGCGCCGTGGCAACATCGGAATCGGTTTTCGAAAGGCCGCATTTGGCCAAGATCGAAGTTATGCCCGCAAAGAACGCCGAAGCGGCCGCAGCCAGAATCCAAGACACGAAACCCAACACTTCCTTCTGCGGACCGGATAAGCAACCAGCTCAATTATGTCGCTTCGAAACCGGCTGTGGCGCTCGTTTAGGCAAAAACAATCGAGAGCAAGCTGCAGACGAATTCCGCGGGGGATCGGAAAGGCCCTCGGCCGATGCCACCCGGCGCACGACAGGAAAACATGCAAAGGAAACAGGTGCTGCAGACTGCGTCGACACGCCCCAACGCTCAAGCGCTGCGCCTGGGCAGTCGGGCAACCAACTCGGAGCCGATGGCACCCGCGAACACCAACACAGCGCCGACAATCTGGAAGCCGCCCAAGGTCTCGCCCAGCACAACCGCGGAAAGGATGAGCGCCGACAGCGGCTCAAGGTAGTCGCACACGGCCACCGATTGGGCCGGCAGCTTGCTGATGGAGTCGAAATACCAGTAGCAGCAGATGCCCCCGTTCAGCAGCCCAAGCACCAAAAACGGGGCCACATCCGATACGACAGGGATAGCCAACTGCTCAAGCCCGATTGCCTGGAGGACGATGCTTGCCACAAATGAGAATGCGCAGGCGGCAAGCATCTGGACCGCAGGGCCGCGCATCCCGCAGGTGCCCTTCGCGCGTTTGATAAGCATAACCATCGCCACGTAAGCTGCAACCGTGGCCAAAGCGCACCCGATGCCAACGGCCGATGCCCCAGAGCCCAGCGCCTGCCCGTTGATGAAAGCCACACCTAGGAGAACGACCGCAAGCCCAACCTTGTGCGCCGTGCTGGGTCGCTCGCCCAGCAAACGCGGCGCCAAGGCAACGATAAGCACAGGCCCCAAACAGTACACCAGTGAGGAAACTCCAACCCCCACCAACTGGAACGCCTCGTACTGAACCGTCCAGCTTGCGCCCATCGCAATGCCCGAGCCAACCACGAACAGCCCGTCGCGACGGGAAAGCCTTGCGGGCCGCAAAACGGCAACCAGGAAGAACAGCACCGCAGAGCCAAGCAAGGTGCGCAGGAACACAATCTCACAGCTTGGCAGCTGTATGGCACTCACCAACAGCCCGTTCATGCCGAACAGCAGCAGCGCCGCAAAATACTGCAGGTAGGCCTTCCGCATTCGCACTTCCTTTCCTCGCCCTGCAAGAAAGGCTAATGCCGAATGTTGTATTCTTATTCTGCATGTTCATCATCTTTTGCATGCGTAATCAGCATGCACTGAAAAGGAGCCGGCCATGAACGGACAGCTTGCGCGCTATCGGGCATTCCAAGAGGTGGCGCGTGCCAAAAGTTTCACGGAGGCAGCCACCACCTTGGGGTATTCGCAATCGGCGGTAAGCCGGCTTGTGTCGGAGCTTGAGCGCGAATGGGATGTCCAGCTGTTCGAGCGCTCCCGTGCCGGCGTGAGCCTTACCAACGAAGGCGCGCAACTGCTTCCGGCGGCGAGCACGCTATGCCAGGCAGAAGCCGAGTTCCATACCCAGGTAGACCAACTGCACAACCTCTCTTCCGGGCTTATCCGCATCGGAACCATATCGAGCATCGCAACCCACTGGCTTCCGCGCATCATCGCCTCGTTCCAATCGGAATACCCCGGCATCCGCTACGAGCTGTTCTTGGGAGACTACACCCAGCTGAAAGACGCCCTTGGTGCGGGGCGCATCGATTGCGCGTTCACGCGCCTGCCCGTTGAAGGGCCCTTCGACTCCCTACCCCTGCAGGAAGACGAGCTTATGGCGGTGCTCCCCGAGGGCCACCCTTTGGCAAACGCAAAGGCCATGGACCCGAACCAACTTGCCGCCGAACCCTTCATCCAGCTGAAGCGCGGAAGCAGCGATGAGGTGGCCGAGGTGCTGCAAGCCTGCAAGAGCAAGCCGGTGCCGCACTTCACCACCTGGGACGATTACGCCGTGATGAGCATGGTGGAGGCTGGGCTGGGCGTAAGCGTGCTGCCCAGCCTGGTTATGAAGCGGACGCCGTACCGCATCGCCGTGCGCCCGCTTTCCCCGCGCTTCTTCCGCACCTTAGGGTTCGTTACGCGCAAAACAGCAGCCACGCCCCTAGCCGTGGAACAGTTCATGGAGCATCTGGACAAGCGCAACGATCGCTAACCGATAGGCTTGCTGGATCTCAAAGCGCAGTCTCTTGACTAGAAGCAGAAAGCCGGGGCAATACCCAAGCTGAAGGATGCGACTGTTCCGTAGTTCGTTGAGCCACCGGCAGTACTATAGCAATTCACCAGAACAAACGACCCAGGCCAGTTTTCAGCCAGCAAAGGAGACCGCTCCCACCATCGAAGTCCGCCCTCTGACAGGTTCGCAGGGCTGTAGTCGGCACGTGTTTTGAACAGAAGCTCCGGGTACCTCTCGTTTCCGTAGGTAATCCCCTTCTCGGCCCAATACGCGTACTGGGAGCCCTCGAATCCTGCAAGGCCCGACCTTCCGGCACCGGTGAGCTCGCTGTAGCACAGTATCCAGAACTTGTCCTGGGAATACACCTTGTCCATGCTCATATCGCCCTTGGTGGAGGCCTTCCCTACCGTCAGGATCTTGTCGGTGAACGAAGAGTCGAAGTTCTTATAAATGGCACCGCCCGGCTGCATGCTTGCGCGCAGCTCGGTTGCGCCCCAGCCGCCAGCGTTGACGTCATCGCTGTTCATTACAGAGGCTTCCGGCAGAAGGTGCGTAGCCTGGAAGGTGATGTTGCAACCTTCGCTATCGTGGTTGCCCACCTGAAGGATACGGAACTCCACGTACTTGTTTGCGGCCTGGGATTCCCCACTCGCATCTACCGTCGATCCGTTCCAACGCGTATACAGGTGAACCGAATCGTCGGAGAGGTACTTCTTGTACTCGGCGATGGTGGCCGAGTCGCCGTTTTTGATGGCGGCGACATCGATATCGACCTCGGACATGGACTTGACAACGTTCGCCGTTGGGTCCTGCGCATCAGCAGCCGCCAACCAATAGCCCTTAACGGTCCACTTGGCATACAGCGTCAGATCGGAAGTGATGGGCGTGCTGAAATCGAAGGCCTGGGTATAGTCTTTGTCGGTATACCAGCCAACGAACTCGTAGTCATCGGAAACGGGTTCAGCCGGCGTAACTGCGGTATCAGCCTCTTGAACAACCTGGCTTTCAACCGAGCAATCCGTCCTGCAGGTATCGAAGCTGACCGTGTAGGTAGCAACGGCAACGGAAGAGGTCATCTGCAAAGCAAGCTCGCCGTTGTTCGACTTCAGCTTCTGCAGCAGTTCCGGGCTGAGGTCTTTGGCTGCCCATTCAACGCCGCATTCGCTGTTGGCCTCTATTCCGGTTTCGGGAGCCGTTGCGCTCCAGCCGGTAAGCTCTTCGGGAAGCTGGATGCTCTTCACGTGAACCGTAGCAGCCGACCCGTTGGCAATCTTCAGGTTGCTGGAAACGACCTTGCCCTTCTCATCCACAACCACCTGCCCGTTGCAGGTAACGTCGGAAAGGCCCTCGACGGCATATGCCGTGTTGACGGCGAACTGGCCGAAGGAAAGCACTGCCGCCAACAGGCAGGCGAGCATAACGGCCAAAAATCCTTTCTGCGACTGCGGGGCCAGCTCGGAAGAGCCACTCGCACCTACCGCGGCCCTTCGGCTTGCACGCAGGGCAAGGGCAGCGCACAAGCCAACTGCGGCAATGCCCAGCACCAGTCACAGAACGGCATCGCCGGTTTTGGCCAGCGCCGTTGCAGCCGAAGAGGCATCCGATGCCGCCGGCACTGCCTGCGAGTTCTGCAGGGAAATGGTCACGTTCCCCTGGATCGTATAGGCGTTCTCGCCCGCGAAGGCAAGCGACGGCATCAGCAATAGCGCCATCAAGGCAGCGCCCAACGCCAATGAGCCTTTCCTCAAGCAGTCTGAAACCATGTTCGACCCTCCCAATGAACAGGCTGCCCGTTGCACAACGGGCAAACTCCAACGAACAAAAATGATCACCCAGAAGTATAGGGATCTACGCGGCGTTTCGCCATCCAGCTGCTCGCCGCATCGAACGGCCCAAAAGCACCCCTCCCCCTTATACTGGAACCTACCGAACCAGGAGGGAATGGTGGGGAACCCGAAGCGGCATACGCACAACGCCTCGAAGCGGCACATCCTTGCTGCTGCCGGCGGCATTGCTGTGGGCGCGTTCGCCCTGCTGGTGTGCATGGAGCTCTTCCTTCCCAGCACCCCACCCGCGCTTTCCGATTTCAGGCTCGATGCCCCAAGCACCACGGGGTTCATGGTGTTGCTTGCGCCTGCCCTTGCTGCCTGGGCGTTCTCCCTTCACGTACGCTGCCCCGATGCCGCCATCCGCAACCAGCTCATAGGCATTGCCGTACTCCTTACGCTCTGGATGCTCGACGTCGTGGTGAAATACCCCCTTAGGAACGACTACGCGGCTTCCCTTTGCTGGTACCTCTACTACGTTCCGATGCTCTTCGTCCCCGTGCTGTGCCTTTCCTGCGCCCTTCGCGCTGCCGTCCTGGATGCAACGAAGGCCGGGAGGGCCATGCTGTGGACGGCATCCGCCGGCAGCTTGCTGCTGGTGGCGCTCGTGCTTACCAACAACCTTCACCAGTGCGTGTTCGTCTTCAGCTTCGACGACCCCGGCTGGCAGGGAAACTACCGTTATGCCTGGGGCTATTGGCTGGTGGTGGCCTGGATCGTGCTGCTGTACGGGGTCTTTCTGGCCCTGCTGTTCCGCGCCGCCCGCAAGCAGCTGCGGCCCTCCTTCGCGCCCCTGGTCGCCATCGCCGGCGTGGCCGTTGCCTACAGCCTGCTGTACGGGTTGCGCATCGCGCATATCTTCACCACCAACTTGGCGCTCACCTACACCGTGCTCATAGTGGTCGCCATCGAAACGGCCCTCGCAACGGGCATCCTTCCCTCCTACACGTGGTACCGCGAGGTGTTCTACAAGCTGCCCTTCGACTTGAAGCTG
>CAVFYB010000046.1:0-13035 GCA_963626845.1 Bacteroidaceae bacterium | reverse complement strand
TGAAGTCGAACGCCCAGGTGGCGCTTGACGATGTTGCCCTGTGGTACGAGCGCGATATCAGCCATTCCGGCGCCGAGCGCGTTGCCCTGGCAGACAGCTTCATCGCCCTTGACTACATGTTCGGCAAGATGCAGTGGATGCTCGACGGCCTGCAGACCTACCCTGCCAAGATGGAACACAACCTGTGGCGCACCAAGGGCCTCATCTTCTCTTCGAAGGTGCTGCTGGCACTGGTGCAGACCGGCATCACCCGCGAAGACGCCTACGTCATCGTTCAGCGCAATGCCATGAAGGTGTGGGCCGACATCCAGAACGCCGTAGACGGCCCAACGTACCGCGAGAACCTCGAGAACGATCCCGAGGCAACGCTTACCAAGGAGCAGCTCGACGAGATCTTCGATCCGTGGGATTTCCTTACCCGCAAGGATGTTGTGTTCGAGCGTTTGGAGCAGCTGGAGTTCTAAGCCCATCGCCCCATACCTGCCTTTGCCGCCCTCGCAGCGCTTTCGCCTGCGGGGGCTTTTTCGTTGTAGCGGGGTTGGAGCGATTGCTGCGCCGCTGCCTGCGAGGGCTTTTGCGCAACCAAGGCGCTTTCGTAGGGAACGCCCGTCGGCCGCGAAGGAGACCGCAGAAGCTACAGTGCGCTGCTGATGCTGCCGGATATGGGCGTGAACACGCGGATGAGCGCGTGGTCTTCATCGCTGCTGGTATCGGACGAGATTTGCGAAAGCCCCACGAACGAATCGCATGTGCCGCTCGACACCAAATGCTCGCCGTAGTCATCCGAGCCGCTGACGGTGTCGATGGTGAAGTAGCATTTGTTCGCGAAGTTGACGCAGCACAGGGCCGTTGTGGACTTCACCACAAACCACTCGCCGCTCCAGCAGGGCGCTGCCATGGGGGTTCGGGCGAAGCGGAACCATTGCTTGCCGTCGTAGTTGTAAGCCTGCACGGCAGAGCGCGGGGTGTAGGTGCCCAGGTTGGCGATGCCGCCGCCGTAGCTGTAGATGCTGCTGAAGCCGAAGTTGAACCCGCTTTTCCCGTATCCGGCAAGGTCGGGGCTCATGGAAGAGGGTAGCGTCATGGTGTCTGCTACCGAAAGATCGTTGGCAGAGATCTTGGTGAGCGTGTAGTACGTGCCCGTTGCCTCGGCGCGTGGGGTTGCCACCACGCCATCGGTTGCGGCGGTAACGCGTGTGGCGAAGGCCTTCTTCGAGGTGCAGGGAACCGAAACGTCGCTCGACCCGAACCTTGCCGCCTTCAGTGCGCTGCGCTCGCTCGCCGCATTGCCGCTTTGATTGGGCGAAACCTGCCAGAAGGCGTACTGTCCAACCGCGGAAAGGGAAGGCATTTGCCAGTTGGCATCGCCGCTGTCCACCATGGTTATGCTGGAAAGCTCGGAATTGCTCAGCTTCGCGGTGTACACGCGCCACGAGGAAAGGTAGGTGTTCGATTCCGTCCACACCATGCCCTCTTCGCTGCAGCGCACATCGATGATCTCGTAGCCCTCGTCGGTGCCCTGCGCAGACTTCAGCGTGGTAACGCTTTTGCCGTTGGAAAGGAACAACACGCCCGCGGTGTTCAGCGGGCTGGCACTTTCGCCGGGCGTAAGGAAGGCGGCAACGGTGTCGTTGTCGGCCCATACCAAGGTGCCGTAGGGCATCTTGAACCTGCCGGATATCTTCACGTGGTCGCCGTAGCTTGCTTGCTCGTAGTTGCTCAGGGTTTCCACGGCGTCTTCTGCCACGCTGATGCTGCTGACCGTGGGCTCCTTGCCGCCGGTAAGCTGGCCGATGGCGTAGGTTGCGCCGCCGCCGATTGCCGCCGCGCCGCCGATTGCCGCCGCGCCGATAACCAGGTGGCGGCGGGTAAGGAGCACCTTGGGCTCAAGGGCGCTCTTGGTTACGCCACTGGCAACCTCGCCGAATGCCGGCCCAAAGGTTTGGGGCTGCTGCGGGCCTTTGGGGCTGCGCCCGGGGACGGACGTGGAAAAGCCCGGTTCCGCCCCCCTTCGCACGGAGGGCTTCGCGGCGCTTTTCACGGATGGTCGCACAGAGGCATTGCGCCCGCGTGTGGTTACTTTGGGACGAGTGGCCCTGCTTGGTGTGTTCTGTCTGCGTTTGGTGGGCACGTGATCTCCTGAAACAGCGTTAAGCCCGCTATTCGGCCTGCGGGCTCTGCCGAGGGGTATTGTGACATTTGGGTATCCGTTGGTTCTGCCGGAAACCCAATTGATACAATAATCGCAAACGGCACTGCGCGCGCCACAATTCCGTGCGCCCACATGCAGGCCGCTGCTTTCGCAGACAAGCCCGCAAGGGCTGGTATACATGCTAGGAGGCATCGATGACTTCTATGAACAACAATGAGAACACCCGTCGCATCCTTCTCGTGGAAGACGAGAAGGCCATCCGCGATGCGGTCGCAGCATATCTTGAGCGCGAGAACTACTGGGTAACCGCTGTGGGCGATGGTCAGGAAGCGCTGGAAGAATTTTCCAAGCACCATTTCGACCTGGTTGTCCTCGACCTCATGCTTCCCCGCGTACCGGGCGAGCGCGTGTGTCGCGCCATCCGCGACAACTCGGACACCCCCATCATCATGCTCACCGCGAAGGGCGAAGTGGAAGACCGTATCATCGGCCTGGAGCTCGGCGCTGACGATTACCTTATCAAGCCCTTCAGCCCCCGCGAGCTGGTAGCGCGCGTTCGCGCACTGCTTCGCCGCGTGCATTCCGATTCCGAACCCCAGCGTGAGGTTCTGGAGTTCGGCGAGCTCACCATCGACATCTCGGGTCACAAGATCATGGTCAGTGGCAAGGAAGTGGATCTTACCGCTTCCGAGTTCAAGCTGCTCACCACCCTGTGCCGTTATCCTGGCCGCGTGTACTCGCGCATGGAGCTGGTGGAAAAGGTGCTCGGCTACGACTTCGAGGGCTACGAGCGCACCATCGACTCGCACGTGAAGAACCTGCGCGCCAAGATCGGCGACAACCCCCGCAACCCCAAGTGGCTGCATACGGTTCACGGCGTGGGCTACCGCTTCGAGGACCCCACGAAGAGCAATTAGCTGAAACGAGCCAGCCCCAACGGCGCGTCTTGACCCCAAGCGGGCACAGGCGCGCCGTTTCTTGTTTTGGGCGTTAGACGGTAAAGGAAGGGAAGGCCTCTATGCATGCAGAGATCAAGGGTTCCGATTGGACCCAAAGCGAAGAGGAAAAGCCCGGTTCGGGGAAAGAGGGATTCAATCTCTCTTTCACCAAGCGCGTGGTGCTGGTTTCGCTCGCAGTTTCCCTGATCACGCTGGTTTCGTGCATCGCCGTTATCTCAGTGGTGTGGGAACAGCATTTCCAAACCTATACGTCTGAGAACATCCAGCGCATTGCCGATTCCACGGCCGATTCCATTTCCCAGGGCTACCAGCGCTCGAACGGCGACTGGTACAACGGGGCGCTGAACGCCGCCTCTTCGGCCAGCACCTTGTACGACTCCATCTTCATAAAGGTACGCGCGCAGGATGGCACGGTGGTATACGACGATTCGCCCGATAGGGCGTTGGGTCAGATAGGTGCCAAGGAAACCGGCGGGAACGTGGCCAGCGCCCCCATCATGGTGAACGGCACGCAGGTGGGAACGGTGTTTGTGCGCGTGCATGGCTCCGATACCCTGCTCACCCAGACTGATGCAGAGTTCCGCGAGAAGTCGTACCAAGCCATGGCGCTTGCCGGCGTCATCGCTATCGTGGTGGCTATCGTGGTGGGCTGTCTGTTCGCCCGCGCCCTGGCCGCGCCTATCCGCCGCATCACCAACGCGGCGAAGGCCCTGAAGGAAGGCGACTACTCGGCGCGCACCGGCATGAAGGGCAACGACGAGATCGCTCGCCTGGGCAACATGTTCGACCTGATGGCCGATTCCGTCGAGCAGAACCGCAAGCTGGAACGGCGCCTGGTAACCGACGTGGCCCACGAGTTGCGCACCCCTCTGATGGCTATCCAGTCCACGGTAGAGGCGATGATCGACGGCGTGTTCGAACCCGACGAGGAGCGCCTGGAAACCCTGAACTCCGAGGTACGTCGCCTATCGCGCCTGGTAGATGCGTTGCTGAAGCTCTCCCGCCTGGAGAGCCGCACCAAGCCTATCGAGCGCAAGAAGGTGGATCTCACCGAAATGCTCTCGGCGGTTGTTTCCACCCATCAGGCCTATATCAACGAAGAGGGCCTGAGCCTGGAGTTCCAGTACGACCCGCATGTGTACGTCTACGGCGACGCCGACCTGTTGCGCCAGGCCACGGCGAACCTTATTTCGAACGCCGTGCGCTACACACCCGAAGGCGGCACCATCACGGTGATGGCGAAGAAGGGCGACCTCATGGGTCAGATCGTGGTGCGCGATACCGGCATCGGCCTTTCGCCCGAGGAAGCCAAGATGGTGTTCCAGCGCTTCTGGCGCGCCGACCCCGGCCGTGCCCGCGCAACCGGCGGCCTGGGCATCGGCCTTTCCGTGGTGAAGGAGATCGTGGAGCAGCACAACGGCTGGGTGCGCGTCGAGGGCCGTCCGAACGAGGGGTCATGCTTCACTATCTACATCCCGCTCTACACGGCCGATTCCGAGCGGAAGAAGCCTGCGCGCTCCCGCTTCGGCTCGTAGCGGGGCCGCCGCCTGTTCGGGCCGAATCCGCGCGACGTGAATTTTTCTGCGTCTGCTGGGAAGATGCTCCATAATAGGCAGGTGCGAATAGGCTCATAGGGAAGGATCATCATGTCCGTAATCGACATCAAACCCGATGCACAGGGAAAGGTACGCGACCTGTACGACCTGGGAGACAAGCTGCTCCTGGTTGCCTCCGACCGTATTTCCGCTTTCGACTACATCCTTGAAGACGAGATTCCGTACAAAGGCCAGGTCCTGACGCAGCTTTCCTGCTTCTGGTTCGACCTTCTGTCCGACGTGGTGGACAACCACCTGATCTCCGCCGATGTTGCCGACCTGCCAGAGCGGTTCAAGCCCTATGCCAGCCAGCTTGCCGGTCGCTTCATGCTGGTGAAGAAGGCCGACATGTTCCCCATCGAGTGCATCGTGCGCGGCTACCTTACCGGTTCCGGTTTGAAGGACTACCAGAAGACGGGCTCCGTCTGCGGCATCGAGCTTCCCGTCGGCCTGGTGAACTCCTCCAAGCTGCCCGAGACCATCTTCACCCCCTCCACGAAGGCCGAGATCGGCGACCACGATGAGAACATCAGCTTCGCCAAGACCGAGCAGATAATCGGTGCGGAAAACGCCGCCGCCATCCGCGATCTCACCATCAAGGTGTACGAGACCGCTGCCGAGCATGCCCGTGAGCGCGGCATCATCATCGCTGACACCAAGTTCGAGTTCGGTGTGTACGACGGCAAGATCATCTTGGGTGATGAGGTCCTTACCCCCGACTCCTCCCGCTTCTGGGCGGCAGACACCTACAAGGTAGGCGAAGAGCAGCCCAGCTTCGACAAGCAGTTCGTCCGCAACTGGCTCAACGAGAATTGGGACCGCAACGGCAATCCGCCCCGCCTTCCCGAGGACGTTATCAAGAAGACCAGCGAGAAGTACATCCAGGCATACGAGAAGATCACGGGCAAGACGTTCGTCGCCCAGTAAGCAGCCTCGGCGCCCACTGAACAGAGCAACCACAAGGAGAACCCAGTGTCCCAACGAAACCCGATGAACGAGCGATACACCACCAACAAGCCGCAGGGGAAAACGCGCAAGAGCGCCGCATCTGCCAAGCCGGTGAGCAAGGCGGCTTCCTCGGTGCGTACCGCTTCGTCCAAGCCCGAGAAGAAGGGTCTGTTCGGCGGTTCGAAGGGCACTGCCTCAACCGCTAAAGCCGCACCTGCCAAGGAAGCTCCCGCGAAGGAAAAGCCGGCTAAGGCCGCCAAAGCTGCCAAGGTAGAGCCCCTTTCGAAGGAAGAGCAGCAGGCCGCGCGCAAAAACAACAAGGATCTTGAGAAGCAGGGTAAGTCGGCCGCACGTCAGCGCAACCGGGAGATCAACCGCTTCGTTCCCGACACCGAGGAGTTCAAGCGCCTGAACCGTCGCCGCATGGTGCTTTCCGGCGTGGGCTTCGCGGGCATGATCGTGGCCATCATCCTTTCTCTGGTCATCCCTCAGCTCCCGTACGTTTCCATCGGCCTGATGATCGTGGCGTGGCTGTTCTTCTTCTTCGGTATGCGCATCGACACCAAGCAGCTGCGCCCGCTGCGCGAGCAGGGCTACAACAAGGCCATGCGCCAGGCAGAGAAGAAGGCGCGCAAGAAGAAGTAGCGCTTCCGTCCCCACGGCCTGCGCCGCGTTTCGGTGGGGCAGTGCAGGGAATAAGGAAAAGCGCTCTGGTGCGCACATAATGTTTTACCCTAAGGCGGCTACCGGAAACGGCGGCCGCCTTGGTTGTTTCTTGGCGCGAAGCCGACTATCCCATTCACCAGGAGGTTTTCATGAGGCTGGTATCTTGGAACGTGAACGGCCTGCGCGCCGTTATGAAGAAGGGCTTCATGGACGCCTTCGCCGAGCTTGATGCCGACGTGTTCGCCTTGCAGGAAACCAAATTGCAGGAAGGCCAGATCCAGATGGACCTTCCCGGTTACCACCAGTTCTGGAGCTACGCAGAGCGCAAGGGCTATTCGGGCACGGCGGTGTTCTGCAAGGAAGAGCCCCTGCAGGTTCTACACGAGGTGGGCATCCCCGAGCTGGACACCGAGGGCCGTGTGGTGCTGTGCGAGTTCTCCGAGTACTGGTTCGTGGATGTGTACACGCCGAACGCCCAAAGCGAGCTGGCGCGCCTGGACCACCGCATGGCCTGGGACGATGCCTTCCGCTCCATGTGCAAGAACCTTGAGCAGGGCGTGCTTCCCGACGGCGGCGCCGGTAACGCGAAGCCGGTGGTGATGTGCGGTGACTTCAACGTGGCGCATCAGGAAATCGACCTCAAGAACCCGCGCACTAACCGCGGCAACCCCGGTTTCTCCGACGAGGAGCGCGCCAAGTTCACCGAGCTTCTGGATGCCGGCTTCGTCGATACCTTCCGCACGCTGAACCCCACCACTGAAGGCGCGTACTCGTGGTGGAGCTACCGCTTCCACGCGCGCGCCAACAACGCCGGATGGCGTATCGACTACTTCTTGGTGAGCGAGGCGCTGCGTCCGCACGTACAGATGGCGAACATCTATTCCGAGATCATGGGCTCGGACCACTGCCCGGTTTCCCTCGAGCTGGACTTGTAGGTAGCCAGAGGGGGCTGCAGCGCTGTCGGGTGTGCTCCCCGTGGTGCTGAAACACTTGTTGCGGGAGCGTCCGTCCCTGCCCGCCGCGGCGCTGGGTCGCCCAAGGCACCCGCAGTGAAGCTTGCGCCCATTCGGCAAGCCCGCCCCGCACCCCTGCAATAGCGGTACAATGTTGCGATACGTTCTCAAATGGCTGGAAGGCAACGATGGCAGACAACGAAATGGACATGGACAAGATCGAGCAAGGCGTTCGCATGATCTTGGAAGGCGTTGGGGAAGACCCCGACCGCGAGGGGCTTCTTGAAACTCCGGCACGCGTGGCGCGCATGTACCAGGAATGCTTCGCCGGCCTGCATCAAGACCCGGCCGTCCATTTCGAGACACTCTTCGACGAGCACCACAACGAGATGGTCATCGTGCACGACATCCCGTTCTATTCCATGTGCGAGCACCACCTGGTGCCGTTCTTCGGCAAGGCCCACATCGCCTATATTCCCTCGAAGGACGGCAAGATCTGCGGTATCTCGAAGCTTGCGCGCTTGGTGGAAGTGTTCGCGCGCCGTCCCCAGGTGCAGGAGCGCCTTACCTCGCAGGTGGCAGATACACTGGTAGAGCAGCTGAACCCCTGCGGCGTGGCGGTTGTCATGGAGGCCGAGCATCTGTGCATGAGCATGCGTGGTGTTAAGAAGCCGGGAGCAAAGACGCTCACCAAGGCCACGCGTGGTATATTCGAGGACGACACGGCGGCCCGTTCCGAGGCGCTGTCGTTGTTGCTGGGACGTTAGCCCCGTGCGGCGTTTCGGCATGTGCTGAAGAAGAGCGAAAGGAAGCTTCAATGCGTTGTGTTATCTCTGTTTTGGGCAAGGACCGTAGCGGCATCGTAGCCGGCATTTCCGGGGTTCTTTCCCAGAAGGGCGCCAGCATCGACGACATCAACCAAACCATCCTGGGCGATATCTTCAGCATGACCATGCTGGTTCGCCTCGATACCGAAACCGCCGGCTTCAACGAGGTGCAGGAAGCCTTGGCAAAGGAAGCAGACGAACTGGGCGTTCAGGTTATCCTTCAGCGCGAAGACGTGTTCCAGTTCATGTACAAGATCTAAGCGAAAGCGAGCATACGGATGAGCGAATCCCCAACAACGGGCGCAGTGGGTATCCCCCAGGGAATTTCATGTGCATCGGAGGCGAAAGGGGAGTTCGCGGCGTTCGTTGACACCATCGCGGCCCTGCGCGCCCCCAACGGATGCCCGTGGGATCGCGAGCAGACGCATGCCTCCATTTCCCGCAACATGATAGAAGAGGCCTACGAGGCCGTTGATGCTATTGAGCAGGGCGACGTGGCCCATCTTCGCGAAGAGTTGGGCGATGTGCTGCTGCAGGTGGTGCTGCAAAGCCAGATCGCTGCCGACGCGGGCGAGTTCACCGTCGCTGATGTGTGCCGCGACGTGAACGAGAAGATGATCCGCCGCCATCCGCATATCTTCGGTAACGAATCTGCAGCTTCGGCCGAAGATGTTCTGAACATCTGGGACAACGTGAAGCTTGCTGAGAAAAGCGCCGAAGACGCGCAGGCCAGCCAGCCCAAGGGCCTGCTCGACAGCGTGCCCGTTGGCTTCCCGGCGCTTATGCAGGCGTACAAGATTTCCAAGAAGGCCGTTGCCGCGGGCTTCGACTGGGATTCCGTCGAAGACGTTTGGGCGAAGGTGGAAGAGGAGATCGCCGAGTTCAAGCAGGCATGCGCCCAGGGCAGCGCCGCAGAGAAGGAGCTCGAGTTCGGCGATGTGCTGTTCTCGCTGGTGAACGTTGCGCGCAAGGAGCACGTTGATGCGGAGACGGCCCTGCGTGCCACGTGCCGCAAGTTCCGTGAGCGCTGGTCCTTCATGGAAGGCGCTGCTTGGGGCCAGGGCAAGCGCATAGAGGAACTGGACATGGCGGAACTGCAGCAGCTGTGGGACCTGGCCAAGACCATGCATGTGGGCGAGCCGCATGACTAAGATCTATTCCCGCACGGTACCGTTGAGCACCGATATCGTCGATGCCTTCTGCCTGCTGCAGAAGGGCTTCACCGATCAATTCGTGTACTACGACAAGGAAAACCTCTGCCGCCTTATGGGCTTGGGCCGCTGCATCGCGTTGCCCTCGCTTGCCGATGCTGATGTGGTGGAACAGGATTCCCGGCACAGTCCGGTGTTCTTCTCGTTCAACCGCTTCGATGCGGAAAACCCCAAGCCCGCCGACGACATGATGGCGGCTTTTCCGCGCTTGCGGCTGATGTTGCCCGAACTGGTGCTCATCGAGGATGAGCAAGGGACGTTTCTGCAGGTGAACAGTCTGGGCCCGGTGTACGAGGGCCGGGTTGAGCGGTTTGTGCGCCACGCCTGCGAAGCGAAGCCACGCACGCATAAATCCATCGAACATGTGGTGCGCCGCGATTCGTTCGAGGAATGGCAGCGTGTCATGGACCTGGGGCTTTCGCGCATCGCTGAAGGCCGCATTGCCAAGCTGGTGCCCTCGCGCCGAGTGGAGCTTCAGGCCGAACAGCCGTTTTCATCGAAAGACGTGTTGGTGAACCTTATCGACGGCGGCGCTCGCGGCACGGTGTTCCTGTACCGCTACGGCGATGTGTTCTTCTGCGGGTGCACGCCCGAGCTTCTGCTGCGGAAGCGGGGCTGCGAGGTGCGCAGCATGTGCCTTGCCGGTACGTGCCCTCAGGGCGCTACCACCGAAGAGCAGCAGCGCCTTGCCGCCGAGCTCTTCAACAGCGAGAAGAACCGCCGCGAGCACGAGTACGTGGTGGAGTTCATGCGGCAGGTATTCGCCCGCAACTGCTATGACGTGCAGATCCCGACCGAACCCGAGGTGCGGCCGTTGCGCCACGTGCAGCATCTGCATACCCCGGTTCGCGCCAAGGTCATGGAAGGCACCACGCTTATGGGGCTGGCCAGCCAGCTTCACCCCACGCCGGCGCTTTCCGGCACCCCGGTGGGCGAGGCCCTTATGACGCTGCGCGAAGCCGAGTCCTACAACCGCGGCTTCTTCGGCGGCACGGTGGGTTTCGTGGATGCGGCCGGCAACGGCGAGTTTTCGGTTGCCATCCGCTCGGGCGTGTTCGACGGCGAGCGCGGCTGGCTCTATGCAGGCTGCGGTATCGTCGAAGGCAGCGACGCGGCCAGCGAGTTTGCTGAGATAGACCTGAAGCTGAGTACGATCCTGAGCGCCTTCGAGGCGCCGAGTGAAGGGTAAGATCATGCCGAATGCAGCGGTTACCCCGGGTGACCTGGGAAGATACATAGGCGCCTTTTTCGACGAGCTGATGCGCGCCGGCGTGCACGATGTGGTGGTAAGCCCCGGGTCGCGCTCCACCCCGCTCTCCATGGTTGCCTACGAAGCCCATCGCCGCCTGGGCGCAACCTTCAACCTGTACCTGGATGTCGATGAGCGCGGGGCTGCTTTCTTCGCCCTCGGCCTGGCGAAATCGACCGGGCGAGCGGTATGCGTGGTATGTACTTCGGGCACGGCCGTTGCGAACTGGTTCCCCGCGGTTATGGAGGCGAACACCTCCCGCGTGCCGCTGATCCTGCTTTCGGGCGACCGCCCGCTTCGGCTCCAAGGCTTGGGCGCGCCGCAAACCTGCGATCAGGACAAGGCGTTCGGCGGCTATGTTCGCCGCTTCTTCGCCATGCCGGAGCCCTCCTCCGATGTGAGCCGCATTTCCCATGTGCGCCAGGTGGCGCGCGAAGCGGTTGTCGCCGCGGCGCCGGGCACGCACCTTGCCGCGCCTGTGCATATCAACTTCCCGTTCGACGAGCCGCTCACGCCCGACCTTCAGGCTGAAGACCTTTTCTCGAACGGGCAGATCGCCGGCGCAGAAGAGCTGCCGGCAGCGGTTCTGCCCGAGCGCATCTTCTCGCCGCATGATTCCCGGGAGCTGGCCGCTTTTCTGGAGGCGCATCGCGTGGTGGTGCTGGCGGGCGAGGGCACGTTCTCTGCCCAGGCCCTGACCGACCATGCCCGCCGCGACCGCGAGGCCCAGGCCCTGCTCGCCTTCGCCGAGCGCTTCGACGCGCCTTTGCTGGCCGACCCGCTTTCCCAGCTGCGCCAATACCAGCACCCGGCGGTGATCTGCGGATACGACAGGATAATGGCAAGCGACGACATGCCCGCCTTCGATGCGGTGGTGCGATTCGGCCGCTACCCCATATCCAAGCGTGCTGCCCAGGTGGTGGAGGTGCTGCGCCCTGCACAGATCGTGGTGGATCCGCAGGAAACGCGCGACTTCAATTCGCAGACCACCACGCTGGTGGTTTCCGACCCGCTCGATTTCGTCGTTGCGATGCTCGAGGCGGCGGGCGATGCCCCGGGCGCGTTGGACGTCGATGCCTCCCTTCCGCGGAACATCCACGAATGGGGACTGCTCGACCGTGCTCGCAGCGAGCGTATCCTTTCCCACGATTTCGACTCCGAGCCGGCGTTGGAGGGCTCGTATGTGCGCGCCTTGCTTGAGGAGCTGCCCGCCGAATCGCTGCTGTTCAGCGCGAACAGCATGTCGGTGCGTGCGTTGGACGCTTTCTACGTGAGCAATGCCAAGCGCATCACCGTGCTGGCGAACCGTGGTCTGAACGGCATCGACGGCACGGTTTCAACGGCTATCGGCGCTGCTCAGGAGCGCAGCCAAACGGTTCTGCTCACCGGCGATCTCAGCCTGCTGCACGACCTCAACGCCCTGGCGCTGCAGGGGGAAATGCTGTTGCGCGAACGCGACGGCAGCCCAAGGCCCAGCGTGCTGGTGGTTCTGCTGAACAACAACGGCGGTGCCATTTTCGACATGCTTCCGCAGAGGTCGGACGACCCGTATTTCGAGCGCCTGTTCCTTACGCCGCAGAAGGTGGATTTCCTTGCAGCAGCGCAATCGTTCGGCGTGCCTGCCAAGCGTGCCGCCACGCCCCAGGGATTCAGGGAATTGTGCCGGGAATTCATGGGCAAGCCGGGCATTTCGCTTATCGAGGTGCCGCTGCCTCTGGCCGGGGTGAAGGAGCGCTACGGCCGCTTCTGAGATTTCGCTGAACCGAGAAGAGGGGTTTTACCATGCACGACCATACCTGTGATTGCCATCACGATCATGCTCACGATCACGCCGGGCATCACGACTGCTGCGGTGCCCATGACCATGCGCCCGGCGAAGCATGCGGCTGCGGGCATGGGCATGCTCACACCCACGTTGCGCACGATGCGAGCGACGGCCTGCTTGCCAGCGGTTGGCAGATGCCGAGCCAAGTCCCTGCGCCCAGTGCGCCCGAGCCGACTCGAGAATTCGATTTCGCCTGGCAGGGCCAAAGCTTGCATGTGCACCAATGGGGCAGCCAGGCTGCTGTACCCGTGGTTGCGCTGCACGGCTTCATGCAGACGGGGATGAGCTGGGCGGCGGTTGCCGGTGCCCTTTCTGCCGACCATTGCGTGTACGCTCTGGACTTCATCGGCCATGGCGAAAGCACCAAGCCCGCACAGCCCCAGGCGTATTCGTACGATGCCGCCGTCGATTCAGTGCAGGCGTTCCTTCGCGAAGTAGCCTGCGCGAACGGCCAGCGCCGCGCCCACCTTCTGGGGTACTCCATGGGCGGCCGCGTGGCTGCAGGCGTTGCCTCCAAGGAGCGCGATTGCCTGTACTCCCTCGTGCTGGAAAGCTGCAACCTGGGCCCTTCCTCGGAAGACGAGCGGGCAGCGGCGGAACAGCGCAACACCGAATGGGCTGACCGCCTGCGCGCCGACGGCATCGAGGCC
>CAVFYB010000045.1:10382-13478 GCA_963626845.1 Bacteroidaceae bacterium | reverse complement strand
TAGCGATATACGCGGTAGAGGACTTCTGCCTGCGCCAGTTCATGCGGGGTGTTCACGTTTGCGAAGGGGTCGATCATCCCGCGGCGTTGCCAGCTCTTCGCGCTGAACGGACGGCAATCGATGCAGTCGATAAGGTCGCGCATGCGCTTGGATCCGCTATCAACGATTTTCTGCAGCACCGGCTCGCAGGTGCTTTTGCGGTAGACACCGGCGAAGGGTTCCCAGTAGCCGTCGGTGCGGGGGATCACGGCATCGGCACTTGTTGCCTGTAGCGTAAGCGCCTCGCGCGCCAGCATCTGGGTGGGAAACGCGATCATGTCGCAGGCCACCACGCCGACGATGTCGTTGGAGCTGTGATGGATGGCGGTAAGCAGGCCCGGCAAGGCGCCGCGTTCGTCGGCGACATCGGCCACCAGGCGGACTCCCGGATGCAGTTGTTCCAGGTGGCGCAACTGGTCGGCTTCGTTGGTGGTGACGATAAGCTCGTCGGCGAACCCTGTTACCACATCGAGCATGTGCTCGATCAGCGGCCTGCCCAGGAATTCGGTGCGGGCCTTCGATTGCCCCATGCGCTTCGATTCGCCGCCCGCCTGGATTGCGATGGTGAGTGGTGCCCGCGCATAGCATTCTTGCGCGAACGAGCAGATGGCGTCGATGTCCTCGAATCCGAAAACAGGGATGCTTGCCGCTTCGGCTGCTTGGGCAAGATCGGGCATGTCGGTTACCAGTGCAGCAGGTAGCTCGGGGGCATCGGGGTTGCGAACGGTTGTGGCGTTGGGTGCGGCTGAATCGATCTCAAGGCCTTGGGCAGATTCCAAGCGCTGCAGCATGGCGGAAGCGGCAGCCTGGTCTTTGGGATTCTCTGCTCGGAACAGCTCTATGGCCGGCAGGCCTACGCCGCGAAAGCCCTCTACGAGGACTAAGTCGTAGTCGGGCATAAGCTCGAGCGCGTCGAAGCAGCTCATCTCAGCATCCAGGTTGCGTGTCAGTGCCATGCGGCTGCTGGAAAGCACGCAGGTGCTCTGTGCCCCGGCCTGCCTGTGGCGCCAGGAGTCCTTTCCGGGTACATCGATCTCGAAATCCGGATGCCCGTGATGCTTCAGTGTGGCAACATCCAAACCCCGATGGGTAAGGCAGGAGATCACCTTTTCCAACAAGGTGGTTTTGCCGGAGTTCTGGCGGCCCACGAACAGCACAGCTGGGCTGGGACGGCATGGCATATGCGGGGTGGGCTCGTAAAGCATGGGCTCCTGTCCTTCGGTCTTCAATGGATCAGTTTAGGTCAAGTAGTGAGAGGAACGCTTGTCTGGTCTGCTGAGGGGTTGGCAAAACTGCTTTCGACGGAGGCTGTTGTTTATGCGGTTTGATAAAATATTCTCGAAATAGAATAAAGATTATGACGCTCGCCCTGAGATTTGTGCCCGTTCGAGTCAATCAAATGCCTATGATGAAATCCGAACAAAGGCTTCTTCTTTTTTCGAGTTCGATGGAGCCTTTGGGGACAAAGAAGGGTACCGCCGCGATAGGGGATTGATTTCGCGCGGTGCCGAACATAAGGGGATAGGGGGCTGTCATGCAAGAAATGACGCCAAGCATCACCCGCCGTACGTTCATGAAGGCTACGGGCGCTTTGGGCGCCTTAGCTGCTGCCAGCGGTGCGCTCGCAGCAGGCGAGTCGGTGTTCGGGGAAGTGGAGCCGGCTGCGGCTGACACGCCCGACAACATCGTGTGGAGCCAATGCAATGTGAACTGCGGTGGCCGATGCGTATTCAAATGGCACGTTAAAGACGGCAAGATCCAGTACATGGAGACCGACGATACCGGCGATGTGGACTTTCAGGCCCGTGCTTGCCTGCGCGGCCGCTCGATGCGCCAATGGCTGAACCATCCTGACAGGCTTCAGTATCCCATGAAGCGTGTGGGCAAGCGAGGCGAGGGCAAGTTCGAACGCATCAGCTGGGACGAGGCGATCCAGACCATCGCCGACAAGCTGAAGTACACCATCGAGACCTATGGCAACGACGCCGTGTACGTTCCCTATGCCACGGGCATGTACTCGTGCACTGGCAAGAACCATCCGCGCCTGTTGAACGCGCTGGGTGGATACCTTTCATCCTACGGTGACTATTCCACGGGCATGCATCAGTACGTGATGCCGTTCATGTACGGCGGCTATGCCACCAACGACCCCGAAAAATTCTGCGTCGAGGCCATGTGCCCGTACGAGAACTTCCACGCTTCTTCGATGGACCAGGCTGAAAAGGCCGATCTCGTTATTATGTTCGGTAACAGCCCGGCGGAGAACCGCATGGGTGGCGCCAACATGGTGTGGGACTTCAACCGCGTGCGCGAATCGGGCGCGAAGATCATCCATGTGGATTACCGCTTGAACGAAACGGCTTCGGGCAGCACCGACGAATGGCTGCCCATCCGAACCGGCACCGACGCGGCGCTTGTTTCCGCCGTTGCGCACGAGCTCATCGTGAACAACCAGGTGGACCTGGACTTCCTGCATACCTACTGCATCGGCTACGACGAAGAGACCATGCCCGCCTCCGCGAAGGGGCAGAACAAGTCGTACCGCGACTACATCATGGGCACCGGCTACGACAAGGTGGAGAAGACGCCGGAATGGGCGGCCCCCATCACGCTGATCCCGGCCGAGCGCATCCGTTCCTTCGCCAAGGAAATCGCCGAGGCGAAGACTATGTTTGTGGTGCAGGGCTGGGGCCTTCAGCGCCACAGCAACGGCGAGTCGGCCACGCGTGCGGTGTGCATGCTTCCGCTGCTCACCGGCCAGATCGGCAAGCCCGGCACCAACACGGGCATGCGCGAGGCCGAGCCGGTGGACTACCTGGTGGGCAGCATCCCGGCCAAGGACAAGGATTGGAAGCTGAACACGTCGGGTGCCATGATCAGCACCTACGAGTGGCTCAATGCGGTGGACCACGGTACCGAGATGCGTCCCGAAACCGATGCCATCATCGGTGCGGAAAACGGCCTTCCCAGCAACATCAAGTTCATGTGGAACTACGCCGGCAACTGCCTTACCAACCAGCACGGCGACATCAACAAGGTGCACGAGGTCCTTTCCGA
>CAVFYB010000045.1:0-10063 GCA_963626845.1 Bacteroidaceae bacterium | reverse complement strand
TCGTGGGAGAAGATCAAGGAGCAGGGCGTGTACAAGCGCCCGCACGACAGCGCAATCGCGTTCAAGGACTTCCGCGACGACCCGGTGGCGAACCCGCTGTTCACGCCTTCCGGCAAGATCGAGATCTACTCCGAGGCGCTGGCCGATATCGCCGAGAAGCGCAAGCTGAAGGAAGGCGAGGTCATCAGCCCGATTCCGGTGTTCGACCCCGGCATCGAGGGCTACGGCTCGGTTACCAGCGAGTTCCCGCTGTACTGCTCGGGTTGGCACGACAAGGCGCGTACCCATTCCTCGTTCGGCTTCATCGAGCAGCTGGACCAGTACAACCGCCATCGCCTGTGGATCAACCCGGTGGATGCGCAGCCGCGCGGCATCAGCGAAGGCGACACGGTGAGCGTGAAGAGCCCGGCGGGCGAGGTGCGCATCGAGGCGCATGTGACCAACCGCATCGTTCCCACGATGGTGGCCATGCCGCAGGGGCATTGGCACAAGGCGGAGATGTACGGGGACAAGGTGGACAAGGGAGCGTGCATCAACACGCTTACCACGTACCGCCCCAGCCCGCTTGCCCACGGCAACGGCCCGTGCAATTCCATCATCGTCGAAGTGAAGAAGGCATAGGAGGTGCGTCATGGCTCAATATGGATTCTTCTTCGATAACTCGCGCTGCACCGGGTGCAAGACCTGCGTGATGGCGTGCAAAGATTACAACGACCTGAACTTGAACGTGGCCTACCGCAAGGTGTACGACTACGAGGGCGGCCAGTGGCAGCAGGGGGCCGACGGCACCTACACCTGCGATTCGTGGGTGTACCACCTTTCCACCTCGTGCCAGCATTGCGAGCACCCGGCTTGCGTTGCGAACTGCCCCACAACCGCCATGCACAAGGACCCGGAGACCGGTTTGGTAAGCGTTGATGCCTCGAAGTGCATCGGCTGCGGGTACTGCGCCATGGCCTGCCCGTACAATGCGCCCAAGGTGGACCGCGAGGTCGGCCATTCGGTGAAGTGCTACGGCTGCATCGACCGCGTGAAGGAAGGGCTGGATCCGATTTGCGTCGGCGCCTGCCCGCTTCGCGCCATCGAGTTCGGCGAGTTCGAGGAACTGCAGAAGAAGCACCCGGGCGCGGTACGCGGCATCGCTCCCATGCCCGACCCGAGTGTTACCGACCCCCATGTGCTGATAAAGGCCAGCGCCGCGGCGAAGGAGCCCGGCGACACCACGGGCCGCGTCGGCAATCCCAAGGAGGTGGCATAAGCCATGGATTCGGCATTGCATGAGATCCCTTTGGCGGTGTTCACCACGCTTGCGCCCATTGGCGCAGGTGCGTTCATCGCCCTGTTCATCGCCTTTGCGAGCAACCGCATCGACGATGCGAAGCTTAAGCTTCTGGATAAGCTCACGGTTATCCCGTTGCTGGTTGCATTCGTTGGCCTGATCGCGTCGTTTGCGCATCTTACGCAGCCGTTGAATGCCCTTAATGTGGCGAACACATTGGGCGCAACCCCGATGGCCAACGAGATCACGGCCTTCGGCGCGTTCATGGTTGCGGCTGCCGTGTATTGGATCTGGGCGCTTACGGGCTCTATGAGCTATTCGGTGCGCAAGGGCTTCACCGGCGTCCTTGCCGTTTTGGCCCTGGTGTTCGCCCTGGCCGTCGGTGCGGCGTACCTGCTGCCCACCATCCCCACTTGGAACAACGCCTTCACGCCGGCTTCCATCGTGGGCTTCTGCCTGTTCGGCGGCTCGCTTCTGGGGCTGCTGGTGCTGCAGCTGGCCGACAGTGCCGACGCTGCGCTTTCCGGCGCGGGCGAGAACCGGATGTTCGCCATGGTGGCGGTTGGTTTTGTCGTTTCGCTGGTTGCGGTTATCGGCCTGTTCTTCATCGGCTCCACCGCGGTAAGCCCGGTTGTCGATGTGGCGGCCAATACGGCAAGCTTGGTGTGGGCGTTCGTCCTGTTCATCGTACTTTCGGTCGTTGTGTTCGCCGTTGGGTTCTTTAGCGTGAAGCTCATGCCCTCGGCTCCGGTTCTGGCGGTAGCGCTGGTGCTTCTGGCAGTCGCCGTTTTCCTGGCACGTTTGGTGTTCTACGGCATGCAGATCGGTATTGCGCTGTAAGGTTTCGTGGTAGCGTTTAGCGGGAGGGCTTCGGCCTTCCCGCTTTGTATATGGTGGCAAGAAGAGGGGATTGAAAATGAGCTGCACGATCAGCGATTCTCTGTTGGCAGGTATTGCCTTTGCGGGCGGAACATTGGGGCCTTTTTTCAGCTACGACCCGAAGTTCAATGAAGCGAAGTTGCTGCCGGCGGCCCAGGCTATCTGCGAATTGGACGTTCCCTCGGCGGCAGAGGCGTGGCCCTTCGTTGACGCGGCGCGGGCATCCGAAGGCCTTTCGCTGATGCAGGAAGGCTTGGCTGACGGACTGGAGGCTCCCGCTTTGGTAGACGAGTATCGCCGTATGTTCGTGGGGCCTGCCGCCAAGGTGGCGCCGCCCTGGGGCTCGGTGTACACCGACAAGGACATGGTGGTGTTCGGGGCTTCCACCCTTGCGCTGAAGTCGTGGATCCGCTGCCATGGCGTATCGGTGGCGAAGGGCGAAAGCGACGAGCCGGAAGACCATATCGGCACCATGCTCAGCCTGATGGGCTGGCTTGCCCAAAATAAGCCCGATACGCTGTGCGAGTTCCTGCAGAACCATTTGCTTACCTGGGCAGGGCATTTCCTTGGCATCGTGGAGGCAGAAAGCGTCCATCCGTTTTACCGGGGGTTGGCGGACCTTACCCGTCATACGCTCGAAGGCATCCAGGCCGAATTGGGCTTGGAAGTGGAAACGCCACGTTTCTACCGTTAGACCCGCAGGCCTGCTTTATCCTTCATCAAGAACCAAACGCCATTTATCGGTGCAAACCTGCCTGCAGCGCGTTTCCTGCTGCGTGCGGTTCTACAGCTGGAATTATCATTCGGAAGAATTAATCGTTTATCGGGAGGCTTTCGTGGCTACCATCACCTCTGTCAACATCTCCAAGCACAAGGGCGTTCAGAAAGAGCCGGTGGGGCCTGAGCCCCAAAACGTGATCGTCGATTTCGGCGTAGAAAACGATGCCCATGCTGGCGATTGGCATCGCCAGGTTTCCTTCTTGGCCGAAGAGTCCATTGCGAAGGCACGTGACATGGGTTTGGATGTTTCTGCCGGTGATTTCGCCGAGAACTTCACCACTGAGGGTATTGATCTGCTTGATCTGCCTTTGGGTACCCAGCTGCGCCTGGGCTCCGACGTTTTGGTGGAGATTAGCCAGATCGGCAAGGTGTGCCATACGCGCTGCGCCATTTATCATCTTGCGGGCGACTGCATCTTCCCGCGCGAGGGGATTTTCGCGGTGGTTTTGGAAGGCGGCCAGGTGAAGGTGGGCGATTCGATCGAGGTCGTGCACCGCGGCGACGGCACCTGCGCCCATACCCCGCCCGAGGCCTTGGCTGAAGTCGAGGCTGCCCGTAAGGCGGGCACGCTGTAATGGCGCTTCCCGCTGAATCCATTTGCGAATCTGCGCCTGGACAGAGCTGTGCCCTCGAAGGCTTAAGCTCTACTTCGGCTTGCGGCAGCCAGTCCGGCTGCCCCGAGGTGTACTTGGACAACGCCGCCACCACCAAACCGCGCCCCGAGGTTATGCAGGCGATGATGCGGGAGCTTTCCAATTACGGTAATCCCAGCTCAACCCATGCTTTGGGAAAGCGCGCGAAGGCCGCGCTCGAAGAGAGCCGTGCCGAGGTGGCACGTGCACTCGGCGCCGAGCCCGACGAGGTGTTCTTTACTTCGGGCGGAACCGAATCGAACAACTTGGCTATCCGCGGATCGGTATTGGCCCGTGGGGTCGAATCGGGGCGAGTGATAACCTCTGCGCTGGAGCACCCTTCCGTCACCCGCTCCGTCCGCGGCCTTAAGCGCGAAGGCGACTGCAAGGTTTCCTATGTGGAGGCCGTGCACGGCAACTTCGACTTGGATGCCTGCGCGCGCTTCTTGAAGGAGCCCACCACACTGGTTACGGTAATGGCGGTTCAAAACGAGCTTGGCTATCGCTTTCCCATTCCAAAGATCGTGGAACTGCGTAACCGCTATGCGCCTGATGCCTTGGTGCATGTAGATGCGGTTCAGGCGTTCGGCAAGATTGATGTCCCGGTAAATGAATGGGGAATCGACCTGGCTTCCATTTCCGCACATAAGATCGGTGGTCCCAAGGGCATCGGCGCGCTGTACGTTCGCCGCGGCACCAAGATGTTCACCAACGCCTTCGGCGGCGGCCAGGAAAAGGGCTTGCGCTCCGGTACCGAGCCGGTGTTCTTGGCAGCTGGGTTTGCTGAAGCGGTTCGCAGCGCGTTCGCCGATAGGGCGGCAGAAGAGGAGCGCGTGCGCGGGCTGTGGAACCATCTGCGCAGCAGGGTTGTCGAAGAAATCCCCGATGCCGTGGTGAACTCCCGCGAAGACGGCAGCCCCTACCTGTTCAACTTCAGCGTGCCGGGCATGAAGAACGCCCAGGCGCTTCGTTGGCTCAGCGACCACGGGGTCTATGTTTCGAAGGCTTCCGCATGCGAGGCGAACATCAACACGGTTCCGGTGGGGACCTGGCGCCATAAGCACCAGCTTTCATTGCAGGCTGCCGGCATTCCCCTGGCCATGGGCAAGCGCACCCTGCGCGTCGGCTTCGGCTACGCTTCTGCCATGGAAGACGTGGACCGTTTCGTAGATATGCTGAAGCAGTATCTTTCGCAGCAGTAGCCTACGGTGTTTCAGCCGCCTTGCTGTGCTCTGGATGGCCGTCCGCGGAAGGGAACATGGCACAGCGCATTCTTGCATGAGCCCCTGGCTTCCGTTCGTGAAGTTAGCCGGTTCTTACGCTTTTGCTTGTTAACCTGGGCTTACGGGTTTTGGGACTATGATTGCTGAATCGTCCACCGCGGTGGGTGATTGGTTGTCCGAAACGTTTTGAAAGATGGTCCTGCAGCATGCCCGCTCCTTATCGTTCTTCGCGTATCTCCCAGGTAAGGCAGATCCTAGCCCTCGTTTTGGTGCTGAACCTCGCAGTCGCTTTGGCGAAGTTCGTCTACGGCGTGATGACCAGTTCGAACTCCATGCAGGCGGATGGCATCCATTCGGTGTTCGACTCGTTGGGAAATGTTGTGGGGTTGGTGGGCATCACCTTGGCGCTGCGTCCTGCCGATGCCGGCCATCCCTATGGCCACCATAAGTTCGAGACGTATGCTAGCTTGGCCATCGGTGTGCTTTTGGTGTGCGCTGCTGCAGAAGTCGGCATCGGCGCCGTCTCTTCGCTGGCATCCGGGGTTCACAATGCGCAGGTAACGGTTGTCTCCTATGTGGTTATGCTGGGCACCCTCTGCGTGAACATCGGCGTTACTGCCTACGAGCGTAAGGAAGGAAAGCGTCTGAACAGCGATATCCTGCTTGCTGACGCCAGCCATACACTGTCCGATGCCATGGTATCAATCGGTGTCATCATCGGCCTGGTGCTGGTGCAGGCCGGCTTTGCCATTGCCGACTCCATCATGGCATTGGTGGTTATGGTGGCCATCCTGTTCACCGCGGTCGATGTGTTCCGCGCTGCATTCGAGACGCTTTCTGACAAGGCGCGTATCCCGGAAGAGGACTTGAAGGGCGTCGTGCTGGCGGTCCCGGGGGTGAAGGACGTGCATCAGATCCGCACGCGCGGCACCAGAGGCGATGTGTACGCCGACATGCATGTTCTGGTAGACCCGCAGATGACGGTCGCTGTCTCGCATGAGGTCGCCGACAGGGTCGAATCCGAAGTGGTGCACAAGTTCCCACAGGTCAAAGATATTCTGGTGCACGTCGAACCAAACGATGCCTACCATCGCATAGAGCGTTAGGGATGTGGCCGCCGTATCTCGCGGCGTCAGATCGGCAGCAGGTAACCGTGCGTTTAGGCGTCTTCGCTTGCGCCCCGTGCGGAGTTGTAGAAGGTGATAACTTTACCACCGTGCATCGCGGTGCCCCCGCGCTGGATGTTCTGGTAGGCCTTGGAGTCCTCGTAGTTCCATGAGGTGATGCCCCGTGCTTTGCAGTACTTGAACCAGCCCTCGGCGCCGTAGTTGTACCCCTGGGCAATAAGGCCGATCTTGCCGGTGTCGTCCACATCGATGCTGCCCAGCCATCCTTCGAATAGGTCGACGTTCTGCTTTGTTTCCAGAACGCCGGCATAGATCGAAGAGGTGGCGGTATCGCCGTTCACGGTAAGAGACGGGTCGATATCCCAGGCATATAGTGCGCTTTCGCCCAGTTCGACCACGTTGCGCCGGCCAGCGGTAACGCCTGCCAGGCCCTCTCCGGCTTGCATGATGTCGTTGTCGGCACCAACTACGGAATAAACGTCCAGGTTTCCGCCCGATTCAGCCTGCATCATGGCCAGAACGGTGTCAGTCCACTTTACTTCGAGGCCTGAATCGTTGCAGGCGGTTTCAACGGTGGAACGCCACTTCTCTACTTTACTGGGAAAGGTGCTGCCGTCTTGAGTAACGCTCGGGGCAGTGCTTACGCTGGGGTCCGGTCGCAGGCTGGCAATGGAAAGGTCGGAGCCCAGCAGCGAGGGAATCGAGAGAATCGCAACCAGAATCAATCCAGCCACAATCAGGTAAGAGGGCTTTACGGGGCGCGCGCGTCGTTTCGCCAACAGCTCGTTCCGCTTTATGGCAGAAGGTCTTAGCTTGGCGCGTTTGGAGAGGTTAACGCTGGTTTTAGTCTTGAATTGCTTGTACTTGGGCACACGTGCTCCCGTGTTCTGAGGCGAGGTTGCTGTTTTGGATTTGCTTAGATTTAAACAGTAACAATAGCACCTTAGCCCGTGGGCTGTGACAAATGAAAGAAACCGTTAACTAAAGTAGTACTAATTCGCTATTGATACCAGCTATCAATAAGGTATACTGAGCTTATCAAGAAGGGAGGTGGCAATGGTACGGCGAAACACCGTTCAGCAGAAGGCAGTGGCAACCCAGTTGACGAAGCTTCACGGCTCGCACCCAACGGCCGATGAGGTCTATGCAGCCGTTTCGGCGGAGTTCCCAACCGTCAGCAAGGCCACGGTATACCGGGTGCTGAACCGTATGTCTGAAGAGGGAACGGCCTTGAAAGTGAATGTGAGTGATGGGCCCGATCGATTTGACGACACCTTGAAAGCGCACTATCACGTGCTGTGTGTTGAGTGCGGCCGAGTAGACGATGTCGAGATCAACCCCGCATTGTGTTCGCTCGACCTTGATGCTGCCGCCAAAGCGGAGGGGTACACCATCACCGGGCACGATTTGCTGTTCCGCGGGGTGTGCCCAAGTTGCAAGAAGGGAGGCAACCATGGCAAATAGCATTGATCCGAAAGCGTTTCACCAGTTCAGCTACGGAGTGTTTCTGCTTTCCGCCAAAGAAGGCGAACGCGACAACGCTTGCATCATCAACACGGCCATCCAGGCTTCGTCCGAGCCCAGGCAGGTAAGCGTTTGCTGCATCAAGGGAACCTGCACGCAGGAGATGATCGGTCGCACCAACCGATTCTGCGTATCGACCCTTACGGAGTCCACGCCGTACGCGTTCTTTGAGCATTTCGGAATGCAGAGCGGCAACGAAGTAGACAAGTTTGCTGACAGCGAAGCCTTAGATTTGGCGGGTGCCAATGTTGAGCGTTGCGAAAGCGGGTTGCTCTATGAGTCCAGTGCAAACGCTTTCATCGATTGCGAGGTGGTAAGCGTGGAAGACCTGGGCAGCCATGTTCTGTATGTGGGCAAGGCCGTTCAGGCTCAGCACCTGTCCGACGAGCCTTCGCTTACCTACGAATTCTACCGTACGGTAATGCGAAAGACCGCAAAGGGTGGCCAGGGCGCTAATGACGGCGCAGCCGATGGGAAGGTGACCGCATGGAAGTGCTCCATCTGCGGGTACATCTACGAAGGCGAGCAGATCCCGTCCGATTTCATCTGCCCCATCTGCAAGCACGGGGCCGAGGATTTCGAGCCTGTGTATGCAGGCACATCCAATGAAGGGGAAACCAATGGGGTAGAGGTGCCCCAGGAAAACGAAAAGGAGAAAGCAGTTATGGCAACGAAATGGGTATGCAAAGTATGCGGGTACATCTACGAAGGCGAGCAGCCTCCGGCAGAGTGCCCGGTATGTCACGCTCCGGCAAGCCAGTTCATGCAGGTTGAAGGCGAGATCGAGCTCGCAGCCGAGCATGAGTACGGCGTGTACGGCAAAACGGTGAAGGACAACCCCAACATCTCTGAAGAGGACAAGGCCTACTTGCTCGAGCAGCTGAAGGCGAACTTCACGGGCGAGTGCTCCGAGGTTGGCATGTACCTGTGCATGGCACGCATTGCCCATCGCGAGGGCTATCCCGAGGTTGGCCTGTACTGGGAGAAGGCGGCTTACGAAGAGGCCGAGCATGCTGCCAAGTTCGCCGAGCTTCTGGGCACCGAGCTCGAGCCCAACATGAAGGCCAGCACCAAGGAAAACCTCGCGTGGCGCGTAGACTGCGAGTTCGGCGCCACCGCCGGCAAGGTTGAGCTTGCCGCTTGCGCCAAGAAGAACGGCCTGGACGCCATCCACGACACCGTCCACGAGATGGCTCGCGACGAGGCTCGTCACGGCAAGGCTCTGAAGGGCTTGCTGGACCGCTACTTCGGCTAAACGCAGACGGATGCATGTAGTGGATGCCGCACGGCTGGGCATCGAGGCCTGTTGCCTTGCTAGCCGTTCGCTCCGCTGAATGCAGTCGATCATTCCCGCCCTGTGCAGTATCGTTCTGTGCAGGGCGGCTTACTTTCAAGGAGCATGAAATGGCTAAAGCAGGCAAACCGAAGAACGGGAAGTCCAAGCGCGGCGCCACACGCCAGAATGCGCCAAAGCCGCTGGTTGCGCTCTATGGATTGGATGCGCAGACCCCGCGCGGCGATGCTGTGCGCGCGGTGGTGGAGCAATTGGGCTTTGCCGTTCGCACCGTAGGGAAAGAAGACCTGGGCGCTTCGGTCGGTGCCATTGCCGGGCTTATGGGTTCGCCCAAGTCGGGTAAGCCCTGCAGCGTTGACGCGCCTGACGTTGAGTTCATGCTGGTAAGCGGCCTCTCGAATGGCCAGCTCGACCAGCTGCTTGCCGCATTGCGCGAAGCCGACGCCAGCGTTGCCTTAAAAGCCCAGGTTACGCAGCATAATCGCTTTTGGCCGATGCATCTTCTTATTGCAGAGGTGGCTAAGGAGCATGCGGCAATGTCCCAGGCCGCTAACAACCCGCAGGCCTAGGCCTTTTGCGGCTTGTGCGCTTACAGCTTAGCGCTCGTGTGGGACAGCGGCTTCGAGCACAGAGGGCACTTGCAGCGCGGCCTGCGTTTGCCTAGCGGTTTTGGCGTACCGAAGCCGACCACGCAGGATATGTTTGATTAGCTTAGTTTGGCTCGGTCCCCGCGGCTTACCCGTACGTGGTGTACATGTATACGGTAAGAATGATCATTCCGATGGCTACGGCCACGGTAAGCAGGATCCTTGCCGGATCGGAAAGCCTGCTCAGCGCCTTGCCGGCTATGGGGTACACCACCCATACGAAGAGCGTCAGCAGGGCGGCGATCAGCAAGTCGTTCACGATCCACGCCTGGCCCAGGATGTTGCCGGGAAGGCGCGAGTTGTCCCAAAGGGGATAGTTGCCATACTGGTCGGGTTGGTTCTGCAGGAAGCCCTGGGTCAATTCGGCGCCCATGGCCACGAATACGCTCACGATGAAGAAGTGGATGCCGGCCTTTATGCCCGACTGCCTCCACTTGATGAGCATCGCGCGGTAGGGAACCAGCACTATCGAGGCGATCACCACGCCGAAGCCGTATACGAAAAACGGGTAGTTGATGTTGTTCCAAACCCCGGAATTCGGGTCGACGATGCCGAAGAAATGATCGTTGAACAGGCAGTACACCCATTCGCACCAGTGGCCCACCACGCTGAAGACGCAGAAGAAGACAACCATGTCGCACCAGAAGCGCCAGTCGCGCAGGCGGATAAAGCTCCTGC
>CAVFYB010000044.1:0-13823 GCA_963626845.1 Bacteroidaceae bacterium | reverse complement strand
GTCGCTCATCACATCGCGGAAACCAACCGGGGTGACGTAGTTCATGATCCTTCTTCCCTTAAACGTTGTTGGCGCGTATGCCGGCCCCAATGGGAAGCCGCATGCGCCACGTTCGTTGTTAGCCTTACTATTATGCCCGCCCGCACCGATTTTCTGCGGAATAGCTCGGCTGCGTAACAGGCTTTTTACGGAAGCGGCCTTTCCCCATCGGCGAGAACGCAGTCAACGCGCAACAGCACAAACGCCTTGACGAGAAAAGCCCGAGCACCGAAGACTCCACTGGGCACTTCCGTTGACAGTACTTTAGCACAGTAGAGTACTAAAGCAATCATAAGATGGCGAGTTCAGATTTAGTCCACGCGGGAATATGGCGAAGAGGGATCTCTCTGCCACCCCTCGCCAAAAAGCCACGGCTCAAACAACCAGCATGCAGACCTCATTCGGAATCGACCGTCATCATCACACGCGCCAATTCGGTACGGGTATTCACGTTCAGCTTGTCGAAAATTCGCACCAGATGGTTTTTCACTGTGCTCTGCGCCACACCCAACGTAACCGCAACTTCCCCGTTGGTTTTGCCCTGGGCAACCAAACGCGCCACATCCCGCTCACGCGCCGTTAAGCCATCGCGCGCCAAGGTCATACCTTTCACCAAAGGTAACGCCATGTTGGCAACGCCAGCCGAAGAAGACGCCGGGGCAAACCAGGCCCCTGAGAGGCTGCCAGCAACAAGCCTCTTTTCTGAAAAGTCGGCAAGAATCGCCTGCATTATCCGAATGGTTGCAGCTTCCAATGCCGCAAGAGCACCCTGTGCCGCTTCAACATCTTCGGCAAAACCGCGCCACAGGAACGGGGCAAGCGCATGGGAAACGAACAGCCAGCTTTCCAGCTGCGTAACCATTGGCAGAAGAATAGGGCTTACCTTTGCCTGGGCATCACCCGCATAGGCTGCCGTACTGAGCACCGAAAACGGCACGCCGCGCAACGCACAGATGAGGCGTTCCATCTCAGAGGCCGTCCAGTTATGAAGCACCGCCTCGCCAAGCTGGAGCGAATCGGATTCAGAGAACTCTTCGCGAAAACGAGCAACCAGCAAATCGCACACAGCGTCTAAATTCTCTTCTATGAAACGAGCAACCGCCTCATCCTGCACTGTGCCTATCCCTGCCATGCAAACCCCCTGGTCTAGTCCATAAAGATAGAAGTACTAGTACTTTCGATTCTACCGCACAAAGCCCGCACGCCATACGATCGCAGAAGAATATCCCACATAAGGCGAATGCCTGATAAGCAAGGAGATGAGAGGAATGGATTACCAGTTCTTGGCACCAGACTATCTGGACCACCTAAAAGATTTTCCCGGCCAGATTATGAGCGCAATGTCGCTTTCCCCCGACCATGCCCTGAACATCGTTGCCATGTTCCTGTGCTGCACGTTCGGCTATCTGCTGTACACCGTTGCAGGCAGGATCCGCAAGCGCGAGGACATCGACCCCTACCCGGTGATGCTCCATTGCTGGATGATCACCATCGACACCATTGGAACCATCACATTCTGGCTTCTGCTTTCCCAACATATGAGCGTTGAGGATCTGCTCAACGGCGCATGGGTGTTCCTGTTCTTCTCAATCGGCCTGCCCATCTGGATCGTGATGGAAGCCCAGAGCATCCACCACGACATCAAGGACGCCACCTCCCGCAAGCTCAACTTCGGCAACCTGGTGAAAAACGGCGAAACGGTTTCCGAAGGCCAGGCACGTTTCTGGTGCCTAGGAATGGTAGCCGTCAGCTTCTTTGTGAACATGTACGCCCTTTCCATGCTGGGCGGCTTCGAGAACTGCGCGATCTTCATTGTGTGGCCGTTCACCAACTACGTATTCGCTTTGTGGACCTGGCGCTTTTGGAGTGCGCGCGCTGCCGAGACCGGCACCCGCAAGTACCAATCGATGGCGCTGCACATTGTTATCGTGATCCAGATCACGCTGATGTGGGTACCTGGCCTTTCGTGGTACCTGGCGCTTACGCCCTTCCTTCACACTATTTGGTACTACCTGGGCGGCATCGCGATGACCGCACTGGCTGTGTACAACCTGTACAAGTGCGCTCAGCTTCCCAAGCGCGACGAGGTGCTGCCGAACGGCAAGAAGCCCGTCTGGTAAGCCGGCAAACCAGCTCTACCCCTCTACAAGCCCATCTTGGTCCTATGCCAGGGTGGGCTTTCGCTTTCCCAAAATGCCAGACAATACCCAATGAACGCGTTCTAATAATCGGGCGAAAAGCGTATAATCAAAGTCAATAACAGGAGCCTGAGGGGGCGATCATCATGGGGTTCAAGAACATCCTCGTACCGTACGACAATTCGGTTCACGCAGAAAACGCGCTGAAGGAAGCCATCGGCATGGCCAACGGCGACCCGGAAGCCAGCATCCATGTGGTTGAGGTAGCTGCACCGCCGCAAGACCTGGTGTACAGCAGCATCAACCAAACCGGCTTCGGCATGGGCGTTTCCACCGTTTCCAAGGCCGACTTCGCCAGCGTGGTCGAGCAGCGCAACGAGGAAGACGACGAGAAGCTGCAGAAGGATATCGCCGAGCTGGTGAAGGACTTCCCCGGTAACCTTACCGCAGAAGTCATCTTCGGCATCTACACCATCGAGACCATCATCGATGCCGCAAAGCACTACGAGTGCGACCTTATCGTGATGGGCTCGCGCGGCCTGGGCGCCATCCGCGGCGCAATCGGCAGCGTAAGCTACGGCGTGCTTCGATCCTCCGACATCCCGGTACTCGTGGTGAAGTAAACATCCGCATCTTTGATAGGAAAAACGCCGGCACGAACTATATCGTGCCGGCGTTTTTGCGTCTAGAGAGGAAAGCCGCGCGGCTAGGACATCCCCAGCCAGGCCTGGATGGTGGGCAGCCAGCCGGTTACGAACACGATGGCGATGAGCACCGGCACGCCGTACTTCACCCACAGGCGCGCCCACTGGGGGAAACGCATGCCCTGGCCCTTGTCCACCTCGGCGATGAACTTGTCCCAGCCCCAGCCGCGCTTGGTGGTGCAGAACATCACGAAGATGAAGCAACCGATGGGCAGGATGTTGTTGGAGAGGATGAAGTCTTCCAGCGACTGCACATCGCCGATGCCCGGCACCACGAAGTCGGACCAGAGGTTGTAGCCGAACACGCACGGCAGCGAAAGCAGCACCAGGATGGGCGCGTTGATGGCCACCGCGCGCTTGCGGGTGATGTTCCACTGGTCCATGGAGAAGCGCAGGATGGCCTCGAACACGGCGATCACCGAAGAGAGCGCCGCTGCAGCCACGAACAGGAAGAACAGCGAGCCCCACAGCTGGCCCAGCGGCATCTGCTCGAACACCGCCGGCAGCGTGAGGAACACCAAGCTCGGGCCCGCATCAGGGCTGATGCCGCAGGCAAAGCAGGCCGGGAAGATGATCAGGCCCGCCATGATGGCAACGAGCGCATCCAGCAGCGCGATGTTCACCGCTTCGCCCGTGAGCTTGCGGTCGCGCGTGACGTAGCTTCCGAAGATGGACATGGAGCCCACGCCGATGGAGAGCATGAACATCGCCTGGCTCATGGCCGCGTACACGATTTTGGGAAAGCTGGCATTGGGGTTGTTGAACAGGTTGTCGAAGTCGGGCAGAAGGTAGAACTCCAGGCCCGCCTGGCCGCCTTCCAGCGCAAGGGAGTGCACGCACAGCAGGATCATGATCACGAACAGCGAGGCCATCATCACCTTGGTAACGCGCTCGACGCCCTTCTGCAGGCCCAGCGCGCAGATGCCGAAGCCGATAACGGCAACCAGCACCATCCAACCGGTGAGCTCAACCGGGCTGCCGACCATGCTGCCGAACACCGCCGAGACGTCTTCGGTGCCGTCGAACGTGCCCATGACCGCCTTCACGAAGTAGGCGATGGTCCAGCCGCACACCACGGTGTAGAACATCATAAGCAGGTAGCAGCCCACCAGGCCCAGCCACTTGAAGCGGTGCCACTTCGACCCGCGGGGCTCCAGGGCGTCGAAGCTGCGCGCCATGGAGCGGTAGCTTGCGCGGCCCATGGCGAACTCCATCACCAGGATGGGCACGCCCAGCACGATAAGGAAGAAGATGATGAGCAGCACGAACGCCGCGCCGCCGTACTGACCGGTGATGTAGGGGAAGCGCCAGATGTTGCCCAGGCCGATGGCGCAGCCCGCGCTGATGAGGATGAACCCTAAACGGCTCGAGAACTTCTCGCGCCCCTCGTCGACGATTTCCTTTTCTGCCACGTCAGCATGCTCCTCTGCTTGAGACTGCAATGGTCGAAGTATACGCTCTTGCGCCTGATGGGACGGCACAACCCGAACAAGCGGGATGGTCCGACCCGCCTACCCGCCAAGCCGCTACATGCCCAGCCAGTAGGTGATCTTCGGCACCCAGCCGGCAACGAACACCACGATGATCAGCAGCGGCACGCCGTAGCGCGTCCAGGCGTACAGTGCCTTGGGGTACGCCATGCCCTTGCCCTCGTCCGCTTCCGCCAGGAAGTTCTTCCAGCCCCAACCGGCCTTGCGTGTGCAGAAGAGCACGAACACCAGACCGCCCAGCACCAGGAAGTTGTTCGACACCAGGAAGTCCTCGAGCGACTGGATGTCGCCGATACCGGGGATGGTTACGCCCGAGAGCACCGAGAAGCCCAATACACAGGGCATGGAAATGATGATGAGCAGCGGCACGTTGATGGCCACGGCGCGCCTGCGGGTGATGTTCCACTGGTCCATGGAGAAGCGCAGGATGTTCTCGAACACGGCGATCACCGTGGAAAGCGCGGCGAAGGCCATGCACAGGAAGAAGACGATGCCCCACATCTGCCCCAATGGCATCTGCTGGAACACCGCAGGAAGGGTAAGGAACACCAAGTTGGGGCCGGAAGTGGGGTTCACGCCGTAGGCGAAGCAGGCCGGGAAGATGATGAGGCCCGCCATGATGGCAACAACGGTGTCCATACCGGCGATCTGCACCGCCTCGCCCATGAGCTTATGGTCGCGTGCCATGTAGCTTCCGAAGATGGACATGGAGCCGCAGCCGATGGAGAGCATGAAGAACGCCTGGCTCATGGCCGCGTACACGATCTCGGCAAAGCTGGCATTGGGGTTGTTGAACAGGTTGTCGAAGTTAGGCAGCAGATAGAACGCAAGGCCCTCCTGCCCGCCTTCCAGCAGGCACGAGTGCACGCACAGGATGGCCATCAGCACGAACAGCGCCGCCATCATCACCTTCGTGATGCGCTCGACACCCTTCTGCACGCCCAGCGCGCAGATGCCGAAGCCGAGCAGCGTAACCAGCAGCATCCAGCCCGTCATCTCCAGCGGATCGCCGATCATACTGCTGAACACCGCCGAAAGGTCCACGGTTTCGCTGTTGAAGGTGCCGGCCGCCATCTTGAGCAGATAGGCCACCATCCAGCCGCAGACGCTGGTGTAGAACGCCATGAGGATGTAGTTGCCCGCGATGGAGAACCACTTGAACCAATGCCATTTGGTGCCGCGCGGCTCGAGCGCGTCGAAGCTGCGCGCGGTGGAGCGGTAGCTTGCGCGGCCCACGGCGAACTCCATCACCAGCACCGGCAGGCCCAAAAGTACCAGGAACAGGATGATGAGCAGCACGAACGCCGCGCCGCCGTACTGACCGGTGATGTAGGGGAAGCGCCAGATGTTGCCCAGGCCGATGGCGCAGCCCGCGCTGATGAGGAGGAAGCCCAAGCGGGTGGAAAAGCCCTCGCGCCCCTTGCCGTCTACAGATCCGGCTGCTTCGGTATTGTTTTGGCTGGCCATGCGCCCGCCTTTCTGCACGTTGATACAACCGCTCAATTTTAGCCGTTGTTGGTGCGATGCAAGCGCACAGCTCGAGGGGCGGGGAAAGTTCTTCGGAAGTGGCAGGAGGTGCCCGGCGCGTGGGGGGGGTGCCGGAGCGCTCATGCGCTGCCGGCCAAGGACTCACTCGGCGAAGCGTGCCCGGGTCGGGGCTACCGGCTGGGGAGCTACAGGGCCGCAGCCATCCAGCCCGCCAGCTCAGGCCGGAGCTACAGGGCTGTAGGCATCCCCAGCCGGCCCGGGCCCACAGCTACGCGTTGATCTCACGCAGGAACTCGTCGCCGTAGCGTTCCAGTTTCGCCTGACCAACGCCGGAAACCTGCAGCATCTGCTCTTCGTTGGCAGGACGCGCCAGGCACATGGCGCGCAGCGTAGCATCGGAGAACACCACGTACGGCGGCACCGTCGCCTCGGCGGCGATGCGTTTGCGCAGGTTGCGCAGCCGGTCGAACAGCTCGGCGTCCATCGGGTCCAACCCCTGGGCAGCCTTGGGCTTCTTCTTGCCGCCCGAGGTGCCGAACGCCTCGGCCGCGCCTTCAGCTCCCTTCAGGCGCATCACCTTCGAGGCGGGGCGCTTCATCGCAAGGCTGAAATCGGGCTTGGCGGCTTCGCGGGCGCGGGTACCCAGGCCCACCAGGGGAAAGCGGCCCTCGTCGATGTCCAGGTAGCCCTCGCTGGCCAGGATCTCGATGATCTCCTTCAGGCGCGCAGAGCTTTCGTCGGACAGCAGCCCATAGCTCTTCGAGCGCTCCAAGCCGAACTCGAGGAGCTTCTGGTTGCGCGATCCGTGCAGCACATCGGCCACCATGGCCTTGCCGTAGCGCCCGCGAAGCTCCTGCACGCAGCGCATCACCGCACGCGCCTGCTGCGTGACGTCCACGGCATCGAAGCCGCCCTCGCAGTTGGAGCAGTTGTCGCAGTCCTTCGCATCGCCATCGCCGAAGTACTCCAGGATATGGCGGCGAAGGCAGCGCGCGGTAAGGCAGTAGCCCGTCATGGCGGCGAGCAGCCTGCGCTGTGATGCGCGCACCAACTCACGTTCTTCGGGCGAAAGGGCCTCGTTCTCCACTTCCTGCTCGATGAAGAAACGGCAGGTGCCGATGTCGGAATCGTTCCACAGAAGCAGGCATTCGGAAGGCTCGCCGTCGCGCCCCGCACGACCGGCCTCCTGGTAGTACGCCTCCAGCGAGCCGGGCATGTTGTGGTGCACCACATAGCGCACGTTCGACTTGTCGATGCCCATGCCGAAGGCGTTGGTGGCAACCATCACCGGCGCGTCGTCGGCAACGAACGCCGCCTGGGACGCAGTGCGCTCCTCCACCGAAAGGCCGGCATGGTAGCGCACGGCATTCACCCCGGCCGCTACCAGGGCTTCCTGCACCTTCTCCACGTCCTTGCGGGTGGAGCAGTACACGATGCCGGAATCCTGCGCGTGGTCCAGGGCATAGGAAACCACCCGCGCCAGCTTGCGCTTGCCGGCAAGCTGCTCCACCGAGAAGTGCAGGTTGGGGCGGTCGAAGCCGGTGACCACCGTGAACGGGTTGCGCAGCCCCAGAAGCGCGGCGATGTCCTCGCGCACGCGCTCGGTTGCCGTTGCGGTAAGCGCCGCTACGATCGGGCGCTGCGGCAACGCGGCTATGAACTCGCCGATACCCAGGTAGGCCGGGCGAAAATCCTGTCCCCATTGCGAAACGCAGTGCGCTTCGTCCACCGCAATCAAGGGGATGCTTGCCTGGGCAGCGAACTCGACGAAGCGCGGGTCGGCCAGGCGCTCGGGGGCAACATACATGATGTCGTAGGTACCCGCCAGCGCACGGCGCATCACCGTAGCCTGCTGACCAGGGGTCAAGGTGGAGTTCAGGTACGACCCGCGTACGCCCGCCTCCAAAAGGGCGCGCACTTGGTCGCCCATCAGGGAAACCAGGGGCGAAACCACCAGGGTAAGCCCCGGCAGCACCACACCCGGCACTTGATAGCAGATGGATTTGCCGGCACCGGTAGGCATGACGCCCAGGCAATCGCGCCCCGAGAGCACCGCCTGCACCAGGTCTTGCTGGCCTGGGCGGAAATCCTCATAGCCGAAATGCTGCTTCAGCGCCGCGCGGGCAGCAGCCATCGCCTCCTTGTTCGATTCCTCGGTCACCGAACACCCTCCAAAACAAAAATAAGAACCTTCTTGCAGTGCGCTTTCTGCTGCTTAATCGCCAGGCGCCCGACCCAAACGGGCCGGGCGCCTGTGGCAATGCGCGCCTTAAGGCAGCGCACAGCATCCGTATAGCCTGGTTACGAAAGCTTCTGGGCAAGCAGCTGGTTGATAACCTTCGGGTTGCCCTGGCCCTTCATCTGCTTCATGCACTGGCCGACGAAGAAGCCCAGAAGGCCGGTCTTGCCGCCCTTGTACTGCTCGACCTTGTCGGGGAAGGCAGCCAGCACGTCGTCGATCACGGCCTCGATGGCGCCCGTGTCGGACACCTGCTTCATGCCGCGCTCCTCCACGATGGCGGAAGGATCCTTGTCCTCTTCCAGCACCGCCGCGAACACTTCCTTGGCCTGCTTGGAGGAAATGGCATCCTCAGCCAAGAGCTTCACCAGCTCAACTGCACGCTGCGGCGAAAGCGCAGTTTCGGCCATGTCGCTTACGCCGTTCGCGTTAGCATAAGCCGCCACGTCGTTGATGATAAGGTTGGCCAGCGGCTTTGCCAGCTTGCCGGAATCGCTGCCAGCAGCTTCCATGCATGCCTCGAAGAAGTTCGACGTACTACGATGCTCCACCAAGTGGCGCGCATCGTAGGAGGAAAGGCCGAAGCTCTGCTCGAAGCGCTTCGACTTCTGGTCGGGCAGCTCGGGCAACTTGGCGCGAACGCGGTCGATGAACTCGTCGGAAAGGTCGTAGGGCGCCAGGTCGGGCTCGGGGAACAGGCGGTAGTCGTCCGCCGTTTCCTTCACGCGCATCACGATGGTGCGCTTCTGGCTGGGGTCCCAATGGCGGGTTTCCTGGTAGATGATGCCGCCTTCCTCAAGCACCTCGGCCTGACGGCAGATCTCGTAGGCAAGGCCGTCGTGCAGGTTCTTGAAGGAGTTCATGTTCTTCAGCTCGGTCTTGGTGCCCAGCTTCGTCTCGCCGCGGCGGCGCAGGGAAACGTTGCCGTCACAGCGCAGCGAGCCTTCCTCCATCGAGCAGTCGGAGATGCCGATGGCCAGGTAGATCTGGCGGAGTTTCTGCATGAACAGGCGCGCTTCCTCGGGCGTGCGCAGGTCGGGCATGGTAACCAGCTCGATAAGCGGCGTGCCGGCGCGGTTGTAGTCGACCAGCGAATGGGTGGCGCCGGCGATACGGCCCTCGCCGCCGCCGACGTGGATCATCTTGCCCGCGTCCTCTTCCATGTGGATGCGCTCGATGCCCACATGGGCAACGTATCCGTCTTCGGTGCGGGTGACGTTCGCCGCGGTGGAATCGGCAGCGCCCTGCTCGCCAGGCTCAAGCCCGTCCAGATCGATGCGCTCCTTGGCGGCGGCACCGTCAACGTCCAGGTCCAAGTGACCACGCATGCAGAAGGCGATGGGGCCCTGGGTGGTCTGGAAGTTCTTGGCCATGTCGGGATACATGTAGTTCTTGCGGTAGAACATCGAGCGCTTCTCGATATCGCAGTTGGTTGCCAGGCCGGCCAGCACGATGCTCTCGATTGCCGCCTTGTTGGGAACCGGCAGCGCGCCGGGCAGGCCCAGGCACACTGGACAGGTATGCGTGTTGGGCTCGGCGCCGAACTCCAGCTTGCAGTTGCAGAACATCTTCGTTTCGAGGGTAGTGAGCTCGGCGTGGATCTCCAGGCCGATAACCGCTTCCCAATCTTCGAGTACTTGCTCGAGCTTCTTCACGGCTACTCACCGTCCTTTCCGTCAGCGAATGCAGGGGCAACAGGCGCCGGGCCGTACACCGTTTCGAGCGCGGCGGCCACGCGCAGCATGTTCTGGTCCTTGAACGCAGGGCTGATGAGCTGAGCGCCCACCGGCAGGCCGGAATCGGCACCCAGACCGATGGGCATGCTCATGCCGCCGTTGCCGGCGATGTTGATGGAGATGGTGAACATGTCGGAAAGGTACATGCTGGTGGGGTCGGCGATCTCGCCGAACTTGAAGGCCGTGCGCGGCGCAACCGGCGCCACGATGCAGTCAACCTTCTCGTAAGCGCGCACGTAGTCCTGCGTGATAAGGGTGCGCACCTGCTGGGCCGGGTAGTAGTACTTCTCGTACACGCCGGCGGAAAGCAGGTAGCTGCCCAGCATGATGCGGCGGCGCGCCTCGGGGCCGAAACCGGCCGAACGGGATGCCTCGTACTGATGGCCCAGGTCCTTGCAGCCCGGCTCGCAGTAGCCGTAGCGCACCGAGTCGAAGCGGGCCAGGTTCGAGAATGCCTCGCACGGGCCAAGCACGTAGTACGCGCTCATGGCCGCCTGGGCATTGGGAAGCTCGACCTCGACGATCTGGGCGCCCAGCTGCTGCAGGTGATCGATGGCCTCCTGCACCTTGGCGCGAACCTCGGGTGCCAAGCCCTCGGCCTCCATGAAGGCGGGGACCACACCGATGCGCATGCCCTTCACGCCTTCGGCCAGGTTGGCGGTGAAGTCGGTGGAAACGGGCTGGCTGGTGCAGTCAAGCGGGTCGTGGCCAGCCAAGGCGTTCATGGCCAGCGCCGCGTCCTGCACGTTGCGGGCAAAGGGGCCCACCTGGTCGAGCGAGGAACCGAAAGCCACCACGCCGTAGCGGGAAACCACGCCGTAGGTGGGCTTCACGGCAACGGTGCCGCAGAAGCTGCCCGGCTGGCGGATGGATCCGCCCGTGTCGGAGCCCAGTGTGACGGTTGCCAGGCCAGCAGCAACGGCAGCTGAAGAGCCGCCAGAGGAACCGCCCGGCACGCGCTCGAGATCCCAAGGGTTGAACGTACGGCCGAACGCCGAGGTTTCCGTAGAGGAACCGAAGGCGAACTCGTCCATGTTCAGCTTGCCCAGCGGAATGCCGCCGGCCTCGATGATCTTGCTTACACACGTTGCCGTGTAGGGGGAAACGTAGTTTTCCAGCATATGGGAGGAACAGGTGGTGTGCGTGCCCTCCAGGTTCATGTTGTCCTTGAAGGCAACCGGCACGCCCGCCAAGGGGCCGGCCTGGGAAAGGTTGCCTGCGGCAACGGCGGCGTCTACGCGCTCAGCCGCCTTGAGGGCCATTTCCTCGGTGGTTTCCAGGAACGCATGCACTGCCTTGTCGGCCGAGGCAATGCGGGAAAGGGAGCTTTCGGCCACTTCCTTGGCACTGAATTCCTTAGCGGAAAGGCCAGCTTGGATTTCCGCAACGGAGAGCTCTGCGAACGACTTGGCCATTACTCATCGCCTCCGCCCAGGATAGCCGGGATAAGGAAGCTGCCGTCCTGCTGCTTAGGCGCGTTGGAAAGGGCAACTTCCTGAGTGAAGCTTTCGCCCTCCACGTCTTCGCGCATGACGTTGGAGAGACCGCCGATGGGGTGGAACGTGGGCTCCACGCCCTCGAGGTCGTACTCGGTGATGGGCTTCAGGCTCTCGATGATGCTGTTGAGGTCTTCGGTCATGGAAGTCACCTCTTCATCGGTCAGCCCGATTCGCGCGTACGTGGCGATGCCGCGCACGTCCTTTTCGGTGAGATGCTGGGTCATGGTATTCCTTCATCGCTGTATGCCGAAAGGCAATGCCGCAAGCAGAACATGCCTGCCCGGCAGCACCATTTTCGGCACAATCCACGTGCCGCCTTGCGTTGCAAGCCGAAGCGCACCCGGCGCCCGACCGGCACCGGAAACCGGCACGACTCTAGAACGTTCCCATGATAGCAAACGCACGTACGTCGAACCCCCGCTTAGCGCATAGTGCGCCGAACGTTCACCAGGGCGCAACAATCCGCGAAAAGGAGGGGCAGGCCCTACACGTGCACGATGGGGGCGATGGCGCGGGTGATGGCATCGGATGCGGGCGTGGCCTGCGAAGGATCGTCGATCTCCACCTTCACCTTGCCCACGATGCCGTCGGCAATGACCTCGGTGAACAGCACCAAAGGCTCCGATACGATGCCGGCGAACTGCAACGCGGTGTCATGCGCCGCTTTTTCCACCTGCTCGACAATGGAATCAAGGTCTTCGGCCGTGGTTGCGACGAAGGGAACCACCAGGCACTCTACAGGCGGCAGGTGCACCACGGCGTTCTTCGAGATAACGGAATTGGGGATGATGACGGTTTCGCCCAGGCGGTTCTTGATGGTAGTGTGACGCCACGTAACGTCTTGCACCACGCCCTTGTTCGAGCCCACCTGGATGTTATCGCCCGGGCCGATGATGCGCAGAAACGACACCTGCATACCGCCGATAAGGTTGGAAAGCGTGTCCTGGAAGCCCAAGGAAAGCGCGATACCTCCAACACCCAAAGCCGCCAGAACCGCCGTCATGTTCACGCCGAAGCAGGTGTCTAGGATGAAGCTGATGCCCAAACCCCACACGATGATGCGCATGATGTTGATGAAGATGGAACCCGACGGCATGGAATTGTCTTCGCGGCGCATGATGTGACGCAACCAGCGCACCAACAGATGCGAGCAGATGGCCACGCCTATCAGGATCACAACCGCAATGGCGATGCGGCCCAGCAGGTCGCCCCCGGTGGTGTTCTGCACGAAATCTTCGAATTGGTCCAAGATGGGCATGGTTCACGTCTTTCCGTAGTTCTGCTTTGGGGTTCCATTATCGTGACATGCGCGCGGTGCGGGCAACGCTATCATGGAAACTCCGAACGAACGATAGGGGCGCACATGAATTACAACGAGGTAAAGTTCCAAGGGGCCTACGGCACTTCTGCCCAGATCCCCGCTTCGGTGCGCCCCGAGGTGTCGTTCGTGGGCCGCTCGAACGTGGGCAAGAGCTCGCTGATCAACAAGCTGTTCAACCGCAAGAAGCTGGCGAAAGTTTCTTCCATGCCGGGCAAGACCAGCACCATCAACTTCTTCACCACCGACACCATCGACTTCGTGGATCTGCCCGGGTACGGCTACGCGAAGGTGGCCAAGAGCGAGAAGGCGCGCTGGTCCGAGATGATCAACGGCTACTTCGACCAGTACCGCTACTATGCGCTGGTGGTTTCGCTCATCGATATCCGCCACCCCGCCACCAAGCTCGACGAGCAGATGGTGGAGTTCCTGCGCGCCTGCGAGCTGCCGTTCATGATCGCCCTCACCAAGGCCGACAAGGTAAGCAAGTCGGCGGCGAACAAGCAGAAGGCCGCCATCCGCAAGCAGCTGCAGCTGCCCGACGACGTTGCCATGGTGGTGTGCTCGTCGGAAAAGGGCACCGGCTTCGACGAGCTGAAGCGCGTCATCGAAGCGGCCTGCAAGTAGCCGCCGCTGCCCCATTCGGCAGCCCTACCCCACCTACCAAGGAGATCAACCTATGAACGTTACCCTGTACAGCGACGGGTCTTCCCGCGGCAACCCCGGCCCCGGCGGCTTCGGCACCGTGCTGCACTACACCGACCGAAACGGCAAGCTGCACACGCGCGAGATCTCGAAGGGCTACACCCGCACCACCAACAACCGCATGGAGCTTTTGGGCGTGATATACGGGCTGGAAGTGCTGAAGCACCCCTGCACCGTGGAAGTGCACTCCGATTCGCAGTACGTGGTGAACGCCTTCAACCAACATTGGGTGGACGGTTGGCTGAAGAAGGGCTGGAAGAATTCCAAGAAAGAGCCCGTGAAGAACACCGACCTGTGGAAGCGCCTGCTCGCCGCCATGGAGCCGCACAACGTGAGCTTCCACTGGGTGAAGGGGCATGCCGGCCATCCGGAGAACGAGCGCTGCGACTCACTGGCAACGGCGGCAGCCGACGGTCCCGGCAAGATCGAAGACGAGGGCTTCAACGGCTAGCCCCTACCCGTCCGCG
>CAVFYB010000043.1:7216-14192 GCA_963626845.1 Bacteroidaceae bacterium | reverse complement strand
ATTTCGAGAAGACCACCAAGCGCGTGTACCCGTGCGGTTCGGTGGGAAGCCAGATCATCGGCGTGCTGAACTCCGATGGCAAGGCGCTTACCGGCTTGGAGCTGTACTACGACGACATCCTGGGCGGCACCGCCGGGCGCAAGACCACGGAGTACAGCAAGGAAGGCGTTCCCGTTCCCGGCACCGAGAAGGTTACCGCGGAAGTGGTGGACGGCAAGGACATCGTCCTTTCCATCGACGTGGACATGCAGGAAAAGCTCGAGGAATCGCTTGCGGTGCGCGTCGAGGAAGTGCAGGGCAAAACCGGCTCGGCCATCCTGATGGACTCCGCCACCGGCGAGATCTACGCATGCTCGTCTTCGCCCACCTTCGACATAACCAACATGGCCGAGGTGAAAGAGGGCGCTACCAACCTCTCGGGCATCTCTTCGGCTTACGAGCCCGGCTCCATCATGAAGCCGCTTACCATGCTGGCTGCGCTTTCGGACGGCAAGGTGAACGCGGATACCACCTATTACTGCCCCAACAAGCTCACCGTGGACGGCTACACCATCACCGACTCGCATTCGCGTGAGTCGCAGGATATGTCGGTTTCCCAGATCATCGCCGAATCGTCGAACGTGGGCATATCCCTGGTGGCGCAGGACCTGACCTTCTCGCGCCTATACGACTACATCCAGCAGTACCAGCTGTGTCAGAAGACGGGCGTCGATTACCCCGGCGAAGCATCGGGCAGCATTGCCGCGCGCGACCAGTGGACCACCGTGCAGGGCTACAACATCAGCTTCGGCCAGGGCCTTACCACCTCGCCCATAGAGATGGTGCGCTTCTACGGCGCCCTGGCCAACGACGGCGTGGCGTGCACGCCCCATTTCCTGATGGACGTTCCCAGCGAAGATTCTGCTCGAACCTATGAAACATCCCAGATCACCGACCGGGGGGATTGTATAACCGCCTTGGAAGGCATGATGCAGCAGGTGGTCGAAAGCGGCACCGCAACCGATGCCCAGATAGACGGCTACCGCGTGGTGGGCAAGACCGGCACGGCCGAGATCGCGTCGGAGACGGGCGGCTACCAGCAGGGGATGTACAACCTCTCGTTCGTGGGCTATCTGCCCGACACCTCCACCAACCTGGTGTGCTTTGTGGGGGCTACGGATGTTCCCGGCGAGAGGAAAACCGTCCCTGCGTTTCGGGATATAATGGCGTTTGCGATTGATCGCTACAACATCACTCAGAATTGAGGTTCCTATGACCCAGAAGACATGCGGAGAGCTATTCTCGGGCATTGATTGCACCATCATCGGCAATGCCGACGAGCCCGTTTCCGGCATCGCCTACCGTAGCGATGCAGTGGTTCCCGGCGATGCGTTTTGCTGCATCGTCGGCCTGAAGAGCGACGGCCACTCCTATGCGCAGGACGCCATCGACCGCGGTGCTCGCGTGCTCATCGTTGAGCGCAAGGTGTACCTGGCCGACGCATCCGATGTCACCGAGGTTGTGGTGAAGGACTCGCGCAAGGCGATGGCTCGCATGGCATCCCGTTTCTACGGCGAGCCCAGCAAGGCGTTTTCCTTGGTGGGAATCACGGGAACCAACGGTAAGACCACCACGACCTACCTGGTGGACCATATCGCCCAGGCCCTGGGAAGTCGCACCGGCCTTATTGGCACGGTGGGCATTTCCGTTGCCGGCGAAAGCCAGCCGTCAACGCATACCACGCCCGAGTCGCCCGACCTGCAGGGCCTCTTCGCGCAGATGCGCGATGCTGGCTGCGGCGTGGTTTCCATGGAGGTGAGCTCGCATGCGCTCGACCTGGACCGTACCTGGGCCACCGATTTCGCGGTAACCGCGTTCACGAACCTCACGCAAGACCACCTCGACTACCACAAGACCTTCGAGTCGTACTTCGCCGCCAAGGCGCGCCTGTTCTCGAGAGACTATCCCGCCAAGCGCGTTATCAACATCGAGGGGAAATGGGGCAAGGAGCTGCTGAAGCGCTGCTCTGCCAATGAGGATTCCATCATCACTACCGGCTTCGACGCTTCGGCGCAGATCCATCCTGTGAACGTCGAGTACGGCGTTTCCAGCACCACGGTAGAGCTTTCCGTGCGCGGCACGGTGCATACGCTTACCTATCCGCTGGTGGGCCGCTTCAACGTGGAAAATGTGATGACGGCATTCGGCATCGCCCTTCAGCTGGGCTATTCTCCTTCCGCCATCATCGGCGCGCTGCATGATGCTCCGGCCATTCCCGGTCGCCTGCAGCGCATCAAGGCTGAAAACGACGGCGGCGTTTCGGTGTACGTCGATTACGCCCATACGCCTGATGCTCTCGAGAACGCCATTGCCTCGGTTTCTGCCCTGGTTGAAGACGGCCACCGTATCCTCGTAGTGTTCGGTTGCGGCGGTGACCGCGATGCCAGCAAACGCCCCATCATGGGTAAAGCTGCGCTAGCGGCCGACTACGCCGTGGTGACCTCCGATAACCCGCGCACGGAAGACCCACAGGCCATCATCGACGACATCGTCGACGGCATGCGCGAAGGCCAGGGCCGCTTCGACGTGGTTCCCGACCGTGCCGAGGCCATCGAGCGCGCCATCGGCCACGCGCAGGCGGGCGATGCCGTGCTCATCGCGGGCAAGGGCCACGAGGATTACCAGATTGTGGGCACCGAGAAGCACCACTTCGACGACCGCGAGGTAGCGGCCGCAGCACTTCAGAAGGTGTTCGGATAACCGTCATGCAGTTCTCTATCAGCAAGCTGGCCTCCATCTTGGAGGCCCAAGTCGTGGTACCTGCCGCCGATGGCGAGCGCGTTGCCAGCGGCATTACCTGGGATTCCCGCGAGGTGGCTCCGGGCAGCCTGTACGTTGCGCTTCCCGGCGAAAAGGTAGACGGGCATACGTTCATCCCCGCTGCGTTCGAGGCCGGTGCCGTTGCGGTGCTTGCTATGAGCCGGCCCGGCGAAGAGGCGGCTGCTGCTGCGAAGAAGGCAGGCGGCGCTATCCTTCTGGTGGAATCCACCTTCGATGCGTTCCCGAAGCTGGCGCGCGCATGGCGTAAATGCCTGAAGGGCCAGGTTGTCGCCCTTACCGGTTCCATGGGGAAAACCACCACGAAGAACCTTACGCGCGACGTGCTTTCCACCGCTCTTTCCGGTTCTGCCACGAAGGCGAACCAGAACAACGAGCTGGGCGTTCCGCGCACTGTGCTGGATGCCTCCGCCGAAAACGACTTCACCGTGGTGGAGATGGGCATGCGCGGCCTGGGTCAGATTTCCGGCCTGGTCGATTTCGTGCGCCCCACCGTTTCCGTGATAACGAATGTGGCGGAGTGCCATCTTGAGCTGCTGGGCTCGATGGAGAACATCGCCCGCGCCAAGGCCGAGGTGCTGGAAACGCTGCAGGCCGGCAATGTTGCCGTGCTGAATGCGGCCGATGTCTTCACGCCGAAGATCCGCGAATGGCAGAAGCTGGAAGAGCGGGGCATCGAGGTGCTGCTGTTCGACGGCTCGGGCAATGCTGCGGCAAACAGCGACGCTACCGCCTTCGCAACCGATATCCAGCTGGATTCGGAGGGCCGCCCCAGCTTCGTGCTGCATCTGCCAAGCGGCAGCTTCCCCTGCTCGCTTGCGCTACGCGGCGCTCATAACGTGAACAACGCCTGTGCCGCCGCTGCGGTTGCCTGGCGTTTGGGGGTTCCCGCCGAAAGCATCGTTTCCGGCCTGGCTGCTTCGCAGGCCGAATCGGGCCGGCAGGAAGTGCTTCGCTCCAAGGCCGGCATCACGGTGGTGAACGACGCCTACAACGCCAACCCCGATTCCATGTGCGCCTCCCTTTCCGTCCTGTGCGCCATGGACGTGCCCGGCAAGCGCTATGCTGTGCTGGGCGACATGGGCGAACTGGGTGCTTACACCGAAGAGGGCCACCGCAAGGTCGGCGCCTTCGTGGCAGCTTCCAAGGTCGACGAGCTTATCTGCGTGGGCGAGCTTTCCCGCACCATCGCAAGCGCTGCGCGTGCCGCAGGGTTCCCGTCTGCGAATGTCCTGCAGGCGAAAAGCCGCGAAGAGGCGTTGGCCTACCTTACCGAACATGCTGCTTCAGGGGATGCCGTGCTGGTGAAGGCATCGCATTCCATGGAGCTTGATCGTATAGCCAAGGGGTTGTTGAGCTAGCTATGGTTTCCTTCTCTCAGTATCCGACGTTCGTCGTGTTCCTTTCGGTGTTCTTGGGCGCCGCGGTCACGATGGTGCTTATGCCGTTGTTCATAAAGTTCCTGCGCTCGCATCTTATCGGGCAGCAGGTTCGCGCCGACGGCCCGGAAAGCCATCTAGTGAAGCAGGGCACGCCTACTATGGGCGGCATCATCATGCTCATCGCTGCCACGGTTGTGGTGGCCATCCTGGCAGAGCCCGTGCCCGAGACCTGGCTCATCCTCGCCGCCGTGCTGCTTACCGGCGCACTCGGCCTGTTCGACGACGCTTCCAAGGTCGCCCATGAGCGTTCGCTGGGCCTTACGCCCAAGGCGAAGCTGGTGGGCCAGTTCGTCATCTCCACCGCGTTCGTTCTGGCAGCAGTGAACTGGCTGGGCGTTGCCCCCACGGTGGAAATCCCCTTCGTGTTCACGTTCGACCTGGGCGTGCTCACCACCACGCTACCCATCACCGCCCCGACGGGCGAGCTGTTCAGCATTCCCTGGCTCTATGTCATCTTCGCTGACATACTGCTTATGGGGATGAGCAACGCCACCAACCTGACCGATGGCCTGGACGGTTTGCTGGGCGGCACTTTCATGGTGGTTGCCGTGGTAATGGCGGCCATCACCTTCCGCGCCGGCCTGCTCGATTCGGCCATCATTGCCGCGGCGCTTGCCGGCTGCTGCATCGGCTTCCTTTGGTTCAACTCGTACCCGGCCGATATCTTCATGGGCGACACCGGATCGCTTGCCATGGGCACCGCCTTGGGCTGCCTGGCTATCGTTTCCAAGACCGAGGTGCTGGTGCTTATCATCGGCGGCCTGTTCGTGGTGGAGGCCCTTTCGGTAATCATCCAGGTGGGCTACTTCAAGCGCACGCGCAAGCGCCTGTTCCTTATGGCGCCGCTCCATCACCACTTCGAGAAGAAGGGCTGGAGCGAAGTGAAGGTGGTTATCCGCTTCTGGATCATCTCCGCAGCGCTGGCCGCTTTGGGATTCTGCTTGTATTTTGCAAAGACGTTGGTAGGGTAGGACATGACGGCATCTTTCGACACTTCGAAGAAGAAGGCTCCGGTTTCGCTAGGATCGGTGCTCATCCTGGGTTTGGGCAAGTCGGGCAAGGCGGCAGCGGCGTACTGCGCCGACCTGCTCGGCTCGCGCGTTGACAAGCTGGCTATCGCTGCGGGTGAGCAAAACGACGCATCGCGCACGGCCGCTGCCGAGTACCAGGCAAAAGGTGCAACGGTGCTGTTCGACACGTATGCTTTCGCCGATCGGTTCGACCTGTGCATCGTGAGCCCGGGCATCTCGGAGAACTCCGATTTCTACCAGGCTGCCAAGGCTGTTTCCGTCGAGGTGGTCAGCGAAGTCGAGTTCGCTTGGCGCGAAAGCGCCGCCGATTCCGTTTGGGTGGCCATCACGGGCACCAACGGCAAAACCACCACCACCTCGCTTGCCGCCCATATCCTGCAAACGTGCGGGAAGCGCGCTGCGGCGGTGGGCAACATCGGCGACACCTGCCTGGAAGCGGTGGCTTCGGGCAAGGTGGACTGCTACGTTGCCGAGGTTTCTTCGTACCAGCTTGCTTCCACGGTAGATTTCGCGCCCGATGTGGCCGTTCTGCTGAACATCACGCCTGACCACTTGAAGTGGCATGGCAGCTTCGAGGCGTATGCAGACGCCAAGCGCAAGATCTACGCCAATTGCGGCAAGGGCTGCACGGTGGTGCTCGATGCCACCAACGACGTTGTGCGCGCCGACGTGAAGATGATCAAAGCCGTTATCGCCCCCGACCAGGGCTTCGACTACATCCCCATGGGAACCTGCCGCGGCCTGCACGAGAACATGCGCGAAGACGCATGCGGTTCTGCTGCGGGCGCGTTCCTTGACGACGGCGTGCTCACGGTGGACTTCAAGGGCGTGAAGCATACCCTGTGCAGCGAATCCGACCTGCAGATAAAGGGCGAGCACAACGCATCCAACGCCTTGGCGGCCGCGTCTGCGGCCATCGCCCTGGGCTGCGACGACGCCAAGATCGTGGAGGGCCTGAAGTCGTTCGCTCCCCTGGAGCATCGCATCGAGCCCTGCGGAACGGTTCAGGGCGTGCAGTGCTATAACGATTCCAAGGCCACCAACGTGGACGCAACGTTGAAGGCCCTGGCTGCTTTCGGTGCGAAGCGCCCCATCGTTTTGCTGGGCGGCTGCGACAAGGGCACCGACCTTGCCGAGCTGGTTGCCGCCGCCGAAAAGCACTGCAAGTCCGTGGTGTGCTTCGGCGCTGCCGGCGAGCGCTTCCTGAAGGCGTTCGAGGGCGCTAGCTTGCCGGTGTATTCCGCCGGCAACCTTGAATCAGCTCTGGACACGGGCTTGGCCAACGCCGAGCCGGGCGATATCCTCACGCTTTCCCCCGCCTGCTCTTCCTTCGACGAGTTCAGCTGCTTCGAAGAGCGCGGCGAGGTGTTCAAGCATCTGGTGGCCCAGCGGGCAACTGAGCGGGGTGCGTAAGCAAGCAATGCCCCGGGAGCGAAACACAGAACCTAAACGCAGCAAATCGCCCTCAAGATCATTCCTCAAAAGCGCTCCGGCGCAAGAGATGTGGCCCAGGCTGATGGTTGCCCTATCCACCCTATATCTGCTGGTGGTAGGCCTTGTCATGGTGTACTCGTCTTCTTCCATTACCTCCCTGGTCGAACAGGGAGACCCGTTGGGGGAGGCAATAAAGCAGTGCGTCTTCGCCGTTCTGGGCACCGCGATTGCCGTTGCGGTGGCGAAGTTCGT
>CAVFYB010000043.1:4415-6970 GCA_963626845.1 Bacteroidaceae bacterium | reverse complement strand
GTTCATCGCGCTCCCGTTGCTGGTATTCGTGCTCGGCGCGCAGTCTGACTTGGGCACCACGATCATCTGCCTGGTGGGCGTCGGCGTTGTGGTGTGGTTGGGTGGGCTTTCCTGGCGCACCACGGCATTCGTCTTCTTGGCCGTGGCAGCGGCTGGCGTTATCGCCATCGTCGTTGCCCCCTACCGTATGCAGCGCTTGATGAGCTTTTCCGACCCCTGGGCCGACGCGCAGAACACGGGTTACCAGCTGGTGCACTCGTTCAAGGCGCTTGCTTCCGGCGGGCTGCTCGGCGTGGGCATCGGCAACTCCTATGAGAAGCTGCAGTACCTGCCTGAAGCCGAGACCGACTTCATCTTCGCCATTGTGGGTGAGGAGATGGGGCTTCTTGGCTCGCTTTCGGTTATCGCCGCCTTCATGTTCTTCCTGGTGGGCGGCTTCAAGATCGCCAAGCAGGCACGCAGCCCCTTCATGTCGCTGTTCGCCGCCGGCCTTACCGTGATGATCGTGTTCCAGGCGTTCCTGAACATATCGTGCGTGGTGGGCTTGGCGCCAACCACGGGTAAGCCCCTTCCGTTCATATCGTCGGGTGGCTCTTCGCTGCTTTCCTCGCTGATGCTGGTGGGGGCACTGCTCTCCATTTCCTTCAGCTCCAGCAGCGAAGGGGAGTACCGTCAGCGCCGCGACAACCTGAGGGTCGTCTCTGCCGATCGCCATGCTTCCGCTGATCGCCACCCTGCCGACGATCGCCACGAGGGAAGGCGCCCCGCCTCTTCCGGCAGCCGCCGCGACGGCTATAGTGATAGGGGCCCCGGCATCCGCATATCGCAGCGGTTGGACAGCGGCGTGATCTCGGTGCTGCCGCCCATGCGAACAGGCGGATCGTCCGCACAAGCAACATACGCCCGCCAAGTTCGGGCTCAAAGGAGGTAGCTGTCATGCGTGTAGTTCTTTCCGGTGGCGGCACTGCCGGCCACATCAACCCGGCGCTCGCCCTGGCCGAGGCTCTTCAAGAGCATGGCCACGAGGTATTCTATGCCGGCACGCCCACGGGTGTGGAATCGAAGCTCGTCCCTGCGGCGGGCATCCCGTTCAAGGGGTTCGAGGCGGCAGGGTTCGACCGCAGCCATCCGCTTACGCTGGTCAAGGGCCTGAAGAAGATCAACTCTTCCGCCAAGAAGGCCACCAAGTGGTTCCTGGAGATCAAACCCGACGTGGTAGTGGTGTTCGGCGGCTACGTGTGCCTGCCGGTGGGGCAGGCTGCCAAACGCATGGGCATTCCCCTGGTAATACACGAGCAGAACTCCGTTATGGGCATGGCCAACGACTTCCTGTGCAAGGACGCTGCGGCCGTGTGCCTGACCTACAAGGTTGCCGGCAACAACGTCAAAGACCAGAGCAAGGTGCTGGTAACCGGCAACCCGGTTCGCTCTTCGGTGCTGAAAGCAACGCGTGAGGAAGGCCGCGACTACCTGGGCATCCCGCAGGATGCAACCATGCTGCTGGTGTTCGGCGGAAGCTTGGGTGCCCGCCACATCAACACGGCCCTGGTTGCCATGAAGGACCGCCTTATGGAGATGGACGACGTCTATGTTGTGCATATCACCGGCCCCAAGGAGCTGGACGCGGTGAACGAGGCGCTTGCCCTTACCGACGAGCAGAAGAAGCGCTACTTCGCCATGGGCTACCAGGACCATATGGGCGAAACGCTCGCGGCCGCCGACCTCATCGTTTCCCGCGCCGGCGCGTCGTCGCTGGCCGAGATCTCGGCCCGCTGCATCCCCGCCGTCCTGGTTCCCTTCCCGCACGCCACCGCCGACCATCAAACGGTCAATGCCGCAGAGTACGTTCAGCGCGGCGCGGCGGTGCTCATCAAGGACGACAAGGTCGAGGACCCGCAGTTCGAGAAGATCGTGTTCGCCCTGCTGGAAGACCCGGAAACGCGCGCCGGCATGCGCGAGGCGGCGGCCACCTTCGAAACGCAGGACGCTGCAAGCCGCCTGTGCGATGTGGTAGAGCTTGTTGCGAAGAAGAAGTAGGCGGCAGAGCTAGGCGGCAGGGTGCTTGGGCTGAGGGCCTCCGAAGCAGGCTGCTGCCAACTGCTTTGCTGCAGGGCATTCCGCAATAGTTATGTGAGATTGGGTTGCCTTGGCGCCAGCCGCTAAGATAAAGGCCAGTCTCAAGGAGGTTATCCGCGGTGGAGAATCGCATCGAAAAAGTTCATTTCATCGGCGTCGGAGGCGTGGGCATGAGCGGCATCGCCCATGTCGCCAAGGATCAGGGTATGGAAGTTTCTGGCTCCGACCTGCGCGAAAGCCGCTATACCGAGCAGCTGCGCGAGGCTGGGGTGAAGGTATTCATCGGTCAGAGGGCCGAGAACCTTTCCGGCATCGACCCTGACGTGGTGGTGGTCTCCACCGCCATTCTGCAGAACAACCCCGAGCTCAAGGAGGCCCAGCGCCGCAACATCCCCATCTGGCATCGCGCCAAGATGCTTGCCGCCCTTGGGGTGGGGAAGAGCACGCTGGCGGTTGCCGGCACGCACGGCAAGACCACC
>CAVFYB010000043.1:2370-4148 GCA_963626845.1 Bacteroidaceae bacterium | reverse complement strand
GAAGACGGCTACGCCGTGGTGTGCGGCGACGATGCCGAGCTGGTGAAGGTTGCCCGCGCCACGGGAGCAAAGGTGCTCACCTACGGCTTCGGCTCTGAATGCGACACGGTGGTGTCGAACTACGTACCGAAGGGCGTTTCCACCTCCTTTGACGTGAAGCTCCCCGATGGCACGGTTCTGAACTGCCATATCAAGCAGAATCCTGGGCGTCATAATGCCTTGAACGCGGCGGGTGTGCTCACCTTGCTGCAGACGCAGGGCTTTGACATGCAGAAGGCCGCCGAGGCAATGGGTTGCTTTGCCGGCGTTCGTCGCCGCTTCGACTTGGTCGGTGAAGCGGATGGCGTCACCATCCTGGACGACTATGCCCACCATCCCACCGAGATCGCTGCAACCATTGCGGCGGCGTGCGACCTCGGCTATCGCCGTGTGTGCGTGCTGTTCCAGCCGCACCGCTATTCCCGCGTGGGGCTGTTCACCGATGTGCTGCACGACGAGTTCGGCCGTGCGTTCGACCAGGCCGACCTGGTTGCCTTCACGGACGTGTACCCCGCCGGCGAAACCCCCGTCCCGGGCGTTTCCGGCAAGACGTTCATGCAGCCCATCTTCGACAACCCGGCCCGCCCCGAAGATCTCCACTACATCGACCGCCGCCTTGATGTGGTTCCCTACATGATCGAGCGCCTGCATCCGGGCGACCTGGTTATCACCATGGGTGCCGGCGACATCACGGCCATGGGCCCTGCTTTGCTGGAGGGCTTGCGCGAGCGCGAAGCGAGCCATGCATAATGTGCGCTCGCCACGCATCTGAACTGGAGCTTTTGCGCTTCGACGAGGAATTCGACGGCTCAGTGAAGCTGGACGAGCCCATGGCTCGCCATACCACGTACCGCATCGGCGGGCCTGCCCGTGCGTTTGCGGAGGTGAACTCCATCGCCGCGCTCAGCACGCTGCTGAAGGTGTGCGCCGAAGAGGGCTTGCCCTACTATGTGGCGGGCAAAGGCTCCAACCTCTTGGTTTCGGACGCGGGCTACGGTGGCGTGGTGCTTTCGCTGGCGGGCGAGTTCCGCACCTGGCGCTTCAGCGACGAAGATGCCATGGTTACGGTAGGCGCGGGAACCATGCTCTCGCGCTTGGTACAAGAGGTGTTCCACAACGGGCTTACTGGCATGGAATTCGCCGTGGGCACCCCGGGCACCGTGGGCGGCGCCCTGGTGCAGAATGCGGGAACGGCTACCGATTGGATAGGCAGCCGTGTGGTTTCCGCAACGACGTACTGCCTTGAGCAGGGTTTGCGCCGCTATGCTGCAACCGACCTCGAATGGGGCTATCGGTCGTCGTCGTTCGCTCCCGGCGAAGTGCTGGTGGAATGTGAGCTGCGGCTGGAGAAGGGCTATCCCGGCAACATCAACGAGCGCATGAGCGAGCTGCTGAAGCGCCGCAAGGAAAGCCAGCCGCTCGATTTCCCCTCATGCGGCAGCGTTTTCGTGAACCCCGAGGGCGAATCGGTGGCGCACCTTATAGAGCAGGCGGGTTTGAAGGGCCTGCGCCATGGTGATGCGCAGATATCGGAAAAGCATGCCAACTTCATTGTGAACAGGGGAGATGCAACCGCTGCCGATGTTTTGGCATTGATAGCGAAGGTCAAGGAAGAAGTAAGGGGGCGTTATGGCGTCGAGCTCCAGACAGAGGTCAAGCTACTCGGCTTCGAGTAGGCCCTCTTCGCGCAGCCGCACCTCGGCGCGCCCCTCTACCGTGAAGGGCCGTCCCAGCCAGGG
>CAVFYB010000043.1:0-1835 GCA_963626845.1 Bacteroidaceae bacterium | reverse complement strand
CTTTCCTCCGACGGCATGTGGCTGTGCAAGATCCCCGACAACCGCGAAAGCGCCGAGGCCCAGGCACTGCCGAGCCAGGTGTTCGAGGATGCCGACAGCGCACTGGAGATTACCGACATCCCGTACGGATCCAAGCCCGAGGCCGGGTCGTACTGCAACAACGCCAATGTGGAAAATGCGCTGGGTGTCATCGACGGCATGACCACCGAACTCGCCGGCCAGGTGAAAAGTGTTGCCGCGGCAAGCAGTGAATCCACCACGCTCACCCTGCAAAACGGCATCGAGATCGCTTTCGGCAGCTCTAAGGACATCCGCGACAAGGAGCGCGTGTGCCTGCAGCTGATGGCAGAACACGAGGGCAAGATCTCATATATTAATGTTCGTGTTGTGAATAAACCCGTTTGGCGCTCGCTGTAGTGCCCGATGGGGGCCGTTGCAGCTTTGCAAACGTATGCGCGGCGTGTAAAATAACCCAAGTGTCCCTCTGGCCGTGTGTGCTCAGGCGGGTCAACGCTGAAAAGAAATCGAAAGCGAGCAGATAATGCAACAGATACTTGGCAATGACAATCTCGCGGTAATCAAGGTTGTCGGCGTAGGCGGCGGCGGCACCAATGCTGTGAACCGCATGGTCGAAGCCGGCATCAAGGGCGTTGAGTTCATCGCCGTCAACACCGACCGCCAGGCGCTCCTGCTTTCCGACGCTGACAACACCATCCACATCGGCGAGGAGATCACCCGTGGCTTGGGCGCTGGCGCAAACCCCGAGGTTGGTTGCCAGGCAGCTGAAGAATCCCGTTCCGAGATCCGCGAGGCGCTTGCCGACGCCGACATGGTGTTTGTGACCGCCGGCGAAGGTGGCGGCACCGGCACCGGCGCAGCCCCTGTTGTTGCCGAGATCGCGCGCGAGGAAATCGGCGCGCTTACCGTGGGTATCGTTACCAAGCCCTTCTCGTTCGAAGGCCGCCTGCGTCGCAACCAGGCGGAGCAGGGCATCGATTACCTGTCCCAGAAGGTAGATACGCTCATCGTTATCCCCAACGATCGCCTGCTCGAGATCGTTGAGAAGAAGACCAGTATGCTCGATGCCTTCCGCATCGCCGACGACACGCTTCGTCAGGGCATCCAGGGCGTTACCGACCTGATCACCATCCCCGGCCTGATCAACCTCGACTTCGCCGACATCCGCACCGTCATGAAGGATGCGGGCACCGCAATGATGGGCATCGGCATCGCCGAGGGCGATTCCCGCGCACTCGACGCTGCGCAGCAGGCCATCAACTCCAACCTGCTCGAAACCTCCATTGCCGGCGCATCGCGCATCCTGTTCTCTATCGCCGGTGGTCCCGACCTGGCCCTTTCCGAGGTCGATGAGGCCGCTAAGGTTGTGGAAGCCGTCGCCGACGAGAATGCCAACATCATCTACGGCCAGATTGTCGACCCCGAGCTGGGCAACACCATCCGCATCACCGTTATCGCCACGGGCTTCAAGGCGGGCGCGCCGCAACAGCCGCTCGACTTCGGCCGTCGCGACAACATGTTCTCTTCCACGGCTCCGAAGCAGGAAAGCTCCTCGCGTCCGCTGTACTCTTCCCAGCCCCGCTTCGCCGATGAGGACTACATCCCCGATTTTCTGAAGCGCCAGTAAAGGCACTGCAACCTGCGAACCCGCTTTCACGTAAGAAGGCTTTTATGACGACCCTTGTTCTTCCCTTGCCAGAGTTGACCAAGGGTCGTTTTGCATCCTTGGACGCTTATACCGACGAGCCCCTGTTCGAGGCAACGGGGGTGCGCATCGCCTTCACCACCCGCCAGGGCGGGGTGAGCGAAGGCTGCTA
>CAVFYB010000042.1:12217-14390 GCA_963626845.1 Bacteroidaceae bacterium | reverse complement strand
ACGCGGTCCTTGTCGTCGCCGAAATCGGTGGAACGGAAGAAAGTAGCGCCATCCTCAACGTAGAGCAGGCCCTTTTCCTGCATAACCTCGAAGGCACGCTGCTGCTTGGTCTTCCCCTCCTCATCGGCCACGAACAGGGAACGCTCGCTGAACCAGGTGTCGAAGTTGTTGCCGAACTCGGCCAACGTGGCCTTAACGGTATCGAGCATCATGGCATAGCCTCGCTCGCGGAATTCCACCAAGCGTTCCTGCTCGTCTGCGTTGAGCCACTTGTCGCCATCCTGATCGATGATGGCCTGGGCGATATCCTTGACGTAACCGCCGCCATAGCAGGCCTCGGGCATCTCAACGTCCACACCCAGCAGCTGCTGGTAGCGAACCACAACGGAATTGCCGAAGACGTTCATCTGGTTGCCCTGGTCGTTGATGTAGAACTCCTCGTCAACAGCATAGCCGGCATGGCGCAGAACACGCGCGGTGGCATCGCCGAGCGCGGCCCAACGACCGTGGCCCACATGCATCGGGCCCGTCGGGTTCGCGGAAACGTATTCAAGGTTCACCTTGCAGGGCTCGGGCAACTGAGACTTGCCGAAATCGGCACCCTTTTCGCGCGCCTCGGACACAACCGCCTGGAACGAGGAATTGGTAAGGGTCAGGTTGATGAAGCCGGGGCCTGCGATCTCGAACGATTCGACGATGTCGTTTTCGGGAAGATGGTCCACGATGGCCTGAGCGATAGCACGCGGGTTCATGCGAGCCGCCTTCGCCAAGCGCATGGCAATGGTGCAGGCCCAGTCGCCATGGCCCTCTTCGCGCGGGCGCTCCAAAGAAGGCTGCGGGACCTCTTCAAGGGGAAGCTCCCCTGCCTCAACAGCGGCCTTCAGGGCCTGGAACAAAACCGACTCGAGCGATTCGCGAATGGTCATGGAAAACTTCCTTCATCTTCTAAACCCATGCGCAGCAAAATGCGCAGACTATAAAACAAGAACAGCACCGCCCGAAGGCAGTGCTGTTCATTGTAGCATCATAGAAACGGCCCGGCCCCTACGGGCACGGCGCGTGCAAAGCGAATACGCAGCAGAACCCGCTACGCCAAGCGCTCTTTGACGTACTGTTCGAATTCATCGGCCGCCGAATTGCAGATGCGCTCGAACAACGCCCGGTCCTTGCCACCGACCGAGGTGCCATCTATGGAGGAAACCGCCACGCCGGGAGTGGAGGATGAAGAGACGATAACCTCATCGGCGTCCATAAGCTCCTCTTTGGTGAAAGCGCGCTCTTCAACTGGAACGCCCAAGCGTTCGCAGGCCATGATCAGATGCTTGCGAGCGATTCCGGGCAAAATGAGGTTATCAGCCGGATGGGTGATGAACGCCCCATCCTTCAAGATGTGCACATTGCTATGAGCACATTCGGTAACGTACCCATCGCGCACGAACACGGATTCATAGCAATCCGCTTCTTTGGCGCGCTGAGCGGCCAGGACATTCGGAAGAAGGTTCAAGGTCTTGGTGTTGCAATGGAAGAAGCGCGTGTCTTCCACGGTAATAAGCTCAACATCAGTTGGACGCAGATCCTTTTCCTCGGGAACGATCATCACCCACAGGTTCGACTTACCCGAGGGAAAGGCATGGTTGCGAGGAGCAGTACCGCGGGTAACCTGCCAGTACACGAACTGGTAATTGCCGTCGCACTTGGCAACAAGACTGGTAAGCAGCTCAAGAAGATCGTCCTTGGAAATGCCGGGGTCGATCTCCATGTTCTTACAACTGTTGAAGAACCTATTAATGTGGTCTTCGGAGAACACCACCACGCCGTCAAGCGCCATAGTAGCGTCGTATACGCCATCGCCGTAGAAGCTCACGCGATCGAGAAAAGGAACCTTCAGCTCTTCGAGCAACCCGACTTCACCGTTGTAATAGCCAACATTCTTCATGCGTTCAGCCCTTCCCTAGCGAAGCGTTGCCAGGACAACGGCCTTGATGGAGTGCATGCGGTTCTCGGCCTCTTGGAACACGCGGGATTGCGGACCCTCGAACACTTCATCAGTCACTTCCATTTCAGTGAGGCCGAACTTCTGCTCGATCTCCTGCGCAACAGTGGTCTTGGTGTCGTGGAACGCGGGAAGGCAGTGCATGAAGATGGCACCGTCAGCGGCGTTCTGCATGACCTT
>CAVFYB010000042.1:0-11613 GCA_963626845.1 Bacteroidaceae bacterium | reverse complement strand
GTCTTCTCGAACAGCAAGACGATGTTCTTGCCCTCCAGTTCCTTATGGAGCACGCCCGCCTTCTTCTTCGCCTTCAGCTCTTCAGCCAAGTCGATCATCTCGATGATCTCGGCAGAGGTGAAATCGAGCAGTTTCAGGAAATGGCGACCAGAAAGAGTACCAGCCATCGAAGCCTCCTATGCTATCCGGGGCAACCCGGTTGTCAGACGATTGAGCAGCCAAATAGGCTTTTCCCATTATGGCACAGAAAGCCCCACCCCTTATGGGCCGCACAAGCGGAGAGCATAAAGGATGGGGCCGAAGAAAGGCTATGGACGAGGTTCTACTCCCCCATGTTCATTCCCTTGTACACGCCGGTGACCGCATACTCCACCCACTCGGCGATGTTGACCGCATGGTCGCCAACACGCTCAAGGTACTTAGCGATCATGAACAGGTCCAGTGCGAGGGTCTCGTCGGGTTCGTGCTCGATGATGTGGCGCATGATCTCGTGCTTGGTCTCGTCGAACAGCTCATCGACCGACTCGTCCTTTGCAGCACAGGCCTGGGCCTTTTCAAGATCGAGATTCACATACGATGCCACAGCATCGTTTACCTGGGCGCTAGCCAACTCCGCCAGCGTGATCAGCGAGCGGAACGAACCGAAGTCGGCCTTGCCGCCCAAGCTCAGTGCGATATCGCAGATCTCCACCGCCTGATCGCCGATGCGCTCCAAATCGGTGACCATCTTCAGGGCAGCCGTAACCGAGCGCAGGTCGGTGGCAACCGGCTGCTCACGCAGGAGCAAACGCAGGCAAAGGCGCTCGATGTCACGTTCCTGCTCGTCTACGATCGAATCATTCTGGGTAATAAGGTAAGCCCGGGTCTCGTTGCCTTCGCGAACCGCCTCGAGCGACCCGCTCAGGGCATCTTCGACCAACGTGGCCATCTCAATAACATCTTTGCGGAGCGTATGGAGCTCCTCGTCGAAAATCGGTCGTGCCATATCAGCCGAACCTCCCTGAGATGTAGTCTTCGGTACGCTTGTCCTGCGGGCTTGAGAACATGGTCTGCGTAGGCCCGCATTCCACCATTTCGCCCAAAAGGAAAAATGCCGTGGTATCCGAGATTCGGGCAGCCTGCTGCATGTTGTGCGTAACGATGATGATCGTGTAGTTCTTCTTCAGCTCACCAACGAGCTCCTCGATCTTCGAGGTGGAAATCGGATCCAAAGCGCTGGTAGGTTCGTCCATCAGCAGGACCTCAGGCCCGACCGCAAGCGCACGCGCAATGCACAGGCGCTGCTGCTGGCCGCCGGAAAGGCCGAGCGCGTTCTTCTTCAGGCGATCCTTCAGCTCATCGAAGATAGCCGCCTTGCGAAGCGAGTCCTCGACGATCTCGTCGAGCTCAGCCTTCTTCTTGATGCCATGGGTGCGCGGGCCGAACGCGATGTTGTCGTAGATGGACATCGGGAACGGGTTGGCCTTCTGGAATACCATGCCGACCTTCTTGCGCAGGACGTTCACGTCATAGCGATCGTAGATGTCCTGACCATCCAAGGTGATACGACCGGTGATCTTGCACCCCTCCACCAGGTCGTTCATGCGGTTGAGCGACTTGAGCAAGGTGGACTTGCCGCAGCCGGAGGGGCCGATCATGGCGGTAACCCTATTCTTCATGAACGAGATGTTGATGTCGGTGAGAGCCTGGTAGTCGCCATAGAACAGGTCCATGTGCGACACCTCCATCTTGGGGAGGTTACTCATCGCTCATCCCTCCTTTAGCAATGCGCTTCGCAACGGCAGAGGTTGCGAAGTTGATAAGTAGAACAAATAGAAGCAGCAGAACCGCCGTTGCGTAGGTCGCATCGATGTGCAGGCCCTCGCTGGCAAGCAGGTACATATGCACCGCGAGCGTACGCGTGGAGCTGAACAGCGAGTCAGGGACTGCCGCGATGGAGCCCGCCGTGTAGATAAGGGCCGCGGATTCGCCCACCGTCCTGCCGATGGCAAGGATGATGCCACCCAGGATGCCGGGGATCGCGGAAGGCAGAACCACGCGAAGTACCGTGCGGAAGCGCCCTGCACCCAAGCCGAACGAGCCTTCCCTGTACAGATCGGGCACGGCAATAAGCGCTTCCTGGGTTGCACGCATGATGATCGGGAAGGTCATGATGGCCATTGTGCACACGCCGGCGAGCAGGGAAAGGCCCCACTGCAGGTAGTACACGAAGAACAGCAAGCCGAACAGGCCGTACACGATAGAGGGGATACCGGCCAGCGTCTCGGTGGCAAGCGCCACGACGCGGACGAACCAATTGCCCCGATCCGTGTATTCGTTCAGGAAGATGGCGGCACCGATGCCGAACACCGAAGAGCAGCTCACCGAAAGCAGGATCACGATAAGCGTGTTCAGCAGCGCCGGCATGAACGAGCAGTTGTCGGAGGTGTACTCAAGAGAGAACATCTCGGGCTTGATCTGAGGAATGCCCATGATCAGAATGTAGCCGATGATGAAGCACACCGCACAGATGGTGAGCACGGTTGCCACATGGACCAGCCCGCGGAACACCCACGAAGATGCCTTTGCGGGCTTCGAGCGGGAAAGCATAGCGCTATCAGCCATTCTTACCCCTCCTCTTCAAAGCGGAGAACGCGAAGTTGATGATAAGGATGAACACGAACAGCACGCAGGCAGTGCCGATCAGGGCACCGCGATGGAGGTCTGCTGCATAGCCCATCTCCAACACGATGTTCGCAGTCATGGTACGTACGCCGTCGGTGATGGCGGAAGGCATCTTCACCTGGTTGCCGGCGATCATGATCACCGCCATGGTCTCGCCGATGGCGCGGCCGATGGCAAGGATGATGGATGCCAGGATGCCGGAAACGGCAGCGGGAAGGACGACCTTCATGACGCTCTGCTCGTGGTCGGCGCCCAAGGCGAGCGCACCCTCGTAATAGCTCTGGGGCACGGCACGAAGCGCGCTTTCGGAAAGGGTGATGATGGTGGGAAGGATCATCACGCCCAGGACCAACGATGCACACAGGATGGACTGACCCGTTCCGCCGATGTTGTTGCGGATGAAGGGAACCAGCACCACCAGGCCAAAGAAGCCATAGACTACCGAAGGGATGCCAGCTAGCAGCTGAACGCCGCTTTTCGCAACGCGGGATACGCGCTCGGAGCCGAAGCAGGCCAAGAACACTGCGCAGAGGATTCCCAAGGGAACACCCACCACCAAGGCGCCGGCCATAACGTACAGGCTTCCGACGATCATGACGCCGATGCCGAAGACCTCGCTAGAGGGCTTCCATGAGGTGCCGAAGATAAACTCCGGCAGCCCGATCTGGGCAATAGCGGGGATGCCGTTGCCGAAGATAAAGATGCAGATTACCAAAACTGCAGCCACCGAGATGGCTGCAGCCAGGCCAAAGAGCATCTTCGCGATAAGCTCTTTCGTTTGAGTCATAGGAGTTAGCCGATCTCGCTCCACTTGGTAATCTCGCCGGTAAAGATCTGCTTCACCTGATCGCTGGTGAGGGAATCGACCTTGCTGTCCTTGTTCAGGATAACTGCGATGCCGTCGGTGGCGATAACGGTGTTCTTAGCACCCTGGGCAGTCTCGGAATCCTTCAGATCACGGGAAGCCATGCCAAGGTCGCATGCGCCCTCGATTGCGGAGGTAACACCAGTGGTGGAATCGGACTGGTTAACCTCGACGGTTACGTTGGGGTTCAGGGCCTTGTAAGCCTCGGAAAGCTTCTCCATAACCGGGGTTACGGAAGAAGAGCCGGCAACGGTAACCTTGCCGGACAGACCGGAAGCGGTATAGGAAGAGGAGCTGTCCATGGGGATGTAACCCTCTTCCTCAACAACCTTCTGGCCCTCCGCCGAAAGGATAAAGCTCATGAAGTCCTTGGCCACGTCGCTAAGTTCCTTGGAGGAGTTGGTAACCACGTTGAAGGGGCGGGATACCTTGTAGGTACCGCTCTTCACATTGGCGGCAGTTGCCTCGGCGCCGTCAATCTTGGCAGCCTTCACGGTGTCGTCGAGCGAACCCAGGGAGATGTAGCCGATTGCATTGGAATCGTTGGCAACAGTGGTTTTCATAACCGCGGTCGAGTTGGTGATTGCAGCAGACTCGGTGGTCTTGTCTACCTTGGTGCCGCTGCTGTCTTTCTCCTCGATGCCGAACAGCTCGATGAAGGCACCGCGGGTGCCGGAACCGTCCTCACGGGAGGTTACGTTGATAGATGCATCCTGCGAAGAGGAGCTCTTGGAGTCGTTGCTGCCGCAACCTGCCAGCAAACCGCATGCTGCGATCATGCATGCGCCCATTGCGATTGCGAGTACCTTGTTCCGTACGCTTGTCACTTTCACTTTCCTTCTTTCTCTTCTGCGGGCAGCCGGCCGAATCTGAGCACCAGCCCGCCCTTATTGCGTTTCTATCTTCGGACCCAAAAAACAACGATTGGTTACACAGGCCTGAAAGGTGGTTATCGACGCGTTAACCAGAAGGCGGTTTCTTAGAAAGTTGTTAAACGCACCAGGAAAACCCGCGGATGTCGCATAATTTAGTAAACAATTTGAAAGGAAAAGCCGTGACCACGATCCTGCTCATCGAAGACGATCCCACCATCCGCCTTGCCACTGAATTCTCACTGACAAAGCACGGCTACGCGGTCAGCTCCTGCGAAGATGGGTTGTCGGGCTATGAAACAGCGCTTTCCATCGAGCCCGATCTGGTATTACTTGACGTGATGCTGCCTGGAATGGACGGCTTCGAGGTGGCAAAGCGCCTGCGCAACGAAAGCTTCAATTCACCCATACTTATGCTTACCGCGCTCGACTCGGACGAAGACAAGATCAAGGGGCTGGATGCGGGTGCGGACGATTATGTGACCAAGCCGTTCAGCACAGATGTACTGCTTGCCCGCATCCGTGCCAACCTGCGCAGGTCCGAAATGGACGGAGTAAGCGCAACAACACCCCAAACGTACGGCGACCTTACCTTGGATGCGCAGAACTACACCGCAAGCGTAAAGGGCAAAACGCTGAAGCTTCGAAGCAAAGAGCTGCAGCTGTTGTTCGCCCTGGCAGAACGCGAGGGGATGCTGTGCCGCCGCACCTGGCTTACCCAGAAAGTGTGGAAGGAAGATTATCTGAGCACGTCCCGCACCATCGATGTCCACATCCGTCGTTTGCGCTCGGTGCTCGACGAGGCAAGCGACTTCACGTTCATCCACACCGTTCATGGCATGGGCTACCGCTTCGAGCCCATCGCGCGCAACGCAGAAGACACCAACCGATGAAAATAGTGGCCAAAGGTGATGCCCGCTGGGAGCCAACGAGCACAGCAAGGAAGTGGGAGCGCAGGTTCCTTCTGGGCTATCTCGTTATAGCCCTCTTCTTCGTAGGGTGCTTCCTCGCGTTCGTCTACAACCCCATCAACAAGCAGGTCGAATCTCGCCAGATAACGAACCTGACCACCACCGCCCAAGCACAGGCCAACGCCTTGGCTTACAGCCCTGATGCCCAAGCCTTCGTTGAAAGCGCCGTGGAGAACACCGATTTGCGCGAAACACTTATCCGCCAAGATGGCACCGTAGTCGCAGACTCCGAGATGAACCCGGAAGAGCTTGGCAACCACTTAGGTCGCGAAGAGGTTGATGCGGCGCTTTCGGGCAATGTCGGCACAGCGCAGCGAACCAGCGAAAGCGATGAGACGAACCGGCTCTATGTGGCGGTGCCCGTGCAATACGAGGGCGAAACGATGGCGCTTCGCTTAAGCGAACCCTCTACCGTTGTCGAGTCCGTCACTCGAACTACCCAAACCACCGCAGCCATCATTGTGGTGATGGGCATAGCGATCATCATAATGGTTGCCATGTTCTCCTACCGCGAGTCGAAGGCGCCCTTAAAGAAGCTTGACCAAGTTCGTTCCGATTTCGTTGCCAACGCCAGCCACGAGCTGAAAACCCCGGTAGCGGGCATTCGCCTTCTTTCAGAGGCCATCAACGATGCCGCAGAGATCGATGACAAGAAGAGCTTGCGCCTGTTTCTGGAACGCCTGGACAATGAGGCGGAGCGTCTACAGCGTCTGGTAATAGACCTGCTTGACCTTTCACGTCTTGAAGAAAACCCGAGTACTCGCCAAGACGTAAGGACCGACCTGCACAGCACTCTTACCACCAGCTTCATCCAACATAAGGCCGAAGCGGAAGACAAGGGCATCGACCTGCTGCTGGACGACCGCTCCAACCCCGGCGATCGCTGCTACGCCAACATCGAGCCGTCTGATGCCTCACTCATCTTTGACAACCTGATAGAGAACGCCATCATGTACACCGACGAGGGCAGCATCCTGGTAACGTTTTCGCCTTACCCGCACAGCATCACGGTGTCGGTGAAGGACACGGGTATCGGCATTCCCCAAGCCGACCAAGCACGAATCTTCGAACGCTTCTACCGCGTGAACAAAGCGCGAAGCCGCGAAGTCGGCGGCACCGGCCTTGGCCTTTCCCTAGTTCGCCACGCAGTGGAACGCGGCAACGGCAAGATAACCGTAAGCAGCAAACTAAACGAAGGCAGCGAATTCACCGTAGACATCCCCCGCGCCAAATAACCGGCGAGCACAAGAGGCCCCAGCCTGGCCAGAATTTAGAAAAGCCCTAGGTTGGCGTACCAACTCAGCGAGCGCCGCTCTGACGAGTTCAGCTGGGCTGAAAGAGGAAGGCGCTGGCCGAGTTTCTAAACGTACCCCAAGCACGTTTGCTTAACGGAATTTCACCTCATCGGTTGATTCCCTAAACTCGGTTGAGAGCAAAAGCGACCGAGGAGACATTTCTCCTAGGTTGGCTTAGTAAAACAGCGAGCGGTTCCCTGACGAGTTCAGCTGGCTTGAAAGAGGAAGGCGCTGGCCTAAGGGCCGCGCCGACCGATTGAAAGCCAGATGGGCCGTCAGGGGGCTGCGCAGCGTCATAACGCCTCAAACGAAAAAGCGCCGTCCGACAGGACGGCGCAAACCAGTTGGAGCGGATGACGGGACTCCCGCGCCTTCGGCGCTCACCCCCTTGGCGCAAGCGCCTGCGGGACAAATTCCTACAAACGTGCCACTGGCACGTTTGCTTAACGGAATTTCACCTCATCGGTTCGATTCCCTAAACTCGGTTGAAAGCAAAAGCGACCGAGGAGATTTCCTCGGTCGCGGCTTTTTCTGGAGCGGGTGACGGGAATCGAACCCGCCTCATCAGCTTGGAAGGCTGAGGTTCTACCAATGAACTACACCCGCGATAGTGGTCGGGATGACAGGATTCGAACCTGCGACATCCTGCTCCCAAAGCAGGCGCGCTACCAAACTGCGCCACATCCCGAACGCAACGATAAGGAAGTATAGCAGACAATCAAGCGGTCTGCAGCTTCGTTTTGAGCCCCCTCAAAGCGTTCCCACGATGAGATATTGAATTCTTTTCCGCCTGGGTTAGCTCTGCCATGGTTTTATCGCCGCCGTACAGATCAGGCAGGAACAACGGGTCGTAGCCGAATCCATTGCTCCCCTTCAGCCCGAAGCCGATCTTCCCCTCGACGAAACCCTCGGCCACCGTCTCTGTCCCATCCTCATCGATGAATACCAGGACACTGGCAAACCTCGCAGTGCGCTTGTCCATGGGAACATCATGGAGCTCCAAGAGCAGCTTGGCGTTGTTCGCAGCATCGTCGCCGTCCACGCCGCTGTAGCGCGACGAGTAGACACCGGGTGCGCCGTCGAGGGCATCCACGATCAAACCAGAGTCGTCAGCCAAAACGGCACAGCCGGAGAGTTCGAATGCAGCACGCGCCTTAATGCGGGCATTATCGATAAAGAGCGACCCCGTTTCTTCCGGGTCGGACTGAAGACCGGCATCTTTCAGGCTCTTGAACTCCCAGCCCTCGAAGTTAAGCGCAGTCTCGATCTCTTCAACCTTGTGCTGGTTGTTGGTGGCTATTACCACTGTCTTGCCCATATGTTTCCGTCCTTTCAGAACTCAAAGAACAACATGCTCAACATTGCCCAGAGGCATACGCAAAACGCGCTCGCCGAAGGAAGCAAAATCACTGAGATTCTCGGACGAGGAGGCGAAACGACGTACCGCAACATTCCCATCTTGCGCAAAGCTCTCCCGGCGGGAGAGGACATCCTTGCAGTCAAGCGACACCTCGGTGGCAGAGGATATCAGTTTCACCCCACTGCCAACTACAGCACCGATCAAAGCCTTAAGCAAGGGAAAATGCGTGCAGCCCATGACAAGGGTGTCGATATCACAGCGGCGAAGCGGATCAAGGTAGTCTTGGGCAATCTCCTGGAACTCAGGGCGGATATAGACCTTCGATGCCAACGAGGTATAGCTTTCAATGGGACCCTTCGCCATCTGGATCCCAAGTTCAGCAATCTCGACAAAGCGAGGGGTGGCAGTGGAGAACACCGTGATGCCTGCATCGATGTTGCGGATGGCTCGCGTGTACACTCCGGAATCTACCGTACCCTGCGTGGCTATAACGCCAACGCGACGGTTATGGGTGGCTCGGACGGCTGCTCTGGCACCGGGCTCAACCACGCCGATAATGGGGATGTCGAACGTTTTCTGGGCAATCTCCAACCCGGCTGCCGTTGCCGTATTGCAGGCGATGACGATCATCTTCACGTCCTGCTGGACAAGCCACGAGCAAATACGCAAAACGAAGGAGCGTACTTCGTCAAGACTACGTGGGCCATAGGGGCAATGAGCGGTATCACCGTAGTAAACAAGATTCTCTTCCGGCAAAATCTTGATGATCTCACGCGCGACCGTAAGGCCCCCGAAGCCGGAATCGAACACACCTATCGGTCGATTGTCAAAGCCCATTCGCCACTATCCCCTTTCGCTTTGCCAACACGCATGCCAATACGCATCGATCATAAACTTCAGTAAAGCCTGCAGTGAATCAATCGTGACCAACCGACCGTCTCCAAGCCAGACAACTAAGAAGGCCACAACCCAAAAACTGGCTGTGGCCTGCTGTTTCAATGGTGCGCCCAGGGGGATTCGAACCCTCGACCTTCGGATTAGAAGTCCACTGCTCTATCCAGCTGAGCTATGGGCGCGCAAGCAAGGATTATAGCGCACCCTGCCCTGCCTAGCGTCCGCCCAAACAAGGCACAGCAAACCGCCAGAAAAAGAAGAGCCGCGCACGGCGGCTCAACCAATTAGTTGTGGGTGATGATACACACGCCCTTACTCAGGTTCTGGTAGAACCATTGGGCGTCCGACACGGAAAGGTTCACGCAGCCATGACTGCCATTCGTCTGATAACGGGTTCCGCCGAACGAGGACTGCCATGAAGCGTCGTGCAGGCCAACCGAATTACCGACGAAGGGCATCCAATAGGTGACCTGGGTTTCGTAGTCCTTTTCGCCATTGGACTTGTAGCCGATAAGAGTGGAAGGGCTCTGCTTGTTATTCAGATAGTACACGCCGGTAGGGGTTGCACGGCCTTCCACCGGCTTACCGGAAACAATGCCGCAGGAGTGCAGTAGATTGCCGCTGGCGTCGTAGTAACGCGCCGTCTGCTCGGTAAGGTCAACGTCTACATAAGCACCCCAGTCGCGCTGGCCGGCGCCGTTGTACACATCACCGGTTTGGCTGCAGGCGATGTCAACTGTGGTGGCACCCCCTGCAACAAGAGCGTCGTAAACATCCTGCGCCAAGGTTGCAGTGTCCACTTTCCAGCCATAGGTACCGCCAGAAACGGTGCACGCTTTGCCGTCCTCGCGGGTCCACGAGCGGGTGGTGCCAACTGTGTTCATACCGCTAGCGTTGTCTTCCACCCATTCGGTAACCATATCCTGGTTGATAACCAACGAGTAGTCGTCGGGGTTAACATAAATCCAACTGCCGAAAGTGGGCTTGTCAATCGTGGCTGCCTTAACGGTGCCGTTCAGCATAAGCGAAAGGCTGTTGGGGAACAGGGTGTTTGCCTGCTGGGCAGCGGTGGCCAATCGCTCGTCGGAGGAAAGGACCTTGGGCTTGAGAAGCTCGTCATCGGTAACGGTGCATTCAGCACGCATCTCGCGCAGGCACTGGCCTGCCTTCTGGCAAAGCTTATCGGCATCGATCTGATTGCCATACACCTCCGCCTTGGGGATGAACGCATCAACAGACTCGCTGTAGGTTACCGTTGCGTTCTTCGAGGCATCGCGGTTCGCGTTGAACGCCTCTACCTTTTCCTTGATAACATCGTCAACGGAGCCTTCCTCGTAGGAGGCAACCACCACGTCGGAGATGTCATGCTCTTTGAAGATCTCGATGAACCAGAGGGCAACATCCTGATTGGCCGCTGCATCGGAAGCGATCTTGGCGGAATCGATTTGGATAGAGGTTTCAGCCTCCCCGAAGTCAAGCGTGAAACCCTTGCCCGAAATGGTTAGGGTGTACGAATCTGCCTGATCTTGGATCTTCTGCGCAAGCGAGCCGCTGGCCTGCAGCGACACATCTTCGCTGTTCAACTTGGTATTCGGGAAAAAGTGACCACTGAAGAATAGGGCGCCACCGCCATAGACGATGGCAAGCACCAGTACGATGATGCCCAAAACGATAAAAGGCACCTTCTTCGAATGCCCCTGGCTAGGGCCCATGGGCTCATCAACCGCATAAGAGCTGCAGGGAGCGAACTGTTCCTGCCCAGCCGGATGAAACACGGAAGTTTCTCCCGCATTTAACGAAGGATTGCTTTTCGCAGGTGTCGCAACATGTTTTCCCTGAGGTTGCTCCGACTTCGAACCAAAAACGTTCGTGCCCTTCATAAAGCCAAAATCTCTTTCCCTTGATGCTTTCGTTTTTAATCTTTGTAAGTCTAGCGCAATCCAGCAGTCGGCAGCAGAAAACATCGCCCTATATCGGCATTTCAAATATACCTTCACACGAGATTCAGGAATCATTCAGCTTGGTAACGAACGACCGGTAGAAGTTGCCAGATAACCAGCCCTCAATTTTACCGATAACGAATGCTATTGCCCCGAATGCGCAAACTCGTATGATGGGTTGCACTCACGAAACAAAGAGGTCAAAAGGACTTAAGAAAGGAATACCGATATGAAGAACTCCCTCGTTAAGAAGAAAGGCGCAATAGCCCTTTTCGCCGGCGTGCTCGCCCTGGGCATCGGTGCACTTGCGCTCACCGGCTGCTCCAGCAACTCCAGCTCCAGCTCCGACGACAAGACCATCACCATTGCCGCCGTTCCCACCCCTCACGCAGAGGTTCTGAACAACGCCGTTGCCCCCATCCTTGAAAAAGACGGCTACACGCTGGTAGTGAAGGAGTTCACTGACTACGTTCAGCCCAACACCGTAACTGAGAGCGGTGACGTTGACGCCAACTACTTCCAGCACAAACCGTACCTGGATAACTTCAACGAGGAACAGGGCACCCACCTGGTATCCGTCGAAGGCATCCACTTCGAGCCCATGGGCGTGTACTCCAAGAAGCTTTCCAACCTTTCCGATCTTGAGGACGGCGCAGCTGTAGCCGTTCCCAACGATGCCACCAACGAGGCCCGCGCTCTTCTGCTCCTTCAGCAGGAAGGCCTGATCACCCTTAAGGACGGCGTTGGCGTGA
>CAVFYB010000041.1:0-14416 GCA_963626845.1 Bacteroidaceae bacterium | reverse complement strand
GTTGTTCCGCTGGAAGAGTACTACATGAATTGCGATAAAGAGGATAACGCCTAGCCTATTCGGCCTAAAGATCGTATTTTTGCTGAAGCTCCTACCTATATATAGGTAGGAGCTTTTTGTTTGCCTGTATTGCGGAGCCCAGATCTTGCAAGCTGGTCATAGCTACTATTTCGGTTCTATATTCCTCTGCGAATAGATGCGCCGGTTCCGATAGCGCATCGGAATAGCTTTGCTGGGGGAGAGACGTCGACTCATAGCTTGTGTTGTATTCGATGTGAATGAATGAACAGGTTCTAATCTATTGATCAGGGCGATTATCCCCAAATCTTGGGAAAATGAACGCGTTGCATCTATCGTTTTCCAGCTATCGATAGAAACGAGTGAATATAATTCGCTTTCTCTATTGAAGTGCACTCTGCGGCAATTAGACCGCGTTCAAATTCTGAACGAACATAATCGTGGCTTCGGAAACAGAAGCGAAATGAAATCTGGTAATGAGAGGAAACCAGAAGAGAGGTTTCCTTCAAATCAAGAGGAGGGTTTTGTATGTCCGAGAATTGGTTCGCAAAGCAGCCTAAGGAGCATCTCGCAGGTAAGTGTGCAGTCGTTGTTGGTGGCAACTCCGGCATCGGCAAGGCAGCAGCTGAGGCTATCGCTGCAGCAGGCGCAAACATGGTAATCGCTGGCGTTCCTGAGGCTGGCTGCCACGAGGTTGCCGAGGCTCTGAAGGCAGACGGCACCCAGGCTGTCGGTGTTGCTTGCGACGTAACCAGCCAGGAGTCCATCGACAATGTGATCAAGGTTGCTGAAGAGAACTTCGGCCAGATCGACATCCTCGTTACCTCCGCTGGTATCGCTCTTCCCCGCATGAACGCTGTCGACGTTGCTCCCGAGCAGTGGGACAAGCTGTTCAGCATCAACCTGAAGGGCAACTTCTTCCTGATGACTTCCGTTGCTCGTGCAATGGAGGCAAAGGGTGTCCATGGCAAGATGGTCGTTGTTGCTTCCGCACGTGGCATCAACTCCATGGAGAACATCGCTCCTTACTGCATCGCCAAGGCTGGCGTTATGGGCATGGTTCGCTCCCTGGCTGTCGACTTCGCCAAGAAGCAGATCCTGGTCAACGGCATCGCTCCTGGCTATGTTTACACCCCCATGGTTGCAAAGGTATTCGAAGAGCAGCCTCAGCAGGAGGCTTACGTCAAGAGCCGTACGCCCCTGCCGAACTACACCGGCACCCTGGACGAGATGGCTTCCGCAATCCTGCACCTCGTTCTTCCTGTTACCGAGTACACCACCGGTCAGACCCTGGTTCTCGACGGTGGCTGGTCCATCCAGTAACAAGGATCTTTCATCGGGCGGCTTAGGCTGCGCAGCTTGAAGCCGCCCGTCTTCTTCAAGTTCTCTTCGAAAGGAAGTACCCATGGAAGGTAAGATGAACGCACTTCTCAAGACCGCCGCTGAGCCGGACGCAATGGAGTACGTAGAGGATTTCGACATTCCCCAAATCAAGGATGACGAAGTACTCATGGAGATCAAGGCTGTAGGCATCTGCGGCACCGACCACTCCCTGTATCGCTGGAATCCCGCTATCGCGAATTCCTACCACATCCAGTACCCTGCGATCTTCGGTCATGAGTTCTCTGGCGTTATCGCTGAGGTTGGCAAGAACGCTCCTGCAAACCTCAAGGTGGGCGACCGCGTAACCGCTAACCCGGTTCTGTTCGACAACACCTGCGAGTACTGCGACCGCGGCGAGGTCAACATCTGCGACAACCGTCCGTTCTATGGCACCGACCTGCCCGGCGCATTCGCCAAGTACATGGCAATCCGCGCAACCAACATCATCCCCATGCCTGATGATGTGACCTTCACCCAGGGCGCACTGCTCGAGCCCCTCTGCGTGGCGATGAACGCCGTTGAGCGCGTTAACCCCCAGATCGGCGAGACCGCTGTCGTTATCGGCCCTGGCGCAATCGGCCTTCTGATGGTTGCCCTGCTCAAGCAGGCTCGCGGCATCCGTAAGGTTATCGTTACCGGCCTCGACGCTGACGCAAAGCGCTTCAAGGTTGCTGAGCAGCTTGGCGCAATCACCGTCAACGGCTCCCAGTGCGACGTTGTCGAGAAGGTAAAGGAACTCACCGGCGGCAAGGGCCCCGAGTGCGTGTTCGACGCAGCTGGTCACTGGACGGTTTCCGAGCAGGCAGTGCAGATGGTGGCCAAGGGTGGCCGCATCGGCATCACCGGTCTGCCCGCAAAGCCCTCCGCAATCCCGATGACCGAGATCGCAATGCGTCAGATCAGCATCATCGGCAACCGCGCTTACGAGCGCAAGCATTGGCGTCAGGCTCTGAGCCTGCTGGCCAACGGCCTGGACATCTCCATGATCTCCAACATGGTCATTCCGCTGAGCGATTGGCGCAAGGGCATGGAGTTCATCGAGTCCGGCGAGGGTCTGCGCGTCGTTCTCGAGCCGTAAGAGCTCACCTTTCATCTGCGTTTCGCGCAGACGGATTTTTCGGGGTGCTGACACCATCGGTGCCGGCACCCCTTTCTTATTCACACACGGGGTATATCCCCGAATAACCTATCTAAGGAGAATCCAATGGCAGGTTTGCAAGGAGTAAAGGTTGTTGAGCTGACCCAGTACGCTGCTGGTCCGGCTGCCGGTCGTGCACTGGCCGAGATGGGCGCTACCGTTATCAAGGTTGAGCCTTTCACCGGCGACGAGCAGCGCACCCAGGGCATGGCTTGGGGCATGGCATTCCGCACCGAGTTCGACGACGTTGCCTATGACTGCGGTTCCTTCAACAAGGAATGGACTGCAATCAACTGCAAGAACGAAGAGGGCCTGAAGGTCATGTACCATCTGCTCGAGACGGCAGACATCTTCCTCACCTCCCTCCGCTCTGGCGCTCTGAAGCGCCTTGGTCTTGACTACGAGACCCTTCACGAGAAGTTCCCACGCCTTGTTTGGGCCCAGAACCGCGGCTATGGCGAGTTCGGCCCCATGAAGGACGCAAAGGGCTTCGATGCCACCGCATTCGCAGCCCGTTCCGGCTTCGTAAGCGCAATTCCGCAGGCTAACGCCCATTATGAGCCCGGCAACTCTCCCATCGCTTTTGGCGACTGGAACACCGGCTGCGCACTTACCGCAGGCATCCTCGGCGCTTACGCTGGCGCTCTTCGCACCGGCCAGGGCGACAAGGTAACCGGCTCCCTTTACCATGTTGGCACCTGGGGCATGACCTCTGCTCTTATCGCACAGCAGCAGGGTTGCGACTACCCGAAGGACCGCATGGAGGCCAAGTGCCCCACCAACAACTCCTACGTTTCCTCCGACGGCATCTGGTTCCTCATGTGCTTCGGCAACTACAACAAGTACTGCAAGCTCGTGTTCGAGACCTTGGAGATGGATCCGAAGTACTTCACCGACCCCGAGCTCAATACGCTTGAGGCTCTGGCCGACAACGGCAAGTACGTCGAGGTTGTTGCTGCAATGCACCAGGCTTGCAAGAAGTTCACCTTCGAGGAGCTTGAGAAGCGCTTCCGCGAGAACGACATCCCGTTCGAGAAGATCCAGACCGTCACCGACGTTCTGCAGGACCAGGAAGCATTCGACAACGACCAGCTCCGTTACGTCAAGTACGAGAAGCAGGGTCCCTCCAGCCCCTACGGCGAGGAAGAGGATTACATCATCACCACGATGCCGTTCCGTCTGGCCAGCATCGGCGATCCGGTGCTGAAGCGTTCTCGCCCCACCGGTTACGACACCCGCAAGATCCTCAACGAGTACGGCTACGACGACGCTGCCGTGGACAAGCTCGTCGAGGAGGGCGCAGTTATGTGCTACACCGGCGAAGAGCTGCCCGCATCTGTTCTCGAGCCCAGCTACGGCCCGAACTCCAAGAGGGACTAGGAAGGATTTTTCAACATGGCACGTGCAAACACACCTTTTTCCGGACTGACGGTACTCGACTTCTCCCGCTACCTGCCCGGCGGCTATGCCACCCAGGTTCTTGCTGACCTCGGCGCTACCGTGATCAAGTGCGAGGATACCGGTCTTGGCGACTTCATGCGTCATGACTATCCCACCAAGGGTCAGGGCATCTCCTACTACATCACCGCTCTTGGTCGCAACAAGAAGTCCGTTTCCCTGAACCTGAAGAACGAGGAAGTCGTTGACTGGTTCAAGAAGATGGCTGCTGAGGCCGACGTCATCGTCGAGTCCTTCCGTCCTGGTGTAACCAAGAAGCTCGGCATCGACTACGATACGATCAATGCCATCAACCCGAAGATCATCTACTGCTCCATCTCCGGCTATGGTGCAGAGGATCCTCGCTCCAAGAAGGCTCAGCATGACCTGAACATGCAGGCCACCAGTGGTTACCTGTCCGTCAACCACGGCGGCACCTCTCCGTTGCACCTGTGCGACCTTTCCTCCGGCATGGTAGCTGGCCAGGCAATCCTGGCTGCCCTCTATGCTCGCGAGCAGACCGGCAAGGGCACCTACATCGACACCTCCATGTTCGACTGCTTCGTATGGTGGAACTCCCTGCTGGATTCCCGCTGGTGCTTCAACGACGGCGAGTGCAAGCGTGACGACCTCGAGTATCCTTCCGTTGCCTACAACGTGTACGAGACCGCCGACGGTGGCAAGCTCGCACTTGGCATGGTTGAGGGCAAGTTCTGGCAGCCCTTCTGCGATGCCATCGGCCATCCCGAGATCAAGGGCGACGGCTTGAAGCGCCGCTGGGAGGCTCCCGAGTCCTTCAAGGTTGTTGAAGAGGTCATCAAGTCCAAGCCTTTGGCTGAGTGGATGGAATGGCTTGAGGACAAGGACTTCTGCATCGCCAAGGTGAACACCAAGACCGAGGCTGTAGAGCAGATCACCCGCGAGAACCCCGAGGCTCTTGCATGGGTTGACTTCCCCCGCGTCGGTCGCGTTCTTCAGACCGGTTTGCCGCATCACCTGTCCACCATCCCGGTGAACATCGCCGACTTCGAAGAGGTATCTGTCCTCGGTGCCGACACCGCAGAGTACCTGAAGAAGGTTGGCGCTGACGATGCGACCATCGCCCGCCTGAAGGCTGAGGGCGGCATCCGCCTGGGCGACGACATCGAGCCCGAAGAGGACCGCGCCCCGGTGGCTCCTGCCAACTAAGCGCACCACTCGAACTTTCGCTGTGCAAGAGGCGTCCCGCATGGGGCGCCTCTTTTGTCGTTTTGGGCTAGTATCTTCCGGATTTAATCCTTAGATAACATGTTCTACATGTTCATGCGATGAATGGGCGCTACAGCATGGGGTTATTGAGTATCAGGGGGTTTTATTAAGATAACTATTCATGTGATTTATAGCTTTTGGGGAAAATCGATATCCTTCGGAATTAGAAATTGAACCCGTTCACCGTACAATAAAGGCATAAAGACAAGCGAAAGCTTGAAGGCAACTGCGAGAAGGTTAGGGGGACCAATGAATCCTAAGGCAACCATTACGGATGAGCAGTTCCAAGCATATCTGAAGCAGATCCGCGAATTGGCAGAAGGCCCGTTCGACGAGATGCAGAAGGAGATCGAGGTAACCAACACGTTCCCGGACAAGTTCTATGAGCTTGCCAAGGAGAACGACCTCTATCGTTTCTATCTTCCCGAAGAGTACGGTGGATGGAACCTCAACGAGCTCGAGATCCTGAAGGTACAGGAAGAGTTCTCTCGTGGCCCTGGCGGAATGCGTATGCATCTCCATCATGCCGCTGACATGAACTGGCGTATCCTCGAGGACTACGGCAAGCAGGAGCTCAAAGACAAGCTCATGACGAAGTTCCAGGACAAGACCATCTACTGCAACTTCGCCATCACCGAGCAGTCTGGCGGCACCGGCGCCGACCTCCACACCACCGCAGAGAAGCAGCCCGACGGCTCTTACCTCCTGAACGGCGAGAAGTGGCTCATCTCTCACACCGACTGCTCTGACTACACCTACGTCATCGCAGTAACCGACCAGGAAAGCGACAAGGACTCCCGTCTTTCCGCGTTCATCGTTCCCAACGATGCTCCTGGTTTCGAGATCATCCCCATGCCTCACATGATGGGCTGCAAGGGCGCTGGTCACGCAGGCCTCAAGTTCACCAACGTGAAGCTCGACCCTGTGTACCTGCTCGGCGAAGAGGGCCAGGGCATGGAGGTAGCCATCCACTCCCTGAGCGTTTCCCGCGTGCACATCGCTTGCTCCAACCTTGGTATGGCACAGCGTATGCTCGAGATCTCCCTCAAGCGCGCAGCTGACCGCGTAACCTTCGGCAAGCCGATCATCAAGCGTCAGGCAATCAAGATGAAGATCGCCAACATGCAGATGATGATCCACGCACTGCGCACTCTGGTATACGACTTCGCTCGCGACTTCGACATCGACCAGAACAACGAGTACATCGACGAGAAGGCTGCAATCTGCAAGCTGTTCTCCATCGACACCGTTCGCCTGGTATCCGACGAGATGCTCGAGATCTTCGGTGGCGACGGCTACTTCGAGGATTCTCCCTACGGTCCTACCGAGCGTCTGTACCGCGACTGCCGCGCAATGTGGCTCGAGGAAGGTGCTCCTACCGTTCAGCGCATCACCATCGCTCGCGAGTGCGAGAAGCATGGCGGCCGCATCGAGTACCTCCACTAGGAGCTAATCGAGTAGCGTTCTTCTGAACCTAGGCTCATCTAAGGCCTCCGTCCTATAAAATGGACGGAGGCCTTATTGTTTGTTGCAATAGGCATGAGGGGGAGGGACGCATCATGAATCTTTCGCAGCTGAGGTACTTCAGGAAGCTTGCGCAAGTTCAGCATTTCACGAAGGCGGCAGAAGAGCTGTTCATCACGCAACCTGCGCTTTCGAATTCGATCAAGCAGCTTGAAGGGGAGCTTGGCATCCCGCTGTTCGAGCAGCATGGACGCAATGTGCGTCTTACCAAGTTCGGGCGCGAGTTCAACGAGTACGTTTCAGAGGGCCTGGACGTGATAGACAAGGGCATCCAGGTTGCCCAGGAGCATGCCAACAGCCTTTCGGGAACCATCGATATCGGCACCATCTTCACGTTGCAGGCCGACTATCTTCCTGCCCTTCTGCGGGAATACCGAAGCAAGTACGGCACCCACGTGGACGTCCGTCTGTACCAAGGCCTTACCCAGGGGCTGGTGGAGAACCTCGAGGACGGCACGTACGACATCGTCATCGGTGCGTACGTGGAGAACCGCCCCGACTTGGAGTTCGTGCCGGTGCTGCGTCAGGACCTGGTGGCCCTTGTCCATGAAGACAGCCCCTTGGCGAAGCAGAAGAGCGTTTCGTTTGCCGATATGCGCGATACAGAGATCGTTACCTACCGGCCCGAAACGCCGGTGGGTGAAGAGGTGCAAAAGATCGTCGAGGAAAATGGTTTGAAGGTGTGCCAGTGGTGCGACGACGAGATCACCTTGGGAAGCGTGGTTGCCGTAGAGCCCGAGCTTATCGGCATCACCCTCCAGACGCTCGGTTTGGCGCCGTTCCCGCAATTGCGTACCATTCCCATAGAAGAGGTGGATCCGGGCTTTCATCCGGTGTTTTTGATATACCGTAAGAGCGCACACAAAACCCGTGCGGTGGAGAACATCATCGCTTTGGCGGGGTCTATGGAATGGGATGCTTTGAAGGGCGGGTTCGCCGAAGGGGATTCGGAAGCCGCAGAGTAAACGGTACGATCTGAGCGAAGGAGAAGCGCTTGATAAAGAGGATTACGGGGGTAATTCCCTACGTGGTGTTCCTTGTCGGGCTGTTCTTCGTTGAGTATAACCTTTTCGGTGTAGAGGATGCGCTGCTGGGTATCGTATTCCAGTCGTTCGCGAAGACCATGGTTGAATCTGCGGGGCTTTCCTTCGCTAACTACCTGAAGCATGCCGCCTTGTTCCTTATCATGAGCCTGTGCTCTTCGGTTGCCGGTTTGCACCCGGTGCTTTTGGTCGGCGGCAGTGCACTGTATATGTTCTGCATCACCCTGATGAACTCGGACGACTACCTGCCGCGCAACTTCTTCATGCTGGGGTTGGGCTTCCTGCTGTTGGAGATCTACCCGATCAGCGTCTCGGAGATCCCGATGCGCATGGTGGCCACGCTGTTCGCCATCGGCTGTACCACTGCGTTCATCTACGTTATGCGCGCATTCGCCGAGCATAACGAGATAACCTCCGACCGCGAATTCGTTATGCGGGCCTTCGACGATATCGGCTTTCAGCTGATCGACCTTTCCAACGGGGAGATCGCGCATTTGGATCCGCATCGCGTGTACGGGATCACCCAGGAGTACTGCAACAAGGAGTACGGCAACGTGTTCCGGCAGGGTGGGGTGATGAGCGGCCGTCAGCGTTACACCTTCGAGCTTTTGATATGCGCGGAGCTTGTGGCGGACATGATCCATGCGGCATCGCGCAACGTGGACCATATGGGGCCTGCCGAGCAGCGGTACCTTCTTGACCTTTCGGAGGTGTTCCTGGGATTCGGCCAGGGGCGTATCAGACAGGTGCGCGCAATGGAGGAATCTCTGGAGCATTTTCTGGACCTGCATATCCTGGCAGACGGCGAGCACGATACTGCTTGGCGGGCAACGTTGGAGGCTTTGGTACATACTCTTCAGGAAAACGCGAACTCGCGCGACAACTCGACGCCTTTCGGTTGGGGCATCCGCTATCGGCTTCGCTTCATCAAGGACAACTTCAATTTGAAAAACTCCCAGCTGCGCTTTGCCATACAGCTCGGCGTGATAGTGGGCATTTCCTTCGCAGTTTCGGAGTGCATGGTAGCGTTCATGGATACGCGCTTCGGTGCTTGGATCCCCATCACCTCGTTCCTGATGATGAACACCTACCGCGATGAGACCATGCGCATGATGGGCAAGCAACTTCTGGGGATGTTGGTAGGTATGGCTGTGTTCGCCGCCGTGACGCATTTCGTGCCCGAGCGGGTGCGCACCCTGTTCGTGCTGACGTTCGGCTACTGGGTTATCTTGCTGCAGATAGGGCCGGCGGTTTCCATGGCGGCGGGTACGCAGCTGGCTCTTGCGGCGTTGTATCCCTCTATGTCGCTTGGCGATACCCTGATGATGCGTTTGACGTTCGTTCTGCTGGGCACCTTGGTGGTGCTCTCGATCATCTTCGTTTTCTTGCAGTCGCGACGACGTATGACCATCGCCCATAAGATTCGCGAAATGGAGCGCGTTGACGAGCGTTTGCTGCAACAGCTGCGCGTGGACATGGATCGCGGCCATGCGAAGGACGACCGCACGGTGCAGCTGCTGTACTACCTGCACATGAACGCATCGTTGCTCACTTCGCTTTCGAAGCGCATCGGCCCCGATATGGCGCAAGAGGTAGAGCGGCTGACCGAGGCGAATTACCAGTTCGCCATGGATGCCTCCCATGCCATCGTGTTCTTGGGGTCTGATGTGAAACGGGAGCGCTACGAGCATCTTGACGGAACGACGAGGAAGCTGCGCAAGAAGATCGACCGCCTGCCCACCGACGAGGTTTCCGTGGAAGAGGACGGGAAAACCTCCTGGTAGGGGCGGTGTTGGCGGAAAAGCTTGTGGGAAAAGGATGGCTGGCGGCCGTACGGGGCGGTTGCCGAGCTTAGACCGGCAACGGTCGGGCAGGGGCGTATCGCGCTGCTTTGAGCTGGCCGGATTAGCTGCTGGATATCCTTTTGGCCGGCCGATTACTCGTCTAGGAAGAGGTCGGAAGCCTGTTTTTTGTAGGGTTGGATGGAGTCGATCATCTTGCCGAGTTTCTTCTCGAATTTCTTCACGGCGTCTTTGCCGACGGGTAGCCAGAGGGGCAGAGGCTCAGAAGAGCTGGCAATCTGATAGACGAACTCGGCCGCCTTATGCGGGTCTCCGTGCTGTTGGTAGTTGTGTCCCAGACAGTAGTCGGCAGCGCCGCGTGCAGGAGTGCCGTTGTAGGCGGCAATGGGGTTTTCCGGGGTGCGGATGGAAGAGTCATCGAAGAAGTTGGTGCGGAACATGCCGGGCTCAACCACCATGGCCTCGACGCCAAAGGGCTTCATCTCCAAGGCAAGCGTTTCGCTTACGGCGGCAACGGCGAACTTGGTGGCATCGTAGAGCGACCCGCCGGGATCGCAGGCGAAGCTCGCCATGGACCCGATGCTGATGACGCGTCCGCTGCCTTGGGCGCGCATATGGGGCAGAACCGCGCGGGTGACGTTCATCATCCCGAAGACGTTGGTGTCGAAGATGGCGCGCGTTTCGGCATCGCTGGTTTCTTCGAGTGAACCGAAGATCCCGTAGCCGGCGTTGTTCACCAGCACATCGATACGGCCGAACTGCTGGATGGTCTGCTCGACGGCTTGGGCGATCTGCTCCTGGTCGGTGACGTCGAGCGCTACGGGAAGCAGGTTGCTATTCTGGCCAAAAGCCTCGCGGACCACTTCAGGCTTGCGTGCTCCGGCGGCAACGCAGCAGCCATGATTAAGCGCAACTGTTGCGAATTCTTTGCCGAAGCCGCGGCTTGCGCCGGTGATAAGCCAAACGGGAGTATCCATGGATGGTTCCTTTCCGGTCTCTTCTTTTGGGGACGTGTGCTGTTGTTGCTACGCGGCGCTATGGCAACGCCGGGGTTTAGGCCTGCCGGGCAACGCGAGCCCTCATGCCCTCATGCCCGCCCTGCTGGTTAGCAGCCAGCAGCCTTAGCTGCTTGTGTTGGTTGTTGATTGCGAAGAGGCCTGCTGCGATATCTGCTGGGAGAGCGTGGCGATGCTCGCGTTGCTCTTCTCTATCTTGGCTTGGATGCGTGTGGCCTCATCGCCTTCGGCGGGCGTGGGCTGGTAGTTGTTGCTGCTCGACGTAGAGGAGATGGAGCAGGGGATGACGTTGATGTTGTCATCTGTGGCCACATCGTTGCCGGTTACCGTGAAGGTCTGCTGGAAGATCATGCAGTCCTTGTCGGATGGGTTGGGGTTGCCGCCGAAGCAGAAGTTGCCCAAGCTGTAGACGATGTAGCGCCCGTTGTATTTCTCATATCCCTGGATCACATGCGGGTGCGAGCCCACCACCAAATCGGCGCCGGCGTCGACGGCCATATGCCCCAGCTCGACCTGTGTCTCGTCGGGAACGGTTTCCTTCTCGTTGCCCCAATGGAAGAAGACACAGGTTATCTGAGCGCCGTTATCCTTCGCGGTTTGGATGTTCTGCTTCATCTCATCTTGGATGTCCAGGTGTTTGGCGAGCTCGTAGGTGCCGATGAGCGCAACCTTCACGCCCTTCACGTCGCGATAGCAGATACGGTCGTATCCGAAACTGTCTATTCCTGCTGCATCGAGGGCGGAAATGGTGTCGGTATAGCTCTGTTCGCCGTAGTCGTGCGAATGGTTATTGGCAAGCGAAGCGGTTTCAATGTTGCCCTTGACCAGTACCTGGGCATAATCGGCCGAGCCCTTGAAGGCATAGGTCTTGTCTTCTCGCTGTGTTGCGGTGGTGAGCGTTCCCTCCATGTTCGCTACGGTAAGATCGTCTGCGGCGAAGATACTGGCAACGTTGGCCATGAAGTAAGAGGGGTCGCCTACCGATTCGTACTTGGTGTTGAAACTGGTGTCGGAGCTGAAGTTCTCGTCGGTGCCAAGGGTGCAGTCGCCTGCAAAGCTGATAGTGAGTGAGGTGGGTGTAACCTCGATGTCGGCGGCGGCCGGCTCCTGCTCTTCTTCGCTTTGGGAGGGCGAACCTAGGGCCCCTATGAGGTTTACCAGAAGGAATATGATCAGAATGGCAACGACTCCGCCGGCCAAGAACGGCAGTTTGCTCTTCTTCCTGCTGTAGCCATGGCGCACATACGTGCCGGTGCCGGCACGCGGGGTAAGGTTCTGGTAGGAAAGCGAATCTTGGGTGCCGACGCGCCGTGTGCCGGAATGGCTGCCCCGTGTGCTCTGGCGACGATTTGCCTGTTGGGTGCTTCGTGAGGATACTCGGTGGCTTCGACCGGCTTCCGACCCGCCGCTTTCCCGTTGGCGACGCCGGAATTCGCGTTGGGCATCGTCGTTGATTTGGCGCCCTTGCGTAGGGCGGCTGTGGGAGGGTCGATTCGCGGCTTGGCGACTGACGCTTTCGGTGTCCGCGTTGGCTGCCTGCGTGTGTCGACGTGGCGTGGGGCGCGCATCGATGACTTGGCGGTTCGTGTTGCGCGGTGCGCTTGTGCGCCGCGGGTTCGTTTTGCGTGTGTCCATGGTACCCCTTCGGTTTACCTGTAGGGATATGGTATCAAAGCCCATCTGGGATCATGTTCTCGTTATTCCCCAAAAACGTTGATGTGTACGGGAATTATGTGAAGTGGGAGATTGCCCAATATACTGATATTGAGAGAAGAACGAGCTGGGCGGGGTTTTCGCTCGGCCTGCAGTCAGAGCGGCGTGGTGCGTATGAGCGGAAGGCAAGGAAACCTGTTTCGGCGAATTGCGGGGTGTGCTGTTTGCGCGCTCGTTTCGGTTGCCATGCTCTTGTTCCTATGCTCGTGCGAATCAGACCAGCAGAAGACCCACGTCACGGTTTCTGTTTGGGATTACTCTGTTATCTCTTCCGGTTTTGCCCAGTATATCGACGACCTGAACCCCGACTACGACATCGAGTGGATCGTAGGAGACAGCTCGCTTGACTTCTACAGCTACCAGGCAAAGAACGGCTCTCTCCCCGATGTGGTGCTCACCCGTGATTTCAATCGCGTAAGCGCAGATCAACTGAGTGATTCTCTCTACGACCTTTCAGGGACGGATTTGGCGCAGAACTACCCGGAGAAAAGCCTGAGCCAGATAAACGGCGACAACGGCAAGATGAAATACATCCCGGGCGCCAGTGGGTTCAAGGGTATTGTGGTGAACAGCTACCTGTTCGAGATCTACGACATTCCCATTCCCACCGACAAGGAGTCGTTCCTGCAGGCATGCCAGGAGTTTTCAGAGAAGGGCGTGCGCGGCTTCGTTGCCGGCATGGGCGATGCGGAGGTCTGCTACGAGGTGATGCAGGGTTTTGCCGATTCCTCGCTTGTTTCCAAGACCGAGGACTTGTTGGGCCAGATCATCAAGCGAGACAAGAGCGGGAGCACGGTATCGGTGGAAGGGTCTTCCTTCGATGATGCGGTTTCCTATGTTTCCACCTTGGTTGATCAGAAGGTTATAGATCCCGGCGACATGTCGCTTTCACCCGAAGAGGCGGAGCATCAGTTCCTGGAGGGGCAGGCTGCCATGATGTTCCTGGAGGATGGCAAGGCCTCGGTTTACGGATCTGAGCACAACATGACCGTGCGTGCGCTGCCGTTCTTCGGCGACTCTTCGAGTTGGGCCTTCGCCGAGCCGGTGTTCGTGGGTATGGTGAGCGATGTGAAAACCCAGGGTGTTTCCTCTACCACTGCGAGCGACGAGGTTATCCATGCCCCTGCCGTCCAGGTTCTTTCAAGCATCATGAGCACCGAGGCGCAGGATTATTATCTTGGGCTTATCGGGACGGACAAATTAGTGCCCACCTCAAAGGATGAAAAGGTCGTTCTGCCCGATGCTCTTTCCTCGTTGGCACCGTGTCTGGAGTCCGAGAGTGTGCGCACGTACCTGCCCAGCAAGTTGGTTTCGGATGCGGTGGGCGCAACGTTCCAGGAAGTGGTACCGGGTGCGCTTAGCTCGGATGACGCCCTAGAGGAAGTGAAGAGTCTGCTGCAAGCGCGGCAGACCCAAGACACCAAGACGCTCGTCAGTTTCAGCGAGGGTGTGAGTAATCTCTACGATTCCACGAAGGGCAACGTCGCGGCTTGCTCTATTTCCCAGGCTGCTTCGGTTTCGCTTGGCACTGATGCGTTCGTTGTTTCGGCGAAGATGGCACGCTGTCCGCTGTATTCCGGGGAGAAGACCGCCACTGATTTAGGCTATTCAGTGGCGCCGGCTTCGGTGTACCGTGCTCAGATGACAGGCGCGCAGCTCAAGGAATACCTGGCTGCTTGCGTCTCTTCTGCGCAGAGTCAGTACGATCTGCCGATTGTCTCGGGAGTGCACCTTGTCATTTCGCACGAGGGCGACTCATATCGTCTGTCCTCGGCGACGCGTATCGTCTCTTCTGGACCCAAAGAGGGTGGTACCGATACCGCATCGGCCAACGAGGGACGTGAGACCACCCGTCCCATCGATGACGACGAGACGATAACGGTGGCGTTTTCCTGCTATGACGGCGAGGCACCGCAGGCCTGTTCGGCCGCTTACGGCTTCACGCGCGAAGGGAAAACCTTGCAGGAGCTATGGGTGGGCGCTTTCCAGGACAAGAAGATAACGAGCTTGCCTGCCTACCAAGACTATCTTGCTTTTAGGTGATTCGCCGGGGCGTGCTTCCGAAGAAGTTGCGTAGGGTGTACTCTTAGCCTG